>QQXM01000145.1:6164-106251 GCA_014610835.1 Erysipelotrichaceae bacterium 7770_A6
TGAGACGCTTCATGAGGATAAAAAGGAAAATGAAATCGTTCTTTATGAAGATAAAGAAGTATTTCAAGGAAAATTGAAGGCATTTATTCAAAAGCAGAAACAACTCCATCAAGAAGAAATTGCTTCAAAGGTAACATTGATTCAATCCGCTGAAGATTCAAAGAACCAGATAAAAGAATCTTTCTTGTCAAAAAAAGAAGAGCTAAAGCAAATCAAGAAAGATATTAAAGAACAGAAGAAACAATTAAAGCAAGAAAAGAAAGCTTTAAAACAGGCAAAGAAAAAAAATTATGGATTTTGGACGACCGTTTTTGTGATTCTTGTATGTACAATTGCGGCATTGTTGTTTTTTAGTGTGCAATGGGTTTTTCGTACATGGCCAAATTTGAAAATGGATGAATTAATATATCAGTTGACTGCACCGACTGAAGGTACAGCATCTGATATGTACTGGGCTTATTTTTACCAGGCAGGAATTCCTACAATTGTTTGTTTGATTGTTTTTGTGGTTCTTGCGATTACATTGTCATATGCATCAAAGCAATTTAGAAATAAAGGAAAAGTTGCATTGAGTATTTGTTCTGTGATTTGTATTGGCTTATCTTTAATTGAAACAAATACGAAGCTAGATGCAACCAAATATTTTGAAAATAAAGGAGAGGGCAGTACTTTTATTGAATCTAACTATGTAGATCCAAAAGACGTTTCATTAACATTTCCTGAAAAGAAAAGAAATGTGATCGTTCTGTATCTTGAATCTATGGAAATGACATATGCGAATAAAGAAAACGGTGGTGGATTTGATGGAAACTTTATTCCTCAATTAACACAGCTTTCAAAAGAAAATGAAAATTTCGCTGGCTCTGATACTGTGTTGAATGGAGCTCGTTCTACATCTGGATCAACTTGGACAATGGGTGGACTTTTTGCTTCCACTTCAGGATTACCCCTTATGGTTTCAATCGATGGGAATTCCATGGATACGCAAAATTCTTTCTTTAAAAATGCCACTGTACTAGGTGATATTCTCGATAAAGAAGGGTATCAACAGGTATTTGCCTGTGGATCCGATGCGACGTTTGGTGGAAGAAAACTTTATTTTACAGAGCATGGAAATTATGCAATTCATGATCTGAACTACAGAAAAGAAATAGGAGATTTGCCAGAAGACTATTATGTTTGGTGGGGATTTGAAGACGAAAAACTCATTGAATATGCAAAAGAAGATTTAACAGAATTAGCTTCTTCGAATCAGCCATTTAACTATACAATGTTGACGGTTGATACACACTTTGAAGATGGTTATGTATGTGATCTGTGCCAGGAATTGCATGATGGAAATCAATATGGAAATGTGATTTCTTGTTCAGATAAACAGGTAAGTGAATTTATTTCCTGGATTCAACAACAGGATTGGTATGATAATACAACAATTGTGATTACTGGCGATCATCCAACAATGGATAGTGATTTCTGTGATCCAGTTTCTTCTGATTATTCAAGAAAAGTGTATACGGCGTATATTAATGCAGATCCTGTAGAAAATCATTCTGAAGGAGAACGTCAATATACAACTTTGGATACTTTCCCTACAACGTTAGCTGCGATGGGTGTATCTATTGAAGGAAATCGTCTTGGCTTGGGTACAAATGTTTTTTCAGGTGAAGAAACACTGCTTGAAAAAGATGGTATGCAGATGATTAATACAGAATTTTCTAAAAAATCTGATTTCTTGAATGCATTGGCAGATGTGAATCCGAATGCAGAAGGCATGCGTAATCGGGGATCTTTAGTTGGATTGGATTTCCATGTGGATGAAGTGAATGAAGATACATTGAGTGTTACTTGTGATGATTTGTATGGCATTAATGGAACATTGAATAGTCTGGAATTGTTTGTACAAGATAGTGATGGTAATCAAACAAGCAATATCATGAACTATACAGGGGATGGAACATTTAAAGCACAGATTACAGTTCCGAATGGGAATATGGATTCTGTATATATTGGTGTAGATGCACATAGTACAGATAAAGATAAGAATTCTGTGACGGAAAGAATCTTTGAATATCGTGGAAATGCGAGAACATATCCAACAAATGATTTGACAAGCTTTTTGAATGAATTGAATGCATTGGATCGTAATAGATACACAATTCTTATGAATACACAAGGAATTGGTGTGACGAATTTCAGTGAAAATGAAAAAATCCTTTTAGGAAAACTGGGGGCAGGAAACGTTGCTTCGAGTGATGGTAAAGCTGCTTTTGCGGTGATTGATGGAAATGCATCCTATTCTAAAGTGTCAGATGACTATCTAAGAGAAGGTGGAACGTTATCTGATGGAACACCATATGTAATTTCTTCTTCTTCAAACAGTGAACAAGTATCTTCTATTCTGCTTGGTGATGACTATGATGATTATTCTAGACAAGCTGAAGGAATCAATGTAGTTGTGTGGGATAAAGAAACACAATCTGTTGTTTGTTCAACATATTATCAACAGATGAGTAAGGCACCATCTTTTGATGGTATTTCGACAAAAACTTCTTTGTTAAGCAACGATGTAGAAGTGATTGCGGATAATCCAATGCACTTTGATGATGTGAAACATGTTGTAGCTGTGATGTATGATAATGAAAAATGTTCTAAAGTTGAAGAAGTGACAATGACATTGAATTATGACAATACATATATCGCAACATTTAAAGATGTGAAGAAAGATTTTTCAAATAAATCTATTTATGTCTATGCAGTGTATGAAAATGGCTCACGTGAATTAATTGAGAAGTATATGCATGATTCTAAATGAATTATGTGAAATTATGGAAATATCAAATAATGCTTGAAGATGACGTAACGTCATCTTTTAATATACTTGTAATAACGGAGGAAACCTAAGATGAAAGGTATTATTCTAGCTGGTGGATCTGGTACAAGACTTTATCCACTCACTCGTGTCACAAGTAAACAATTATTGCCAGTCTATGACAAACCAATGATTTTCTATCCAATTAGTACATTGATGCTGGCTGGTATCAGAGATATCTTAATTATCTCTACACCTCATGATCTTCCTAATTTTGAACAGCTGTTAGGTGATGGCAGTGAATTTGGCGTTCACTTTGAATACAAGGTACAGGAAGTTCCTAATGGACTTGCACAGGCATTTGTATTAGGTGAAGAATTTGTTGGTGATGATACTGCCTGTCTGGTTCTTGGAGATAACATCTTCTATGGTAATCATTTTGGAAGTATGCTGAGAGAGGCAGTGAAGAATGCAGAAGAAAATCATCGTGCAACTGTGTTTGGTAAATATGTGAATGATCCAGAAAGATTTGGTATTGCGGAATTTGATGAAGAAGGAAAGGTCATTTCTTTAGAAGAAAAGCCAGTGCATCCAAAGAGCAACTATGCAGTTGTTGGCTTATATTTCTATGACAATCGTGTCATTCAATATGCAAAGGAATTGGAACCAAGTGCACGTGGTGAATATGAAATCACGGATTTAAATAGGATTTATCTTGAAGAAGGCGACTTGGATCTTCAGGTATTAGGTAGAGGATTCTCCTGGATCGATACAGGAACAATTGAATCTATGGCAGAAGCTACAAACTATGTCAGAAGTATTGAACACATTCAAGGCATTCGTATTTCTGTTCCGGAAGAAATTGCTTTCTACAATCAATGGATTGATGAAGAACAGTTATTAGCGACTGCTGATCTATATGGAAAGAGTCCATATGGTGATTATTTAAGAAACTTGGCAAAGAATAGTATTCAAGGCCCAATTAATAAACAGAAGAAGGAGAAATAAGAAAATGAATATTTTAGTAACAGGTGGTGCAGGATTTATTGGTAGTAACTTTGTATTTCTGGAATTGAAAGAACATCCAGAAGATAAGATTATCTGTGTTGATAAGTTAACATATGCTGGTAACTTGAAGACATTAAAGGATGTTATGGATAATCCACAATTCAAGTTCTATAAGACAGATATCTGTGATAGAGAAGCAATTGACAAGATCTTCGCTGAAGAAAAGCCTGATATCGTAGTCAACTTTGCGGCTGAATCTCATGTAGATAGATCGATTGAAAACCCAGAAGTATTCCTGGAAACAAATATCATTGGTACAAGTGTATTAATGGATGCTTCTAGAAAATATGGCGTAAAGAGATACCATCAGGTATCTACAGATGAAGTATATGGTGATTTACCTTTAGATAGACCTGATCTATTCTTTACAGAAGAAACACCATTACATACATCTTCTCCATATTCTTCTTCTAAGGCAGGAGCAGACTTATTAGTCAGTGCATATCATAGAACATTTGGCTTACCAGTTACAATTTCTAGATGCTCTAATAACTATGGTCCATATCAGTTCCCTGAAAAGCTGATTCCATTAATGATTGCGAATGCTTTAGCTGATAAGTCATTACCTGTTTATGGTGAAGGCTTAAATGTTCGTGACTGGTTATATGTTGAAGATCATTGTAAAGCAATTGACTTAATTATCCGTAAGGGTACAGTTGGTGAAGTTTACAATATTGGTGGACATAATGAAATGAAGAACATTGATATTGTTAAAATTATCTTGAATGAATTAGGCAAGCCTGAATCTTTGATTACACATGTCACTGACCGTAAGGGACACGATCAAAGATATGCTATTGATCCTGCAAAGATTCATGCTGAACTTGGATGGCTTCCTGAAACAATGTTTAAGGATGGTATCAAGAAGACAATTCAGTGGTATTTAGATAACAAAGAATGGTGGGAAGATATCATCTCTGGTGACTATCAGAACTACTATGAAGAAATGTATGGCAAGAAAGAAGTAATTGAGTAATGAAAGTATTTGTTACAGGTGTATGTGGTCAGCTTGGTCATGATGTCATGAATGAGCTGGCAAAAAGAGGATATGAAGGCGTTGGTTCTGATATTCAGGCAGCTTATGCTGGTGTAGCAGATGGAACTGCGGTAACAACAGCTCCTTATGTTTCTTTAGATATTACAGATCAGGCAGCAGTTGAGAAAGTAATTACGGATATTCATCCAGATGTCATTGTGCATTGTGCTGCGTGGACTGCAGTGGATATGGCTGAAGATGACGACAAGGTTGCAAAGGTTCGTGCAATCAATGCTGGTGGGACACAGAATATTGCCAATGTCGCTAAAGCAATTGATGCTAAAATGGTATATATTTCTACAGACTATGTCTTTGATGGACAGGGTGAAACGCCTTGGCAGCCTGACTGTAAAGACTATAAGCCTATGAATGTATATGGTCAGACAAAGCTGGAAGGTGAACTTGCGGTTGCCAATACATTATCTAAGTATTTTATTGTTCGTATTGCATGGGTATTTGGCAAGAATGGAAAGAACTTTATCAAAACAATGTTGAAGGTTGGCAAGAACCATGATGAAGTGAAAGTGGTTAATGACCAGATTGGCACACCAACATATACATTTGATTTAGCTAGATTGCTTGTAGATATGATTGAAACAGATAAATATGGTTACTATCATGCGACAAATGAAGGTGGCTATATTTCCTGGTATGATTTCACAAAGGAAATCTATAAAGTTGCTGGTTATACAACAAAAGTTACTCCAGTAACAACTGAGGAATATGGTTTGAGTAAGGCTGCTAGACCATTTAATTCTAGACTGGATAAATCTAAGCTTGTAGAAAATGGCTTTACACCATTACCTACATGGCAGGATGCGTTAAGAAGATATATTGATGAATTAGATATGGAGAATCTTTAATATGGGACAGATCAGTGTTGAAAAGAATGTTGGTGGAATTGAAGGCTTGTGTGTCATTACACCAGCAGTGCATGGAGATAACAGAGGTTACTTCATGGAAACATATAATGAAAATGATATGAAGGAAGCTGGATTTGATATCAATTTTGTGCAGGATAATCAGTCTATGTCAGTGAAGGGCGTATTGAGAGGCTTGCATTTCCAGAAGCATTTTCCTCAGTGCAAACTTGTTAGAGCAGTGAGAGGTTCTGTATTTGATGTTGCGGTTGATCTTAGAAGTGATTCTAAAACATATGGGAAATGGTATGGCGTTGAATTGACAGCTGAAAACAAGAAACAGTTCTTGATCCCTGAAGGTTTTGCACATGGTTTCTTAGTGTTGAGTGATGAAGCTGAATTCTGTTATAAAGTGAATGATTTCTGGCATGCCAATGATGAAGGTGGCTTAGCTTGGAATGATCCAGAAATTGGTGTTGAATGGCCTCATTTAGAAGGCACATATCCAGGAAGTGCAGATGCAAGTGGATATCATTTAGATGATGGTACTGCTTTGAATCTATCTGATAAGGATCAGAAATGGTTGGGCTTAAAGGATACATTTAAGTTTTAAGGAAGATGTAGTAAAATAATGGTGGCGTAAAATTGCTGCCATTATTTTTATTATGAAGAAATTAATTATTATTCCAGCTTACAATGAGAGCGAAAACATTCTAAATACAGTAAAGTGTATCGAAGAGGATGCACCAGATTTTGATTATGTTGTGATTAACGATTGTTCCAAAGATAATACATTAGAGATTCTTGAGAACAATCATTTAAACTTTGTGAATCTTCCAGTAAATTTAGGGATTGGAGGGGCTGTGCAGACAGGCTATCAGTATGCATTAGAAAATGGATATGATGTTGCGGTACAGGTGGATGGTGATGGTCAACATGACCCTAAGTTTTTAGGTAATCTGTTTGAAACACTTGTAAAAGAAAATGCAGACATGGTCATTGGATCAAGATTCATTAAAAATGAAGGATTCCAATCTACTTTTATGAGAAGAGTAGGAATCACATATTTCACAAAATTAATTCATTCCTTAACAGGAAAAACAATTACAGATCCAACTTCAGGATTCCGTATGTGTAACCGTAGAGTAATTGAATTATTTTCTAAGGATTATCCTAGAGATTATCCAGAACCAGAAAGTATTGTAGCTTTGTTGAAAAGAAAGATGAAAGTGATTGAAGTTCCTGTACAGATGAAAGAAAGACAGGGTGGTGAATCATCCATCAATGCAAGTAAATCTGTATATTATATGATCAAAGTATCATTGGCGATTTTAATAGAGAATTTAAGGAAGTATAAAGTATGACAGTACAGTTAAGAATCATATTATTTATTTTGATCTTGTTAACTTTTGCTTTATTTGTTGATCAGATAAAACAGAAGAAATTGAAATTACAATATACATTAACATGGATGTTATTACTGCTGTTTATCTTGATTGTAACTGTATTTCCTGGAATTCTTGGCTTTGTGGCCAATATAATGGGAATTGCATTGCCAATCAATATGATCTTCTTCTTTGGTTTTTTGTTTACCTTAGTGATTATCTATCGATTAACTATGGCGGTTTCAAAACAATCTGAAGAAATAAAATTCTTAACACAAAAAGTTGCATTACTGGAGAAAGAAATCAATGACAAACATAAATGAACAACCTTTGGTGAGTGTATGTATTCCATCATATAACAATGCAGATTACATTGATCAGACAATTTCATGTATTTTGAATCAAACATATAAAAACCTTGAGCTAGTTATCTGTGATGATCATTCTAAAGATGATACAGTAGAGGTAATTCGAAAATTTGAAGATCCTAGAATTCGTTTATTGATCAATGAAAAGAATCTTGGAATGAGTGGGAACTGGAATCATTGTCTTCAGCAATGTAAAGGTGAATTTATTAAGCTGATCTGTGCAGATGATATGCTTGCCTTAGATGCTCTTGAAAAAGAAGTGAATGCATTAATTGCACATCCAACTGCTTTGCTTGCGGAAAGCGATACACAATTTAGAGACTTAGAAGGAAATACAAAAGGCAGTTATACAAGATATAAAAAATCTGGTTTAGTAAGTGGGAAAGTCATCGCAAGAGCAGGTCTGTTTTCAAGAAACCTGTTTGGTGCACCATTGAATAATACATTCAGAAAATCTGTATTGGATCAGGTGCCTGGATTTGATCCTCAATTTAAATATATTTTAGATTATGATTTCTGGGTTAGTATTGCGTGTCTAGGAGACGTGTATATTATTCATGAACCATTGAATTATTTCCGCTTGAGAAATGATTCCAATACTGGAAAAGTACTGACAACAGAACAAAAGGCATATGTTGAAGAACATAAGATGTTGCTTAGAAAACATGCATCTGCATTGCATATTTCAAGTCTTGATTTTGCATTGAGTGTTTTTATTCGAAAATGCTTGAATCTGGGGTCAAGAATCTATTTGCGATTGTTTATTGGAAAGTAGTAAAGGTTTGACGAATGAATATTTTGTATACATTTAATGATAAATTTGTTCCTCAAGTAGCTGCAGCGATTACTTCTGTATGTGAAAATAATAAAAATGTATTTGAGATTCATTTTTATCTGATGTCTTTAAATGTTTCTCAAGAAAATGAAAAAAAATTAACAGCGTATATTCAGAAGTATGGAAGAGAAGTGTCATTCATTGAACTGGGTGATATGTCAGAACATTTTGATTTTGAAATTAATACATCTGGATGGAATCCAATTGTGTTGGCAAGGTTGTTGCTAGATAAACTACTGCCTTCTTCGCTAGATAGAATTTTATATCTCGATGGAGATACGATTGTAAGAGGCTCTTTAGAAGAATTGTATCAGACAGAAATGAAAGATCATGCGATTGCAGCTAGTTTAGAGCCAACATATGATCATGAACGTAAAGCTTCAATCGGTATGAAAGGGATGCCGTACTACAATGCTGGTGTGCTTCTGATTGATTTAAACAACTGGAGAAGCCAGAATCTTGGAAAGAAAATTATTTCTTTCTATAAAGAACATGAAGGAAAACTTTTTTCAAATGATCAGGATGCAATTAATGGAACATGTAAAGGACAAATTCTGACTTTGTCTGCTAAGTATAATTATTACAATATATTTGATCAGTATTCGTATCGTTTTTTGTCTAAACTTTGTGATTATCCATATATTGATAAAGATGTATTTGAAGAAGCTAGAAAGCATCCAGTGATTATTCATTATCTTGGAGAAGAAAGACCATGGAGAAAAGGAAATCATCATCGATTTAAAGATGATTATGACAATTATTTGAATATGACTCCATGGAAGGGTATGAATTATGAAGATGGATGGAACACATATTTTATGGCATGGGATACATTTAATGTTCTTACTAAACCATTTCCATCATTGCGCTATCATATTATCAATGCATTAATTCCAGCATTTTTGAATTACAGAGCAAAGAAGGTGAAGAAATGACAGAAGATATCAAAATATATATTGCGACACATAAAAGCTTTACTCCTCCTAAGAATGATATTTATATTCCTTTGCAGGTAGGTGCGGAAGGTAAGAAAGACTTAGGCTATTTGAAAGATAATACTGGAGATAATATTTCCAGCATGAATCCATATTATTGTGAATTGACTGGAATGTATTGGATGTGGAAAAATACATCCGCAGATATTATTGGGCTGGTACATTATCGTAGATATTTTTATGACAAGTACATCTTTAGTGATCCTAAAAAAATTCTGGATAAAAAAACTATTCAGAATATGATGTCTAAGTATGATGTCATTGTCGCACAAAGAGGGTATACATGGTTTAACAAGGTTGGACCTCGCTATGGAAAATACTTGCCGGAAGGAAAAAGTGATATGAAAGTCACTGAAGAAGCAGTAAAGATAGTCACTCCAGAATATGCAAATGCTTTTGATACTGTGATGAATAGCAATCATTATTCTCAATTCAATATGATGATTTGTAGAAAAGATGTATTTGATGCATATTGTGAATGGTTATTTGCAATCTTGAAATATGTGGAAGAACACCTAGAAATACCACTAAGTGAAAGAGAAGCATATAATGCAAGAGTATTTGGATTTCTTTCGGAAAGATTATTAAATGTATGGCTGGTAAAGCATTCTGAATTGAAAGTAAAAGAACTGCCAGTCTTAAATACAGAAGAATCTATTGGAAAACAGAAAATAGAATCATGCTTTAAGAAAATATTGAAAGGAGTATTGTAAGATGAAGTACGATTATTTAGTAGTTGGATCAGGTTTATTTGGATCTATATTTGCACATGAAGCTAAAAAGGCTGGAAAGAGTGTACTGGTTATTGATAAAAGGCCTAATATTGCGGGAAATGTATATACAGAAGATGTAGAAGGTATCCATGTTCATAAGTATGGCGCACATATTTTCCATACAAATAATCAGGAAGTATGGGAATATATTCAGCAGTTTGCAACATTTAACAGATTTACAAATAGTCCTGTTGCGAATTATAAGGGTGAACTGTATTCTCTTCCGTTTAACATGTACACATTTAATAAGATGTGGGGTGTTGTAACACCAGAAGAAGCACAGGCTAAGATTGAGGAACAAAAGAAAGCTGCCAATATTACAGAACCAAAGAATCTTGAAGAACAGGCGATTTCTTTAGTTGGTAAAGATATTTATGAAAAACTAATTAAGGGATATACTGAAAAGCAATGGGGAAGAGAATGTAAAGATCTTCCATCCTTCATTATCAAAAGACTACCTGTTCGTTTAACATTTGATAACAATTATTTCAATGCTTTGTATCAAGGAATTCCAATGGGTGGCTATACAAAGATGGTTGCAAATATGCTGGATGGTATTGAAGTGAGATTAAATGAAGACTATCTTGCTAAGAAGGATGAATATGATTCGTTGGCAGAAAAAATCATCTATACTGGTCCAATTGATGCATATTTCAATTATTCACTAGGAAATCTTGAATATCGTTCTGTTAGATTTGAAACAGAGTTATTGGACAAGCCAAACTATCAGGGTAACGCTGCAGTAAATTACACAGATAGAGAAACACCATATACAAGAATCATTGAACATAAATGGTTTGAATTTGGTAAGGATGATCATGGTAATGATATTCCAAAGACTGTGATTTCAAAAGAATATTCATCTGAATGGAAACCTGGTGATGAACCATATTATCCAGTGAATGATGAAAAGAATGGTGCACTATATGCAAAGTATAAGGAATTGGCAGATAAAGAAACAAATGTAGTATTTGGTGGAAGACTTGGTGAATACAAATACTATGATATGGATGCGGTCATTGCTTCTGCATTAGATTGTGTAAAAAGAGAAATTCATTGATAATGAATTTGTGTTATAGAAGTTGAAACAGGAATCCTGTATGCCTTCTGTAACACTTTTTTTATTGATGATATAATAATAGCTGTATGAAAAATTCATTGGCTAAAAATTATATATTTAATTTAATATTTCAAATGTTAACGGTTATTACACCGTTAATTACAACTCCATATGTAGCTAGAGTATTAGGTGCTGTAAATAATGGAATTTATGGATATACATTTTCCATCGTTACATATTTTATTCTTTTTGGATCTTTGGGGATTGCGATGTATGGACAAAGGGAAATTGCCTACGTTCAGCATGACAAGGAAAAACAGGCAAATATTTTCTGGGAATTAGTAACGATTCGTATTTTTACAAATATTATTGCGCTCATTATTTTTTATCTGCTGTTCTGTATGAATGGTGCATATGCAATATATTACAAAATTTTAATTTTTGAACTTGTTGCGAATGCAATTGATGTGAGCTGGTATTTCATGGGAATAGAAGAGTTTGGAAAACCGGTTGTGCGCAATATTATTGTAAAAATACTTGGGCTGATCTGTATTTTTGCTTTTGTGAAAACAAAAGATGATTTGTGGAAATATTTATTGATTTACAGTTTATCTGATTTTTTAGGGAATATTACATTGTGGCTATATCTTCCAAAATATATTCCGTTTGTTTCATTGAGAAAATTATCATTTAAGATACATTTTTCACCAATTATGTCTTTGTTTATTCCGCAGGTTGCAACGCAGGTATATACAGTCTTGGATAAAACAATGGTTGGAAATATCACAAATGATATGGCGGAAGTTGGTTATTATGATAATGCCCAGAAAATTGTGAAAGCTTTATTGTGTCTTGTTACCGCGATGAGTTCTGTGATGTCTAGTCGTATTGCCAGTACCTTTGCGGAAGGTAATAAAGATGATATGAAAGTATATTTACGACAATCGATTCATTTGGTATGGATGATTGCGGTTCCATTTACGCTTGGATTGATTGGAATATCGAGAGCATTTGTTCCGTGGTATTTTGGAGAAGGATATGAACCAGTTCGATATTTGATGTGTGCAACAACACCAATTCTTTTAGCAATTGGATTAAGTAATATTACAGGAATTCAGTATTTGATTCAGGTTGGAGAACAGAAAATCTATACATTTTCAGTTGTTGTTGGAGCAATTGTAAATATGATTTTTAATTTTATTTTAATTCATGCAATTGGGACGATTGGAGCAGTCATTTCTACAGTACTGGCTGAATATACAATTCTTGCGGTGCAGTTATATTTCGTACATCAAGATATATCTGTGAAGGAGTTTTTTAAACCATCGATAAAGTATTTGATTGCGGGAATAGCGATGTTGTTGTGTGTGGTACTAACTGGATATTTCATCACAAATATTTCACTATCTATTGTTATTTCTATCATGGTTGGAATTGTTGTATATATTGCAATGTTGTTTTTGCTGAAAGATACATTCTTTTTATTAATATGTAATCAAATCATTTGGAAATTTTTGAAAAAGAAATAAGGGTGAGTAAAAATGGGAGAATATTCTGAAGGTATTTTACATAAGTTGTGGGACTATGAATTGAGTATTTATAATGAATTTGCTAGAGTTTGTGAAAAGTATGGTTTTCGTTATTTTGCTTCTTATGGAACAGTGATTGGTGCAATGAGACATCGTGGATTTATTCCTTGGGATGATGATATGGATGTTGGAATGCCTAGAGAAGATTATGAAAAGTTTCTAGAAGTTGCACCAAAAGAATTGGGCAGTACTTTTGAATTGCTGGAAGCAAGAAAAACAAAAGGATATGTACTTCCTTTTGCAAAATTAACACGTTCAGATACAACATTTATTGAAGCTACAGATACAGATCGAAAGTATCATTCAGGTATTTTTATTGATATTTTTCCATTTGATAAAGTTCCTGAAGATGCTGTTCAAAGGCAGAAAATTCAACAGAAATGCTGGGTTATTGCGAGATTAATGGTTCTTTGTGACTATCCAAAGCCAAAATTACCTTCCAGTGTAAAGGGATTCAAAAAACAAGTGGCATATTTTGGATGTTATGTTGTTCATGGTCTATTGCTGCTGTTTGGTCAGAGTGCTAAAAAACTACAGAGTCGCTACACAGCAGTTGCATCAAAATACGGTAAAGAACATGATACAAATCGATATGCGGAATTCATGTTATATAAATATGAAGATAATTATGGCAAAGAAGATGTTACGTATTCTGAAGAAGAATTGTTGCCTGCTGTAGATATGCAATATGAAACACAGAGTATTAAAGTTCCACAGAATAGTGATGCTTATTTAAAGAAAACATATGGAGAATATATGACACTGCCTCCTGTTGAAAAAAGACATTGTCATTTCCCAGCTGTTTTAAAATTTGACGAATAAAGATTGCGAATCGTTGTAACTTATGACATAATGTTCATGAAAATACAAAAAGAGGTTTTTATGAACATTCAAGATTGTACAATTCTAAAAAATTTACTTGATAAAAGTAATCAGACACAAAGAAGTATTGCTTTATCTACGAATTATTCATTAGGAACAGTAAATCGTTCAGTGAATCACTTGATAGATCAAGGCTATATCAATGATAATTTGCAATTATCTGAAAAAGCATACAATGAACTCAAAGAAAATCAACCGCAGAGAGCTGTGATACTCGCTGCGGGTTTTGGTATGCGCATGGTACCAATTAATACAGAAGTTCCAAAAGGCTTATTACAGGTTGGTAATGAAACTTTAATTGAGAGGCTGATTAAACAGTTACATGAAGCTGGTATTGTTGAAATTGATGTTGTTGTTGGTTTCTTGAAAGAACAATTTGAATTTCTGATTGATCAATATCATGTGAATTTAATTTATAATCCGGATTATTCTACAAAAAATAATTTATATTCCTTAAACTTAGTGAAAGATCATTTAGAGAATTGTTATATTATTCCGTGTGATATCTGGTGTGATATCAATCCATTTTCTAAAAATGAATTTGTATCATGGTATATGGTAAATGATCAGAAAGATAGAAATAGTCCTGTTCGTGTGAACCGAAAAGAAGAATTGGTAGATGTAGGAAATGATGAAGCTGGCAATCATATGATTGGAATTGCCTATGTGAATCATAAGGATGCACAAGAATTGAGAAATAATATTGCTAAGCTTTGTGAGAATGCTAAAAATGATAATTTATTCTGGGAAGATGCATTATATGAAGATGGAAAATATATCCTGTATTCTCGTGTTGTTCATGAAAGTGATGTCATAGAAATCAATACGTATGAACAATTGAGAGAATTAGATCATCATTCGAATCATTTGAAGTCAGATGCAATGAGTATTATTTGCGATTCTTTGCATGTTTCAAATCAAGAGATTACAGATATTAAAGTTTTGAAAAAGGGAATGACAAATCGTTCGTTTTTATTTACATGTAATGAACAAAAATACATTATGCGTATTCCTGGAGAAGGAACAGATCAATTAATTGATCGTAAACAGGAGGCAGAAGTATATCAAGTTATTCATGATAAAGATATTTGCGATGATATTGTTTATATCAATCCTGAAAATGGATACAAGATTACAAAATATCTAGAAAATGCAAGAGTATGTGATCCACTGAATGAAGAAGATACCTATAAATGTATGCGTAGATTGAAAGTATTTCATTCTATGAATTTACAGGTGCATCATGATTTTGATATTTATAAGCAGATTGCGTTTTATGAATCGCTTTGGGATGGGACACCATCTGTTTATCGAGATTATCAGATGACGAAAACAAATGTTATGAAATTAAGAAATTTTGTGGAAAAACATATTGAGAAACGTTGCTTAACACATATCGATGCAGTTCCTGATAATTTCTTGTTTGTTGAGGATGGAAGTGTGCGATTGATTGACTGGGAATATGCTGGCATGCAGGATCCACATGTGGATATTGCGATGTTTTGCATATATGCATTATATGATCGACAACATGTGGATATGTTGATTGATCAGTATTTTGATGGAAATTGTCCAAAAGAAACTCGAATCAAGATTTATTGTTACATAGCTTTATGTGGACTTCTTTGGAGCAACTGGTGTGAATATAAGAGAAATCTTGGTGTTGAGTTTGGTGAATATTCTTTAAAACAATATCGATATGCAAAAGATTATTATCGTATTGTTGAAAAAGAACTGGGGGAAAATTTATGAATCAAGTTGAAAGAGCAATTATTATGGCAGCAGGAACTGGAAGTAGAATGCATCCAGTGACTTTAGATACTCCTAAACCAATGGTTGAAGTAAATGGAAAAAGAATGATTGATACTGTCATTGATGCACTGCATCAAAATGATATTTATGATATTTATGTTGTTGTGGGATATTTAAAAGATAAATTTAATGCATTGTTAGAGAAGTACCCAGATATTCATCTTATCGATAATCCTTATTATGATTCCTGTAATAATATTGCATCTTTATATGTTGCAAGAGATTATATCTGCAATGCAATTATTTTAGATGGAGATCAGATTATTTATAATCCAAAGATTCTTTTTAAAGAGTTTGATAAATCTGGATATAACAGTATTTATACGGAAACTAAAACAGATGAATGGCTGCAGACAGTAGAAAACGGTATTGTGACGCATTGTAGTCGTACTGGTGGAGAAAAAGGATGGCAGCTTTATAGTATCTCAAGATGGAATGAAAAAGATGGAAAGAAACTAAAACATCATCTGGAAATAGAATTTGAACAGAAGAAAAATAGACAAATTTATTGGGATGATGTAGCGATGTTCTGTTATCCACAGGAATATCAGTTAGGTGTTTATCCTATGGAAAAGGATGATGTGATTGAAATTGATAACTATGATGAATTGATTCAATTAGATAAGAAATATGTAAACTATGAGGCGAAAAATCATGAATAAGAAAAAAATAGACTGGATGATCACAATTGTTCCTTTAACGCTGATTATTGTTCTTTGCGTTTTGTTTTTCTTCATGCCAGAACAATCTAATGTAGTTTTATCGGAAATTCGTTTCTTTTTTGGAGATACATTTGGTGTCTATTATTTGGTGATTGGTCTTGGTATTTTCTTATTATCCTTCTATATTGCTTTATCTAAATATGGAGATATTGTATTGGGAGAAAAGAATGAAAAGCCAAAATATTCATTTTTTGCATGGGGATCCATGATGTTTACGTGTGGACTTGCGGCAGATATTTTGTTTTATTCATTCTCTGAATGGATTTTATATGCAACAGATCCACATATTAAAGAATTAGGCAATATTCAGGAATGGGCTGGTGTATTTCCATTATTCCATTGGAGCTTTATTCCTTGGTCCTTTTATCTTGTTTTAGCAGTTGCCTTTGGTTTTATGCTTCATGTAAGAAAAAGGAATCGTCAGAAATATTCAGAGGCATGTAGACCAATCCTTGGTGAACATACAGATGGATTTGTTGGAAGAGTGATTGATTTGCTGGCAGTATTTGCTTTACTTGCAGGTACTGCAACGACATTTAGTGTTGCGACGCCTTTGATGGCCGCAATCATTGAAAGATTATTTCATTTCGCAGTAGATAGAACTACGATCAATGTGATTATTCTTTTGATTACATGTGCAGTTTACACATATTCTTTATTACATGGTTTTAAAGGAATCAGTTATCTTGCGAATGCTTGCATTTATATGTTTTTTGGATTGCTTGCATTTGTATTTGTTTTTGGTGGACAGGCAAGATATATCATTGAAACAGGTTTTGCATCTCTTGGTACAATGATTCAGAATTTCATAGGATTAGCTACATATACAGATCCCCTAAGAACATCTAATTTCCCACAAAACTGGACAATTTATTATTGGGCATACTGGATGGTATGGTGTGTTGCAGCGCCATTCTTTATTGGAAATATTTCTAGAGGAAGAACAGTTCGACAAACAATTTTGGGTGGCTATGTATTTGGCGTTGGATCTACATTGGTTAGTTTTATTGTTTTGGGAAATTATTCCATGGGACTGCAGATGAGCGGTGCTGTAGATTTTATCTCAAACTATCTTGCGAGCGGAGATATGTATGGATTAATTGTATCGATGATTGAAACAATGCCTTTTTCTAAAGTTATCATGGTTGTTGTGTTATTAACAATGATTGCATTTTATGCGACTTCTTTTGATTCTATTGCTTTAACAGCGTCATGTTATAGTTATCACTCTTTAAAAGAAGACGAACAGCCACATAAGGCAGTACAATTAATGTGGTGTATATTATTGATATTGTTACCAATTGCATTGTTATTTGCGGACAGTTCAATGAGTAACTTGCAATCCGTCAGCATTGTTGCAGCATTTCCGATTGGAATTGTTATTGTTTTGATTTCTATGAGTTTCTTGAAAGATGCAGAGCAATATATAAAAGAACTGAGTAAGAAGTAATGTGTTTTTGAAAAGAAATGAATACAAATGTTATAATATTACCTAAAGAAGGTGATAAACATGAGTAAACCTATTCCATTTTCTCCTCCTGATATTACAGAAGAAGAAATCAAAGAAGTGAGTGATGCATTAAGAAGCGGATGGATCACAACAGGACCACGAACAAAGCAATTCGAAAAGAATTTATGTGAATATTTAAGAGTTGATAACTGTGTATGCTTAAATAGTGCAACAGCAGCGGAGGAATTGAATTTTAGAATTCTTGGTATTGGTGAGGGAGATGAAGTTATCGTTCCTGCGTATACATATACTGCGAGTGCTTCTGCGGCAATTCATTGTGGTGCGACAGTAAAATTTGTGGATTCTCAAATTGACAGTGTTGAAATGGATTATCAGGCACTTGAAAATGCAATTACAGAAAAAACAAAGGCAATTGTACCGGTAGATTTGGGTGGTGTGCCTTGTGACTATGATACGATCTACAAAATTGTAGAAAAAAAGAAATCTTTATTTCATCCAGCAAACGACATTCAAAAAGCAATTGGCAGAGTGATTGTAGTGGCAGATGGTGCACATGCTTTGGGTGCAAGCAGAAATGGTGTAACTGTAGGCAATCTTGCAGACTTTACTTCCTTTTCTTTTCATGCGGTTAAGAATCTGACAACTGCAGAAGGCGGATGTGCTACATGGAAACATATTGATGGTATTGATGATGGAGAACTCTATCATTTATATCAGCTGTATTCTTTACATGGACAAAGCAAAGATGCGTTAGCGAAAACAAAAGCAGGTGCGTGGGAATATGATATTGTCGGACCTTGGTATAAATGTAATATGACAGATATCATGGCTGCGATTGGATTAGTACAATTAAAAAGATATCCTTCTTTGATTCAAAGAAGATATGAAATTGTGAAGAAGTATGATGAGGCAATGGATGCAATGCACATTGAACATATTCAACATGTCAGTGATGTATATCATTCCAGTGCACATTTATATATGATTCGCATTCCTGATATCTCTGTGGAACAAAGAAATGAAATTATTACAAGGATGGCAGAAAATGGCGTGGCTACAAATGTCCACTATAAACCATTACCAATGATGAGTGGATATAAAGCATATGGATGGGATATTAAAGATTTCCCAAATGCATATCACTTATATCACAATGAGATTACATTGCCATTACATACATTATTGAGTAATGAAGATGTTGAAATTGTGATTCAGACATTAAGAAGTACATTAGAAGAAATGAAATTATTATGATATTGAGAAGCTGGGACAAATTACCTGAATATATGAGAAATGATAAGGTGAAACCTTATTATGAATTATTAAAGAAAAGAACAGGTTCTTTAATAATGAAGAGAATATTTGATATTGTGATGTCCTTGCTTCTTTTAATGATTCTTTCTCCTGTATTTTTAGTTGTTTCTATCTGGATCAAGCTGGATTCAAAAGGGCCTGTCTTTTTTAGACAGGTACGTGTGACTACGTATGGAAAACAGTTTCGCATTTTTAAATTTAGAACGATGTGTGAGAATGCGGAAAAGAAGGGATCATTAGTGACTGTTGGAAATGATTCTAGAATCACAAAAGTTGGAGAAAAAATCAGACATTGTCGTTTAGATGAAATTCCTCAATTGTTAAATGTTTTAGCTGGTGATATGACATTTGTTGGTACTAGACCGGAAGTTGTGAAGTATGTAAATGCATATAGTGATGAAATGTATGCAACACTTCTATTACCGGCAGGAATTACTTCCGTTGCATCCATTCAGTACAAGGATGAAGATGAAATCTTATCAAAAGCAAAAGATCCTGATGATGCGTATATTCATGAAGTACTTCCGGACAAGATGAAATATAATCTTGCATCGATTGAGAATTTCAGCTTCTTAAATGAAATTAAAACAATGGTAAATACATTGAAAGCAGTGATATGAAAAAAGCATTGATATTTGACACATACGATGACTATAACATTCGTATTCAATACATAAAATCTGCATTAGAAAGAAATGGGTATGAAACCATGATTTATTTTGCGGATTTTGATCATGTTAAAAAACAATACTATACAAAAAAAAGAGAAGATGTACATTACATTCATGTCAGTGATTATCAAAAGAATCTTTCTTATGCAAGAATTGCTTCTCATATGAAATTTGCGAAAGCATGCGTGGAAATAGCTGAAAAACATACAGATGTATCACTGATTTATGTCATGGTTCCACCAAATAGTATGGTGAAGCAATTTGCTTTGTATAAAAGAAAGCATGAAAATGTTAAAATCTGGTTTGATGTGTTAGATATGTGGCCGGAAAGCTTGCCCGTATCTGATAAAATCAAAAAGCTTGGAGCTTGTATTTTCAATCAGTGGGCTAAACTTAGAAATCGATATTTAAATGATTGTGATCTTGTTTCTTTTGAATGTAATCTATTTAGAGACACATTAAAACAATTTGTTGATGCAAAGAAACAGACAACAATTTATTTATCACAGGATAATCATATGATTGATTCATATGACAGCTTCAATGAGCAGATCAATTTCTTATATTGTGGTTCTATTAATCACATTATTGATATTGATAAAATAGTATCAATTTTAAAAGATATAATGCGTCTGAAAAAGGTTCACTTGGATATTATTGGTGATGGAGAAAATAAAGATGCATTTCTTCAACAGTTAGATATTCATCACATCCCATATACATATCATGGTCTGGTTTATGATGAAGAAAAGAAAAGAAACATTTATAGACACTGTCATTTTGGATTCAATATCATGAAAGATAGTGTTTATGTTGGTTTAACAATGAAATCATTGGATTATCTGTCTTATGGATTGCCTATGATTAATAATATCAAAGGAGATTCTTTATCACTTGTTGAAAGTGAAAAAATTGGATTGAATGTAAATGATGCATTGATTCAAAATATTACTTCTTTATCTGAAGAAGAATACTTTGTGATGAAAGAAAATGTAAAAAAGACATTTCTTGCATATTTTGATAGACATTGCATTGATCAACAATTAGATCAGAACATAAAAGAACTGGAGGACTAAGATATGAATATATCTGTAGCGATGGCTGTATATAATGGGGGGAAATATTTAAGGGAACAACTGGATTCTATTTTGAAACAGTTAGATGAAATGGATGAGTTGATTATTTCTTACAATGATTCTACTGATGATACACTAAAAATTCTTGAAGAGTATGTGTATAAGTATGAAATCATCAAAGTTTATCATTGGGAAGAAAAAGGTGTTATCTCAAACTTTGAAAATGCTATTACACATTGTACAAATGCTTATATTTTCTTATCTGATCAAGATGATGTCTGGGCTGATGATAAAGTGAAAAAGGTGATGGATGCTTTCAATTCAGATAAAACAATTTTAACTGTAATGCATAATTGTGAATATGTGGATGATAACCTGAATCCTTTAGGAAAAGACTTGTTTTCTGATCGAAATGTAAAACTTGGATTCTTAAAGAATCTGTTTATCAATGGATATCAAGGAAGCTGTATGGCATTTAAGAAGGATCTGGTTCCATTTATTACACCAATGCCTAAAACAGTGGCAATGCATGATCAATGGATTGGTATTTTAGCTGAAAGAGCAGGTCATATTAAGTTTTTGACAGAACCATTAATGAAATATAGAAAACATACAGGTTCTCATTCAACAGAACATGTTCCATTTGGCAAGAAAATGAAATGGATTGGTAAAATGGCATTCCATGTTGGAGAAACATTAAATGAGAAAAAAATGTTGAAATGGTATCTGCAGAGCATCTATGCACCTGAAAAGAAAGCGGATTTCGACTTTGATGATTATGGATATTCAGAACACGAACTGGAAGAAAGAACAAAGGAAAAACCATCAAATACTAACAATACATCAGAACTTGAAAATAATAATGGTGAAACGATGATGTATATGGTTAATAAACTGAATCAAAATAAAGAAGAAGAGAAATAAGCAAGCCAGGAGGAGTTTTGTATGAAAATATTGAGCGTTATCGTTCCATGTTTTAATGAAGAGCAGGCTCTTCCTTTTTTCTATGAGGAGATAAAGAAAATATCTGTAAAGATGAAAGATGTTTCTTTTGAATATCTTTTCATTGATGATGGATCCAACGACAATACATTATCTTTAATAAAAAAATATTCTGAAATGGATGAAAGAATTAAATATATATCTTTTTCAAGAAATTTTGGTAAAGAAGCAGCAATTTATGCTGGCTTAAAGCGTTGTAAAGGTGATTTTGTTGTCATTATGGATGCAGATTTACAGGATCCGCCTTCTCTTTTACCAGAAATGTATGAAGCAATCGTACATGAAGGTTATGACAGTGTAGCGACGCGTAGAGTGAATCGAAAAGGTGAACCGTTGATTCGTTCTTTCTTTGCGAAATTGTTTTATAAGATCATGAATCATATTTCAGATTCTAAGATTGTAGATGGTGCTAGAGATTATCGCATGATGACGCGTCAGATGGTTGATGCCATTCTTTCTATGTGTGAATATAATCGTTTCTCAAAAGGTGTTTTTGGATGGATTGGGTTTCGTACAAAATGGATTGCCTATGAGAATGTGGAAAGAGTTGCGGGAAATACAAAATGGTCATTCTGGGAGTTGTTTAAGTATTCTATTGAAGGAATGACTGCGTTTAGTGTTAAGCCTTTACAGATTGCATCAATCTTTGGCGTGTTATTTTCATTGATTGCACTATTAATGATTATTGTGATTGTAGTTCGAACTTTGATTTTTGGTGATCCTACAAGTGGGTGGCCTTCATTAGTGTGTATTATTATGTTGATTGGTGGAATTCAGTTATTGTGTATTGGAATATTGGGACAATATCTTTCTAAAACGTACTTAGAAACAAAGAAAAGACCAATCTATATTGAAAGAGAAAGTAATGTGAAATAGGTTATGGTTTGTTTAGGGAGTTATTATGATTTCCTTAAGCTTCCTTGAATCATAGCTGGATTACATTTAAAATAATGTCTATGGCAAAGAAAAAAAGAAAATTAACAAAATTTGGAAGAATATTATCAGATATTGTAATAGTAGTTTGTTTAATGATTGCTGGTTTTTCAGGATGGAATCTTTATAAAGAGTTACATGAATATCAAGAAAGCAAAGAAACGTATGAAAAACTGACACCATCAGTTGTGATTGAAAAGCCAAGTACAGATGAGAGCGGCAATACAGTTACTGCACCGGAATTTGACTGGGGAAAATTGAAAGAAATCAATGGTGATTTTGTTGGATGGATCAGACTGGATGACAGTACAGTTGATTATCCATTTGTACAAGGTACAGACAATGAATATTATTTAAGACATTTATTTGATGGAACATATAATAATTCAGGCTGTGTGTTCATGGATGTGAATAACAATAGAGATTTCAGTGATAAGAATACAATTCTATATGCGCATAATATGAAGAATGGGACAATGTTTGCTTCTATTGAGAAGTACAAAGATGCTTCGTATTATGATGGCCATAAAGTGATTCATATCTATACAGAAGCAGCGACGTATGATGTTTACCCAGTCGCTGGTATTGTGACAGATGGACAAGATGATTATGTTCGTACGTCTTTTAGCGATGATAATGATTTTATGTCTTATGTTAATCGCTTTGTAAGCTCGTCTACATTTACATCTGAACAGTCTATTGAAGCATCGGATCGTATGATTATGTTAAGCACATGTAATTATGATAGAAGTGATGGTAGATATGTTCTGATTGGAAAACTAGTTCAAGAGGATAATAATGCACAATAAGCATAGAAACGAAGAATACATTGAAGATGTTCAAATGATTCAGCCAGTAAAAAGAAAAAAGAAAAAGAAGAAAAAAAGAAAGAGAAGACTATCTTCTCAATTTTACTGGATGCTGCTTGTAATATCTGCCATTGCGACGTTTTTAGTTCTTTTTAATGCGCCTATGTTTCCAAAGAAATGGTCATTTTTAGTACTGTTTTTATTGGCGGGTATATTACTTTTAACAGGTATTTTTACAGCTGTTTTTTCTCCGAGAAATAGAATTCAGAAGTTTATTAACTGTACGCTTGCATTATGTTTAGGTTTTGTATCTGTATTAACACCTTACTATATAAATAAAATTACTGAATTATTTGAAAGTGCATTAGGAGATAAAGTAAGAATTAATCTATATGTTTTAACGGATGAATATAAATCACAATATCCTGACACTTTTAGAAATGTGATTACACTGCCAGAAATGGATAGTAATGGAAATTTTAAAAATGTTGATATGCAGGATTATGCAGATGCGGTATATGGTACAACAATTGAAACAGATACAACGAATCAACAATACGCACTCAAACAGTTAAAACAGTTGTGTGGAAAACAAGTGCAGACAATTGATAAAAATGCGTTATCTGATGCAGTTCAGGCTTTTTATAACAATCATACAGACATTTTGATTATGTCAGAAGCTTTAGCGGGAACCATTTCAGATATGCAAGGATTTGAGAATTTTGAAACAGACACGAAGATTCTATATTCATTTGATCGTCCAATTGATGCATCTGCTTCTGATACAGTTGCGGTAGATATGACAAGAAAACCATTTACAATCTTCTTTGGAGGAAATGATACAACAGGTGCATTGTCTTTAGAGGGAAGAACAGATGTGAATATGACGGTTACCGTAAATCCAAATACACATCAAATTCTGATTTCTAATCTGCCAAGAGATTCCTGGATAAAGAATCCATATTACAACGATAAGAGAGATAAATTAACACATCTTGGATTAGCAGGTATTGATAATACATTAAAGGGATTGGGTAATATTTATGGTATTGAAATTCCAAACTATATGATTGTGAATTTCGATACATTTATGGTTATTATTCAAGCATTGAAAGGTGTAACGATTGATAATCCATATGCGTTTACTGCAATCGATGGTCAATACTTCCCGGAAGGTACAATTGGCTTGGATGGCGCTGGTGCTTTGATGTATGTTCGAGAAAGACAAAATTTACCTGATGGTGATTTTGGTAGAAATATGCATCAGCAGATTGTTATGCGTGCAATCATTGAAAAGATATGTTCGCCAGATATCATGATGCAGATTAATTCCATTATTGATGGCATGAATGGAATGTTCTTAACAAATATATCGATGAATTCTATCTGGGCTTTAGTGAATAAACAATTAGATGAAGGAATTGAATGGAATATTGTGAATTATCATGTTGGTGGGGAAACAGGTATGGAAATCTGTGCATCTGCAACAGGTCAATATTTATCTGTTGTGTATCCATATGATAATCAGATTGAATTTGTAAGAAATGAAATTCAAAAAGTCATGGATGGCGAAACAATTACACAGGAAGAATTGCCAGAAGGTAAAATTACGACAGATTATTCGGCAGATCATATCTCACTGAATTCACAAAAAAATCAAACATACCAATACGAAAAAGATTCTAATGATTATGAAGAACCATCGTATGATCAAAATTATAGTGAAGATGATGAAAATCAGGACTATAATAGTACGGATGAAAATAGATACAATGAAGATGTAGAAGAATAGAAAGAAGGAAAATGTATGTACACAATAAATGATTTATACGATTTAAATCACACACAGGGAAAAGAATACTTATCTAAGTTTACATATCCATGGGAAGCATTAAAAGGAATCAAAGATATGATTGTTGAAATTGGTTCTCAATTACCAAAGGATGAATATGACGAAGTGAAAGAACATGTATGGGTTCATAAAACGGCACATGTATTTGCATCTGCATATTTAGGTGCACCTTGTATTATTGGTGCAAATACTGAAGTTAGACATTGTGCATTTATTCGTGGTTCTGCTTTGGTTGGAGAAGATTGTGTTGTTGGTAACAGCTGTGAATTGAAGAATGTTATTTTATTTGATCATGTGCAGACACCACATTATAACTATGTTGGTGATTCCATTCTTGGCTATTATGCACATACTGGTGCTGGTGCGATTACTTCTAATGTTAAGAGTGATAAGAATCTGGTTGTTGTACATGATCGTATCCATCATGAAGAAATAGAAACAGGCTTAAAGAAGTTTGGAGCTATGTTAGGGGATCATGTTGAAGTTGGATGCAATAGTGTATTGAATCCTGGTACAGTGATTGGTAGAAATAGCAGAGTTTATCCTACAAGCTGTGTAAGAGGTGTTGTTCCTGAAAATAGCATCTGGAAGAATGATGGAACAATTAAAATGCAAGAAAATGTGTGATGAATGGGAGTATACTGAGGTATACTCTTTTTATGAGTTTAGGGGAATGAATGTATGTTGTTTACAAGTGAAGCAATTGAAAAGGATAATGCACGATGAAAAAACCAGTACTACCGAAATTTTCACAAGAATGTGTTCTATGTAACTGTAATGAAATCAATGACCGTATGGATAATGCATGTTTTAGTGAAGACAGTATTACAGATGATCTGTATCAGCAGGAATTTTTTGAGTGTGAATTTAAGAATGTATCTATTCATACAAAAATGATTTCCTGTTTATTTGCGGATGTGATTTTTGATCATTGTGATCTGTCCAATGCATGCTTCAGTGAATCTGTTTTTCGAAGATGTATCTTTCGCAATTGCAGGATGACAGGAATTGATTTTTCAGATTGTTCTTTTACAGATGTAACGATGCATGATTCCCTTGCTTTATTGGCAAATCTGAATCAGACAACATGGAAAATGCAGAATGGAAACAAATGTGTTTTCAGGAAACTTCCTTCTATAATGTAAAGCTTAAAGATATCAACGTCAAAGATTGTGATTTTACATCCAGTGAATTTAACCAGACAAAACTATCAGGTATTGATGTATCTTCAAGTAATATTGAATCTATCGCTACACAGCCAGAAAATTTAAAAGGGATGATTGTCAATCGTGAACAGGCAGTTGCTTTAGCACAACTGTTAGGAATTATTGTTAAGTAACTACTTTCACAATACTTTCACAAATTACACATATATTTCTCACAACTACTGTGTAATATATAATTGTTTTCAAGAAGAATAATTTCTTTCCCTCCCAGAAGATCTGTTTCAACAGGTCTTTTTTTTACGAATGAACAAAAGTATAGGATTGTATATCACAATTGTTTGAATCTTTATGTAAAATATGAATGCTGAAGAAAAGGAGAGAAACATGCTGAAGGAGATAATGATTTTTTTTGGATTGTCCATTGATAGTTTTGTGCTGATGATGAATAAAGGTGCACAATTAAGAAACATGAATATGAAGAAAATTTCCACGTACGCATTAGAATTTGCATTTGTCGCGATGGGAATGTTTATGTTTGGTTTTTTGTGTAGTAAGCCATTTATAGTCAGTATTGCAAGAGTAAAAATTGAAATTGCAATTGCTTGTCTGATTATTTTGATTATTGGTACAGTGATCGCAACAAAAGCAGTTTTAAACAAAGATTTTGAAGAAAGACTTGATACTAGCTTTGATTGTAAAGTGTTATTGAAGCAGGCATTATTTACAAGTATAGATGTATTCTTTGTTGGTGTAGCGTATGGATTTTTGGAAGTTCATGCAATTAATGCATTGATTATTTCTTTCGTAATTACATTTTTAGCTGTGTCAACTGCACTGCTAATAGGGTATAATTGTGGTGCGAAGTATCAAAGAATCATACGATTGGTTGGTGGAATTCTTATGATAGTCTTCGGCATTTATTTGATAACTACTTATATAGTGATGAGGTAATTATGGAATATCATAAAAATCTCATGAAAATATCTTTGGCTGAGAATTTGAGAAGTCTGATGCTGCGTCATATGTTTGAAAAGATTACAATCAAACAGATCTGTGATGCAACGGGAGTCATTCGTGCTACATTCTATAACTATTTCAGTGATAAATATGATTGCCTAAATTGGATCGTTTATCATGACATTGTAGAAAACACAAAAGATTACGTAGAAAGTGGCGATTTTGAAAAAGCTCTGACAGCTGCGCTTGAAGTTCTCATTCAAAACAAGCAATTCTACCGTATTGCGTATCACGTAACGGGACAGAATAGCTTTGAAGATATGATTCGTGATAACTTAAGAATATTAGTCATGAAATTTCTGGAAAAATATCGTAAAGAAAATTTTCTTCCTCAATATTCAAATGAATTATTGTCTCGATATGATGCAGAATCTTTAGCGTTTAATATTCGTATGTTTGTCAACGAAATTGGTGGTGCAAAAAGTGTTG
This sequence comes from Erysipelotrichaceae bacterium 7770_A6, assembly GCA_014610835.1. Classification (GTDB taxonomy): domain Bacteria; phylum Bacillota_I; class Bacilli_A; order Erysipelotrichales; family Erysipelotrichaceae; genus Bulleidia. The sequence continues at coordinate 34,099 of QQXM01000145.1, forward strand.
AAGAAACAAAACAAATGACACTTGATCTTATGAAGAATTCATTCTTTGACTTTGCGGATGTAAAAGAAGTCAAATAAATGAGTTCTTTTTTTAGAGGTTACTATGAAAACAATACAAGTAAAAACAAAACTAGGAATATTAGAAGGCGAATCTAAAGTAAATTCTATGATCTTTAGAGGAGTACCATATGCGGAAGCTCCTGTAGGAGATAGAAGATTTAAAGTACCGATGAAAAAGGCAAAATGGGATGGGATTTATGAAGCATTGGAATTCAAGAGCCAATGTCCTCAGGCAGATCCAACGGAAGGTTTCTATGGGAAAGAATTCTATACGGATCCAAAGTATCCATTGCCTCCACAAAGTGAAGATTGCTTGTACTTGAACATCTGGGTGCCAAAGAAAGAAGGGAAATTTCCAGTGGCATTCTGGATCCATGGAGGTGCATTTGATCATGGCTTTTCTTCAGAAATGGAATTTGATGGGGAAAAATATGCTTCTCACGATGTTATCCTTGTAACAGTGAATTATCGTGTTGGTGTATTTGGATTTTATGCAGATCCTGTCTTAACAAAAGAGAATACATTCCATACAACAGGAAACTATGGCTTATTAGATCAAATCATGGCTTTGCAGTGGGTGTATGACAATATTGATGCATTTCATGGAGATCGTAATAGAATTACGGTATTTGGCCAGTCTGCAGGTGCAATGAGCACACAGGCACTGATTACTTCGCCTTTAGCGAAAGGCTTGATCCATAGTGCAATTTTCCAGTCAGGTGCAGGTGTAGAAAATGGCATCACACGTACAAAGAAAATGAGTGATGCATATCATACAGGAGATTTGATTCGTAAGCTGTGCAAAGTAAAAAATGTCAATGCACTTAGAAAACTGGATGCGAGTAAACTTGTTTCCATTTTACCGGAGTTATATAAAGAATGTGGTGGACTTGCATTTGGTCCTGTGAATGATGGATATCTTCTGCAGGAAGATATGGATGTTGCCGCAAAGAATGGCAGAATTCATAACATTCCTTATATGATTGGTATGACAAGCGAGGATATAACAATTGAAAAAGGTACAGATGCTAGAAAATCAAAGTTCTATGAGGGATGTATGAAGTTTCTAGAACTTCGATTGATTTATTCCAAGAATCCTTGTTATATGTATTATTTTTCTAAGAATTTACCATCAGATGATGCTGGTGCATTCCATTCTTCTGAACTGTGGTATATGTTTGGTACATTGGATCGCTGCTGGAGAAATATGAATGCACGTGATTATCGTTTGTCGGAAGCAATGATTACTGCGTGGACAAATTTCATGAAAAATGATGATCCGGGTGCTCAATGGAAACCATATACAAAGAAAGAACAATTTGTTAGAAATTTTATGTAAGATGACAAAAAAAGCAGATTAGTCCGTAGACGCATCTGCTTTTTTGTCATTTGTGCTTTTTGGGTAGAATAATTCAACATCACGATTTTTATCAAATACGTTGTTGTATTGCAACATTCTATATTCCTGAATACTTTCATCATCAATGTCATCGACAGATTCATAGAAGTTACCTTCAGCATCATAACATCCATATAATGAAATAACAGGATATTGATCTTTTAATTCATACAAGAACTGCTGGTATGGAGTGAGTTCCATATTCGCTGTGTGAAGAATTAAACTAGATAGATAGTTTGCGCTGAGCTTGTCATATGTCTGATCTTCAATGTCATAGTTTGCCCAGATCAAGAATGGTGTAACATACTGCTTGATATCTTCTTCTGGCGTTCCACTTGTTGGGAAGAAGAGACGATCACTTGCGGAACCAAGGGACGGCTGGTGATCACCATACATGATGATCATGACATTTTCATCGACATTCTCAAAGTATTCAATGAGTTTTTTGAATGCTTCATCTGTTAGTTTGATCAATGAAAGATAGTTTTCTGCAGTGTCATAGTTTTCATTGCCATAGCTTGTAAGATCTACAGTCTGCGTTAAATCATCCGCATTTTTATAAGAGCCGTGGTTCTGATAAGTAACGTTGAATAAGAATTGATTCTTACCTTTGTTTTCTTCGTAATTCTCGATAACTTTTTCAAAATCCTGTTCATCTGTTGGATAACCGTGAATCGTATCTAAACCATCAAATGTTTCTGCGAAAACCGTATCTTTGAATTGGAGTTTCTGGTATGCAGTTCTTCTGTTCCAGTTTGTTGATTTGCCTAAATGCATGCCTGTTGTTAAATAATCATTACGATTCATATAAGAAATCGTTGAAGGAACGGAACGGTTCATATACATGTTGTATGGATATACACCTGCCTGGAAGAACGCTGTTGAGTTACCTGTGAGTGTTTCATATTCTGTATTACATGTACCACCGCCACGAACAGATACATAGAGATTTCCGCGAATCGTATTCTCTAAGGAATTAAAGTAAGGCGTAATGCCTTCGGCAATCGTTGTGCCGCCAATATCTAGATCACTGAATGATTCATTCATGATCTGAATGATCGTTGTTGGTTTTGTGTTTTTTTCATCTGCTTCTGCATCTGCTTTTGCTTTTGTACTATATTCTTCTTTTAATGCATTGAGTTTATCTTCACTGTATCCATCCGGTTTTGTTGGCTGGTTTTCTAAGAACTGACGAACCAGACCCGTGAAAGTTAAAGTTGTACCTTCATTCTGGAATGTGGATAGTAATCGAATATCCCATAAATAGTAAGAACCAATACTGTTAAAGAACAATGCAACGACAAGTACAATGATTGGATACGCTGTATACCATTTATTGATCTTTGTTTTGTCTCTTGGTACACAACGCATAACGAGATATAACATTGCATCCACGATGAATGCAAAAATCATAATGTAATTTAAATGAATATCATAGTTTGCCGCAACATCCATTGCCGTTCCGAGTGCTGTAAAGTCCCAAGGGGCAATTGGACGATTTCTAAATACGACTACAAATGTGGAAACAATTGCATAGAGTGTAAATGTGATATTCGCAAGATTTAACCCCATTGGTCTTCTAAAGAAGATGAGATGGAAAATCTTGTAGATGACAATCATAATACCAACGTTTAATAAACGTAATCCAGTATTGATATAGAAGAAGTTGCCTAATATGTTCTCCATCATGAAGAATACCCAGCATGGAGCTGCGAGTAGCATGAGTTCATTTAATGGAATGGCGTTAGATAATTCTAAATGTTTATCAATCATTACCGCAATGATCCATGCGAGTACCATGATAAATACATAGACTTGAATGATAATGAATTTTGGAAGATATTCTTCTGTCTGGAATTGTACCCAGCCTTCTACATTCTGCAGATTCAAATGAATTTGATCATTTTCAAGAGAGATATCAATGCCTTGGGAACCTGCTAATTGAGATGTAAAGTTGCTGGAAGTATATTCACGAACAGTCATTGGACCAAACGACAATGTGATTTTGTTGATGGTCATGCTCTTGACACCTTGCAGCTGCATCTGCAGGCTGTTTGTTACGATAGGTACATTCGTAATTGCAATCTCTTTATAATATGGTGCGACATCGTACCATGTTTTATGACCGTTGTAGTTGTATGTTTCGAAGATTTCTTCGTTACGATCAGTGTTGTAGTTGGCAAGTACAATCGTTCCTTCACTGCAGCTATCTAGATCTACATGGTATGACAAGTGTGGTGTATATAATACAAGAAATAATCCTGAAACAAATAAGAACCACACAATTCTTTTAATAGAAAATATCTGTTTTAATTTACTCAACATATTTCACAAAAATTTCACTTTCTTTAATGACCGTTATAGTTTAGCACTTTTCGCATATAAAATCTTGTTAAAAACGTGTGAAAATCTGAAGATTCAGTGAAGATGAAAAAAACTGTTAAGTATTTAATAGAATAACAAGAGTTTCCTGACGTTTTGAATAACAAATAGTTACATGTTATATTTTCTATAAAACAAAAAATTATGATCATGCAATGAATTATCGAAAGGATGAGAACATATATGGTTAAAGTAATGACTGAAGAAGAATTTAAAAAAATATTAGATAAAGGTGAAACAGATACAGTAGAATTTAAGTCTTGGGTTAAAGCGCGAAATATGAAAGAAATTATTTCTCTTGCGGTCGATGAATTGATTGCTTTTGCAAATAGCAAAGGGGGAACAGTTTATTTTGGAGTAGAGGATAATCCAGTTGAAGTTACAGGATGCAATCGAAACTATGACGGGCAGCGTATGATAGAGGGTATTTATGATAAGACTATACCACCATTATTTTCAGAAATATCAGCTTTTGAGTATGAAGGAAAACTTGTTATCGCATTATCAGTCAAAGCGGATGGGAAAACATACACAACTACCGATGGAAGATGTTTGAAACGTCTAGGAAGAAACACAAAGCCAGCATACCCAGATGAGTTGAACAATGTATATTCTTCTACTCAAAACCCAGATTTTTCAGCGAGAATCATGAGCGATAGCACTCTAGGTGATATAAATAAATTGGAAGTATACAACTTGAAGGAAAAACTAAGAGTTAGAGATTCTAAATCAACTTTGCCAGATTTGGATGACATAGATTTTTTAAGAGATTTGCAACTTATAAAATTTGATGGAGATATAGAAAAATTGACAATTGCAGGTTTACTCTTTGTTGGAAAAGAAACATCTATTCAAAGGTTGCTGCCACAAGCAGAAGTTATCTATTTGCATTATTCAACCAATAATTTAGAAGAGTATGATGCAAGAATTGACTTGAAGCTGCCATTAATAAGTGTTATTGATAAATTGACGGAGAGAGTACAAGCATACAGTAAGATAGAGAATATTCAGGTTGGATTATTTAGACTTGAAGTTGAAGATTTTCCAGAAAGAGTATTTCAAGAAGCACTATTAAATGCGTTGTCCCACAGAGACTATCAAAGTAACGCGGCAGTTTATGTAAAACAATATCCAGATCGAATAGTTATAGAAAATCCAGGCGGATTTCTTGATGGAATTACAGAAAATAATATCATTACTCATCCATCGATACCGAGGAACAAACTGATAGCAGAGACACTTCAAAATTTAAAATATGTTCAGAGAACGGGACAAGGGGTAGATATTATCTTTAAAGACATGGTTTCGATGGGGAAACCTTATCCAAAATACAGATCGTTTAATGATGCTGTTTCACTTACTATCTTTAGCGCAATTGACAATATTGAATTTGTTAAATTTATTACTGAAATACAAGATAAAAGTAACAAGATTATGCCTTTAGCTGAAATGATGATATTAAGAACTCTTTTGGATAACAGGAAAGAACAATTGTCAGAATTATCCAAAAAAGTTCAAAAATCTTTAGATGAAACGAAAAAATTGTGCAATGAACTAGTTAATAGTGGATTGATAGAAATTGTTGGAAAAGAATATATGTTGACAGCTAAAGTTTATGAGGCTCTAAAATCGGATGTTGAATATACTAGAGATAAAACGATTCAATACATTAAAGCTAAAAGTATGATTCTAGAATACTTACAAACAAATGATCAGATAACATCCGCCAAGATACAAGAAATGTGCGGATTTACAAAACAACAAGCAAGAATTGTTATTGATAAAATGAGAAGTGGAAAGTTAATTGCTTTAAAAGGTAAAGGACCTGCAGCTAGATATGTTTTGATTAATGGATTGAGTGATAATTGAGTTTTTATAAAATAAAACTCAATAAAAAACTCGATTTCTGTTAATAGCAATTATTAGAATGGTAAATAAGCCGAAATTTGATTGCGTTTATTTTTTACGAAAACTCGATTAAAACTCGTTGAAAATTATTTGTACAACGTTAATTATTCGTTAAACATCTGTACAGCACTTATTAAGATGATGGAAAATATTTTTACTTTTGATTAGTTACTGATATCAGCATTGATACCAGTAAAAACTGCGTACATAAAAATAGTAGACATCATTTCAAAATCTATTCTAACATTGTGGAAGAAATATGAACGTTTAGTCATAGAAGAATAATGAAAAAAAGATGACGTCGACGTCATCTTTTTCGCTAATTAAATGTTACAAATTCATCTTCTGGCTTATGATAGTTAGAAATACGGTTTGCATATAGAACACATGTTTTACCACCATTTTCCATAGGAATTGTTTTGAGATGCCCTTGTACTTCATACCAGTTGCCTTTTGTCATTTCCTGGATCTTTACACCTGTAACTGTAATACCACATTCAGATGTATCTGCTGCGCAGCAAACCATTGCACGTCTAGCCATAATAAATGTCTGATGATAGCCTGGAATACTTTCAGCATAGTACCCACGAAGAATAACTTCTTTTTCATCATATTTATCTGGATTTTCTACAGCATCCATATACCATAATCCATAGTCATCATCTTTGATGTCAATGATGGGAGCATTGATATCAAATGGCAGACCACCATCTTTTAATTCAATTGCTTCACCAAAATTTCCTTCATAGAAGATTTGTGCCCTGCGGTTAATTGCTTTGATATTTCCTCTTAGCATGCTTCCGGATGTTTCTTCTGTGCATCGATTACAGATAACAGTATCAGAATAACGAATCTGTTCATACATCATTTGACGTAATGGTCCCATGAATGTAGCAAATGTTGAAGCATCTACTGGTGTTAGAATCTGTACAAGTGGCCAGAAATCAGGCATGTTAGAAATGATACTTTCAGGAATTGCCAGTGTACCATTCCATTCAATGAATACCTGATCTGGATGATAGATCGTATCTAATTCATGCATCTTTTCTGGTGTAAATGTTTCCACATCATCAACATATTCAATAAATGCATGATGATCATTCAGCCAGTCTTCTTCATATTCTTCTTCGCCTTGTTCAAAGCAGACAATTAAAGTTCTAGATACACCTTCCATGAAGTTTGGATCACTTAATGTATCTTTAATTAATGTTGTTTTTCCAGAATCTAGAAAACCAGTGAATAAATATACAGGTGTTGCCATATTACTTCACCCTAAATAATGTCTTAATGTTTTCTACATCAACATGTTCACCAATGACAGTAATCAATCCAGTATAGGCAGCTTTACCTGCACGGATATCTACATCGCCAGGAACATAGTCAAAGAATAACCAGGATCCATCTGTTGCAGGAACGATACCTTTCGCACGAACGATATTTTCGCCAAGGCCTTTGAGCGCTTCACGAATGTCGTCTTCTGTATAACGGTTAACTGTTTCAATACCAATAGAATCAAATACATCATCTGCATCTAATCCGTGATGGTGATGATGGTGGTGATGGTGTTCATGTTCACCTCCACCAATATGTACTTTATTTCCTTCACTTAAGCCTTCATTTGCATGTTCAATTTCTTCGGAATGATCATGATGGTGGCAACATTCATGTTCTTCTTCGTCATGGTGATGATGACATTCATGCTCTTCCTCATGATGGTGTCCACAACAACATTCATGTTCGTCCTCATCATGGTGATGATGTTCATGTTCCTCTTCATCAAAATCCAATTCTTCCAGCCCTTCAGGGAAGCCGTTACTGGAACCAGTCATTGCTTCATAGATACTTTCCCCATTGAGATCATCCCATGGTGTTGTGATGATTCTTACATCAGGATTCAGTTCACGAATGATAGAAACATCTTCATTCAACCTATCTTCACTTACCAGCTGTGTTCTACTTAAAGTAACACAACAAGCTGTAGAAATCTGATCGTCAAAGAATTCTTTGAAGTTCTTGTGATAGATCTTGCATCTTTTCGCATCTACGACAGCACTATAGCTGTTGAGCTCCAATCCTTCTACAGATTTTACGATAGAAAGAATATCTGATAATTTACCTACACCACTTGGTTCAATGATGATATGGTCAGGATGGTATGTATTTTCAACTTTTTCCAAAGCATCATGGAAATCTCCCTGCAATGTGCAGCAGACACATCCACCATTAATTTCATTGATTGTGATACCAGCTTCCTGTAAGAAACCGCCATCAATACCAATTTCACCAAATTCATTTTCTACTAATACTACTTTTTTGCCCGCAAATACATCTTTGATTAATTTCTGAATCAATGTTGTTTTACCAGCACCTAAGAATCCACTAATGACATCTACTTTACTCATTTTTTTATCCTCACTTTCACGTGCTTTATCATTATAACAAAGTCGTCAAATATTGGTTGTAAAGTGATTTTTGAAATATTCAGAATTATTTGAAGATAATGGAGTGAATGTTGTAAAATCTATAAGTGTTATTAATATGAACCAGGAGGAAATGAGTAATATGAATACGAACAAGTTAATGAAAATAGGACTATCCGCATTGATATCTACGAGTATGCTGGCTGGTTGTACAAAAAAAGAAATATCTAAAACTTCTGAAGAACAAACGTCTACTGTTGAAGAAGAATCCTTAAGTGCGACGCTAAAAGTCTGGGCACCTGAAGAAGAAACTGGAAAAGACAGCTGGATGGAAAAAGAAATCAAAGCATTTAAAAAAGCACATCCAAAATGGGATTTAACAATTGAAACAGAAGCAGTTGCTTTTGCGGATGTGAAAAATAAACTGGCAGAAGATGCAGAAAATTTACCTGATGTATATTTATTTGATTCAAATGATCTTTCAAGTCTTATCGAAGCAAATGGTATTGCGGAACTTGGTGGTGAAACTTTAAATACAATTGAAAATGAGAATAGTTCTACAATTGTAAATACAGTGACATATGATGGGGCAGTGTATGGTGTTCCGTATACATCTAGTGATACGTGGTGCATGTATTATGACAAGAGCGTGTTTGGTGAAGATGTTGTTAAGAATATTGATGCAATGCTAAAAAAAGGAAAAGTAGGCTTTTCTTTACTGGATGGAAAATATATTTCAGCATTCTATTTTGGTGCTGGAATGAATAGTGCAGTTGATTTTGCCAGTGAAAATGCAACGGCAGTGACAGACTATCTGGTTGATTTGAAAAATTCTAAAAACTTTGTGAATTCCAAAGAAGATCCCGCAACACTTTTAAAGAACGGTACAGTGAATGCGGTATTTGCTTCCACAAGTGATTATGCATCCATGGAAGAAGCACTTGGAAAAGAAAACATTGCGGTATGTGCAATGCCTGAATATACATTGAACGGAAAAGAAGTACAGTTAAAAACAACAGTTTCTACAAAAGCAGCTGCAGTTGTTCCAACAAGCAAAAGTATTAAGGCAGCCGTAGCATTTGCAGGCTTTTTAGGTAGTGCACAGTCACAATTGAATCACTATGACAAGTGGCATGTACTTCCAGTCAATATGAGTATTGAAACAGATGATGCTGCAATCAAAACACAGATCGATGCTTTGCAGAATACATCTATTGTTTTGACATCACAGAATAGTGATGTTTCTCGTTTTGAAAAAATGGGAAATGATATTGCAAGTGGTGTTGTAAAACATACTGTAGTAGAACAGCCAACAGAAGAAAATACTACATCCAGCTAGTCATATAATTTTATTAAAAGCAGTTTTTTGTATATAATCATTTCGATGTGAGGGAATGATTATGAAAGCTGCTTTTTTTGATATTGATGGTACGTTAAAACCATTTAATGAAATTGAATTACGAGATACAACGATTGCAATGCTACATGCATTACAGGAAAAAGGAATTAAAGTGTTTCTGGCGAGTGGCAGACCACCTGTACAATTACCATTGCTTGGAAAGAAATTGAATGCTTTTCCATGGGATGGGTATGTCCTTTTGAATGGTCAATACGTCATGGATAAAGACAAGCATTGTTTTTATAAACTGCCGATTTGTAAAGAAGCGTTGCATTCTTTGGTTCCATGGCTCAAAGAGAATGCGGATTATGCTTGTACATTCATGGAAGAAAATGATTCTTATGATATTACATTTAATAAAGCACATTATGAATATTTAAAAAGTATTGGAAAAGAAGATTATATGTTAAGAGTAGAAGATCCGGTTCGCTCATATACACATGATACGTATCAGATCTGTCCACGTATTCCAAGCAAGGATGATGCGGAATGGGTAAAACATGCACCAGGTATGAAATCTGCAAGATGGACAGAAGAATTTGCGGACATGATTCCATTAGAAGGTGGAAAACCTGTAGGAATGCAGAAAATACTGGATTACTATGGTATTGATCAGAAAGATACGATTGCCTTTGGTGATGGTGGAAATGATATGACAATGCTTGAATTTGCGGCTATAGGTGTTGCGATGGGAAATGCGAATGATGAAGTGAAATCACATGCAGACTACGTTACAGATACAAGTGAAAACGATGGTATCCTGAAAGCATTCCAGCATTTTGGTATTTTATAATATTCAAGTTTTGTTCACTTAAAGAAGAAAAAAATGTTGTATTCTAGATAGGCAAAAAGTGGGGAAAAGAACATGTTTAATTTCTTGAGAAAACTGAAAAAAGAGAAAAAAGAAGAAAACAGAACAGAAGAAAAAAGCGCTGCCGCAAAACAAGACCTCAGTAATGGGATTGCGAGAGGAATGTATTGTGAATTGTGTGGATATATGGAAGTAAATGAAGATAGTAATGAACTTCCAATGGAAGGCTATGCTATTTGTCCAAATTGTGGCGGTACTTTAAAAATTGGCTGGTTTATGAAAACAGAAGATGGATATCACCTGTCTGAAAATGCTGCACCAGTTGCATTGGAAAAGAAGAAAGCAAGTGGTGGACATTATCGTGTGAGAAAACCTGGTCCAAATAGAAGCAGAAGAAAAGGGAATCGAAATCATTGATCATTGAGATTGATGATTTTTTTGATGGCTTTTTCGGAATTGTTTTGGTGTCATACCTGTATATTCTTTGAAGTTTCTTGAAAAATGGGAGCGATCATGATAACCATTGAATTCTGCAATTTCTTGAATTGTCATTTCTGTTGTGAGTAGAAGATGCATGGATTCTTCCATTCGGATAGATAATAGTTTTTTTGAAAATGACATGCCTGTAATCTTTTTGAAGCGATAGGAAAGGTAGTCTGGGTGATAATTGAATTCTTTTGCGACCTGATCTAACGTAACATCGCGATAGTGATCTCCAATATATTTCATGATTTTACCAAAGATATGATTCTGGATCATTGTGGATCTTGGAATGAGTAAAGTTTCTGAATGATTTCGATCTAAGAATGAAAATAAGCCTACAAGTAATAAACGGATTATTTTTTCATGATATATATCATCTCTTGGAAATTCATTGAAAATGAGTTCAAGTGTATAGAGTGCATCATTGCCAATATTAGAAAAATATAAATGTTCTCCACTTGCATCTGGTGCATGTAGAAAATCATACAGGATCCTGCAGTCTGAAATCTGGGAATCAAATAGACTGTCAAAAAAGGATGCTTGAAAATCATAGACAAGAAGTGATTCTGTTGCCTGATATTGCATGTCTTCTCTTGAAAATATTAAATCATGAGACAGTGCATGATATGTTGTTCCGTCTAATGTAATTTCACATTCATTTTGCGGAATGATCATTGTGAAATATGTACTGATACCTTCCGTGGTAATCGATGCTTGAATATCTTTCATGATCAATAGTATATCATTCGAGTATAAGAATCGGCCATGTTTTAAATTGGAACTGTCCATTGTTCACAAATTCACAACCTCGTACACTAGTAGCACTGAAAGGGTAGAGGAAATGAAAAAGAAATTATTAACATGCATGCTTGCCTGTGTAATGAGTGTTTCTCTTTTTGGATGTTCCAGTACTTCTAATAGTACAGCGGCAGAAGCAAAAGATGGCACTTACACAGCAACAGCACAAGGATTTGAAAAGGGTGATGTTAAAGTCACAATTACAGTGAAAGATGGAAAGATTACAGATGCTGAAGTAGATTCTAGCAGCCAGTCGAAAGGATTTGGAGCAGACGCTGCGGAAGGGTTAGCAAAGGAAATCGTAGAAGCACAGTCTGGTGATATTGATGTTGTATCTGGTGCGACTGCTACACGTGATGCGGTAAGCGAAGCTGTAGAAGATTGTATGAAGCAGGCTGGTTTATCCACAGAAACAAAGAAGGGTGAAGATGAAACATTAGAAGCAGATGTTGTCGTTGTAGGTATGGGTGCATCTGGTACAACTGCTGCTTTAAGAGCAAGTGAAGGTGGTGCTTCTGTCATTGGTATTGAAGCAACGGAATCTATTGGTGGATTTGGAAATGCAGCGCAGGGTATGTTCGCAGTTGGATCTGTTGAACAAAAAGCACGTTATGCTGATGGTGAAACAACAGATGAAGAATACTGGTATGATCACTTCCAGGAACGTAACAACAACATGGGAAATTCTAAGCTGATCCGTGAATTTATTGCAGAAGCTAAGAATACAGTTTCTTATATGTTAAATCATGGAGTTGGATTCTTCCTGTCTGAAACAGCACAGCAGATTGCACACTTTGATACAGAAGTTGTATACCACAGATGGAACAATGCAAACCCATTTGAATATTTAGGGGATGCATTGGATAAAGCTGGTGTGGATGTGCATTATGCTACTACAGCGAATTCAATCATTGTTGACAAGGATGGAAATGCAACTGGTGTAAAGTGCACAAAGAAAGATGGCGGCACATTAACGGTCAATGCAAAATCCGTTGTAATTTCTACAGGTTCTTTCGCAAATAATGAAGAACTTATGAAGGAAACATTAGGTGAAGATGTATATGCAAACTGCAATGTTTTAGCTGGATCATATGCCCCTGGTGTGGATATGATGTGGGACATTGGCGCTGACAAGGGTGAATTGTTAACAATGAACCATGGTGTTACAACACAGGGATGTGATGATGAAGTTGTATCTCAGTTAACACTCAACTCTCCAATTTTATGGGTCAATAACCAAGGCAAGAGATTTATGAATGAAGATTTATTGAAAGATACTGTTGAATTTACATCTTCTGTACTTTCTCAAGGTGGCTATGCGTATACAATCGTTGATCAGGCTACAGTAGATAGATGGACAGATATGTCTCAGGAAAATACAGGTACCTGGGTACATTACTGGGATAGATTTGGTATCGTTGATGAAAATGGCAATCCAACAATCTATCATGCGCCTATCAGCAGTGATGATTGGAAGAGTGGCTTTGATCAGTTGACAGAAGCAAATGAAGGTGGTGTATTTGATGCACTTGAAGAAGCTGCAGCATTCATTGGATGTGATGTAGAAGATCTGCAGGAAACAGTAGATAACTACAATAGCTATGTGAAGAGCGGCAAGGATGAAGAATTCTTCAAGTCTAAGGAATCTTTGAAGTATTCTGTTTCTGAAGGACCTTACTATGTAACGAAGGGACATGCTGGTGTATTAGGCGCTCTTGGTGGCGTGAATACAAACGAAAAGCTTCAGGTATTGAATGAAGATCATGAAGTCATCAAGAATCTCTATGCAACGGGTAATAACGTTTCTGGTATCTCTTATGGTACATATCAGGATGTTGAAGGTGTTGGTTTAGGTTTCTCATTGACATCAGGCAGACTTGCAGGTATTCAGGCCGCAAGAAATGCTGGATATGAAGTTGAAGATGACACAACAGCATTAACAGAAACTGGTAAAGAAACGATGCAGACAGCTACAGAACGCGGCATGAATGGAAATTTAGAAAGTCATTAATTCTTTAGGAGCTTTATGAAGCAAAAACAGCTTTAAATGGCATCAATAAGCCTTTTAGAGCTGTTTTGTGTTTTGTTGATGTTTATCGTATTTTTTGGCTTTTTATATGAGATATATTTGTTTTTCTTTTTTGGATAGAAGTGAAAAAATCTTTTCTAATTTGTTGGAATTTCACTTGAACTATACCCGTTCTCAATTTATATTATTTTTACCAGATATATCCTTGATGGAAAGGAGCCTTGTGTGAGACACTATGTAAATAATGAAACAGACTCCGCATTGTATAAGGAGTTGAAATACTCACAATTATTACAAGAAAAAAATGACAGTGAGCAATTTTTAAAATTAATCGCACCTAAGTATCTAGGTGTTTATGTTGTAGATAAACAAACAGATCAATTTAGAGAGATCATTACACCGGAATTTTTCCCAACACTACTGAAAGATAAAGAGTGGAAGTTTTCAACGATGATAGATGAATATCGGAAGCATTTTGTAAAGGAATCTTATCGTAGTGTATTTGATGCGGTGATGGATTATGGCTATGTGTATTCTGTTTTAAAAGAAAAGTCAGAACTATGTTATCTTTACCGCAAGATGGATGGTGATTTAGTAAAGCTTCAAATTAAATCATATTCAAAACAGGATGAGAATTTATCTATCTGGATTTTTACGAGCGAAGAGAGTGATGAAGCAATTTATGAATCATTAGGCACTGCGAGATGGAAGATCGTGTTTGACGAAAATGAAAATCCACTTGTATATCAAGGAAATAATGCATTATGTCGTATGTTCCATTATGCATATGAAGATTTTTCGAGTGGCTTTCGTTCTTTCTTGTCTTATGTACATCCAGATGATGTCAATAAAGTAAAACAATCCATTGATAAATTTAAAACATTACAAAATCTAAATGAACAACATGATGATGAATTTCGATTGAGAAACTCTGATGGAGAATATCAATGGGTACATTCCATTGGAAAAACAATTTGGCAGGAAAATGGAAAAATCAAGAATGTCTGTGGAATTTTTATTGATATTAACAAGAGAAAACAAAAAGAAGAGAAACAGAGAAGAATCATTGATGGGCTTGCGAATGAGTATGTAACGATGTGGCTGGTCCACCCTGATCAGACTTGTGAGCTTTGCCGTTATAAATATGCGGAATGGGTCATTCAGGAAGCCATCGAGATGTTTGGAAAAATCAATCACTATACAAAATCTATGCGTGATTATGCTGAACGTTATATTGACGAAGAAAATCGTGCAGCATTTTTAAAAGACACAGCATATGAAATAGTATTGAAAGAAATACAGGAAAATCCAATCTATCAGGTAATTTATCAAAGAAATACATATGGACAGCGGGCATACTATCAGATTTCGTTTGCAAAACTGGATAAAAATGATAATTCTTTCGTCATGGGATTTAAAGATGTGAACGAAGTTGTTCTGGAAGAAATTAAAAAGAACAATCAACTCGAAGCTGCATTACATAAAATTGAAAAAGAAAAAGATATTCTAGATAAGTTATGTTCTGACTTTACGGCAGTTTATTTTGTTGAATTAAATTCTAAAACATTTGAATCTGTACATATTTCTTCAAATACAAACGCAGAAGATATCTTAAGAAAGCAAGTGTTCTATAATTTTGATAGTTATTGTATGCGTTATGCATCCTCTTATATTTCTGAAAGTGATAAAAAAGATTTTCTGGAGTGGTTTAAATGCGAAAATTTAAAGAAAAATTTAACTGAAAATAACCGCATAACATATCACTATCAAAGTTTTTCTAACAAGAGTCATCAAAAATATTTTGAAGCACAGGCAATTAAGGTTAAAGAAGATGAAAAACATTGTTATGCACTTTTAGGTTTTAGATATATTGACGATATCATGGAGAAAGAAAAAGCAATCCAGGAACAAATTCAAAAGGCATATGAAGAAGTGATTGAAAGTAATGAAATCATTTCTGCAATTGCGAAATCATATTGTCATATTTATTTAATCAATCTTGAAAAAGATGAATTTGAAGAGATATCGCATGATAGTACAGTACATCATTTCACAGGAAATAAAGGTTGTGCTTCAAAACGATTTAAAGAGAGATGTGAAGAGAGTGTTGAGTTAGAATATCGAGAGATGTTTTATGAATTCACAAATTTTGAAACCATTCAAAATCATTTAGCAAAGGATGATGAAACTGTCACGGAATATAAGATGCTTGATGGAAACTGGCATCGTCTTGTGTTTATTGCGAAAAATCGTGATGAAAATGGGAAAGTGATTGAAATCATCTGTACAATACGTAGTATCAGTGAAGTGAAGAGAAGGGAATTGAATTTGCATTATGAAGCAGAAGAAGCAAGACATGAAGTTGAAGCGAAAAATCGATTCCTTTCAAATATGTCTCATGATATCCGCACACCATTAAATGGCATGATTGGAATGTTGCGTATGGCAGAACAATATCCAGATGATTTGAAAATGCGTCAATCATTAAAAGCGAAAGTAAATGAATCATTGGATTATCTAGTTACATTGATCAACAATATTCTTGAGCTTAATAAGCTGGAAACAGATAAAACGGAAATTGTATGTATGCCATTTAATATGATTGAAGTCATTCAAGATGCATGTTTCCGTTCATACAGAAAAGCAAAAGAAAAGAATATTACTTTCCATATGGATGTAGATAAAAAAAGCATTCAATATCCATATGTAGTAAGTAACGCTACATATATTGATAGAATCTTTGCAAACTTAACTGAAAATGCGGTAAAGTTCACGGAAGAAAATGGAAATATCGATGTGTATTACAGAGAAATTCATCATGATGATACACATGTGACAGTTGAATTTGGATGTAGGGATGATGGAATCGGTATGTCTGAAGAGTTTATGAAATATGCTTTTGATGCATTTTCACAAGAAAAAAAGACAAGTCGTTCTAAGTATGAAGGAAGTGGTTTAGGTTTATCGATTGTAAAGAAACTTGTAGATAAGTTAGATGGAACCATTGAAGTAGCCAGCAAGAAAAATGTTGGTACAGATATAAAGATCTGTATGACATTTGAAATTGGAGAAAAAGTAAATTCTAACAGTATTCTAGAAAATTATTCTGATTTGAAAGGATTAAGAGCACTTGTTGTAGAAGATAATGAATTAAATACAGAAGTTGTGAAATTCTTGCTTGAAAAGAATGGAATCATTGTAGATTGTGTTGGAGATGGTGTGCAGGCTTTAAAGAGTTTTGAAAAATCCAGTCTTGGATATTATGCGATGATATTAATGGATATTCTGATGCCAAGAATGAATGGGTTAGAAGCTACAAGAAGAATTCGAACTCTACAAAGGAAAGATGCTTCTTTGATTCCGATTATTGCGATGAGTGCAAATGCTTTTTCGGATGATATCATGCGTGGGAAAATGGCAGGAATGAATGAATATCTTGCGAAACCATTAGATGAAGAAACGTTGATTCGTGCAATTAGAAAATGCTTAAAATAAATATGCAAAATGCAGTCATTGACTGCATTTTTACTTGAGACTGAATGTGATAGATGCTTGATGGTGTTTGTAGTTTAAGTTAAGGATTGCACCATTGATCATTGTGAAATGTGGATTTGTGTGACCGATATCTGCATCATAGATCACAGGAATATCTTCACATGAAGTTGTGAGTGCTTCTTGATAGCTCATGCCAGTTTCACTGGATTCAAACAGTGTTCTGCCCACAATGATTGCTTTTGTGCTTTCAAACCATCCAGCATAACGCATCTGAATGAGGGTACGGTAGAGTACTTCTGCACTGAGTGAGAAGTTATCGAAATACCAGATGATTCCGTCATCTGCATACTTTTCAATAAACTTCTTTGTGCCATCAAACTTTGTACCAATTAAATCTTTTAATACATCAATACATCCACCAATACATCTGCCAGATGTTGTGAGTTCTTCTTGTGTACAGTTCCATTGTACTTTTGTATCTGGAACAAATCCTTCAACATCCCATGGCAATGCTTTCTGGTATTCTGGATAGTTTGTCTGTTCAATGAGATTTCCTTTGATGATTTCGAGGTTGTTTTTGACAAATTGTGGTAATGGTTGCAGGTCATAGCTGGATCCTCCATTGAAACCGTAGATCGTAGCGACATCACATAGTGTTGTGTATGGATATAGGACACCTGTTGGATCACTTGCACCCATAATGAACTTTGGGTGCTTTTTTAATGTTTCAAATGAAATGTATGGAATCATTTCGTTTAAGAAATCTCCGCCTTTTGCACACATTACAAAATCTACTTCTGGATCTTGAAAGAGTTGATTTAATTCATCTCCTCTTTGTTTTGCGCTTCCTCCTCGTGGATCATTGACTCTAACGTGCTGTGTTTCTTTGATTTTGTAACCTTGTTGTTTTAGTGTATCTAAACAGGCATCAAAGCTTTCTAGATCTTTTCCTGCACCTGCACTTGGTGCACAGATTCCTATTGTTGAACCGTTTGTTAAAAATGATGGATAAATCATGTGTAACTCCTTTTGGAAATATTATAGAGGAAAATGTGGAGGATGGGGAAGAGGATATACTTAAGTATATTGTGATAAAATAGTTATCAAAGGAATTGGATCGTATGGATAAGACACTGGAATACTATAATCAAAATGCAAAGCAATTTACTTCAACAACACAAACATTAGAGTTCTCTCAAACACAGGATAAATTTTTGAACTATTTAAAAAGTGATGCGAAGATCCTGGATTTTGGATGTGGCGCTGGTAGAGATACAAAGTATTTTCTGGAACATGAATATGATGTAGATGCAAGTGATGGTTCCATTGAAATGGTCAAAGCTGCATCAAAATTGACAGGATTGGATGTTAAATTGTTATTGTTTGAAGATTTGAATGAAAAAGATATGTATGATGGTATTTGGGCGTGTTCTTCTATCCTGCATTGTAAAAAGGAACAATTGATCATTGTATTTCAAAAGATGGCAGATGCATTAAAAGAGAATGGAATTGTATATACTTCTTTCAAATATGGGAATGATTCTTGTGAAAGAAATGGTAGATATTTCACAGATTTCACAAGTGAATCATTTCATGATTTCATGCTGAAGATCCCATTTGCACTTGTGGAAGAATGGCAATCAAGTGATATTCGACCAGGCAGAGAAAATGAAAAGTGGCTGAATCTGATTCTGAGAAAAAAATAATATGAATGAAGCAGAATTCTTAGAAAAGTATCAAATGTGCAGGAAAGAAAAAGTAATGTATCCAAATGGTGGATACAGTATTTTCTATGCAAAAGATGATATTTCCATCATCATTGATATCGATATATGTAAACAGGATACAAAAACATTTTCGTATTCTCTTTTGACGGATAAGCAGAATGCTTATATGAAAGAATATATGCATGTGTATCGCTTTCTTGGGTATGATGAAAATAGAATTGATGCATGTATGTTTGGTCAGATGGATTGTGAAGAAAATTATCTGAAAATCAATGATCGTTCAAATCATGCAGAAGCATCGCCTTTAGAAATGAAATTTGAAGATAGTTTTGCATCTGTTTATGGGATGTCTTCTTTAAAGTATTTGAATAAAGAATATGCGATTACAACACAACAGGGGAATCATTTTTATCTGGATTACTATATTTCAAGTGAGAATGGAAATATCGCAATTGAAGAAAATGGTATTCATTATCATCATCCAATGATCATTCGTGAAAAGAAATATATTCAGCAGTTAGATAAGCAAAATGCATGTTCCACACAGAACATTAAACTTTATCGATTTTCCAGTGAGGATTGTCTGTTTGAAAATCGTATTGAAGATGATATCAAAACATATATTGGTGAAAATACATCTTCTTTTAAAGAAACAGGTATTTTGGCGGAAAGAAAGTTCAAACTGTATGAACATCAGGAGATCACATTAGAGGAAATTCATCATCAAAGAAATAATGGCGTGAAATCATTTCTTGTAGTACTTCCTACAGCGAGTGGAAAATCTAAGATCATTGAAGAAGATATCCAGTCATATGCGAAATCTTTTGTGGATTTGAAAGTGTTGATTCTTGTTCCTACAGTGCGTGTGAAAGAGGATTGGGAAAATCGTGTGAATACATCATTGAAGGGAATGCATGTGGATGGGAAAACATATGCATCAATTATTCGCCATATTTCTCAATATGATCCACATTCTTATGACTATATTGTGGTGGATGAAGCGCATCATGCGGTTGCACCTGTATTAAAGAGAACGATACAGTTTTTTGATCCTTCATTTTTAATTGGATTGACCGCAACAGATCAACGACCGGATAAAAAGAAACTGGAATCTATTTTTGGCAGCTATTCTACACATCTTTCTTTGAAAGAAGCAATGGATAAAGGAATTATTGCGAAAGCAAATGTGTATCGTTTGAAAACCAATCTGGATTTAAGCAAGATTCGATTTAATGGAAAAGATTATGTGAATGCAGATCTTGAAAAGACAATCAGTATTACATCTAGAAATGAATTAATTGGACAAGTTTTAAGTGAATATTTTAGTGATGGTCAATGCAAAGAGTATCAAGGTGTCATCTTTTGCGTGAATACAAGGCATGCATCTAAGATGGCGGAGATACTGAATAAACAATTTGGTATTTCTGCAAAAAGCTATACAAGAGAAAGCAAACATCCAGAAGAAATCATGCAGGATTTTAAGAATCATAAGATTCGTTTCTTGTGTGCCTGTAATATGATTTCTGAAGGATGGGATTATCCTGAATTGCGTATTATTGTGATGGCTAGACCAACATTGTCAAAAGTTCTTTACCAGCAGCAGATTGGAAGAGGCCTCCGAAAAACAGATACAAAGAAAAATGTTTTTATCATTGATGTTGTGGATGAATATGGTGCTGCTTTGAAAGCTTGTAATATGCATGTGCTGTTTGATAATCCTTGCTATGTTCCTTTTGGAGATATTTCTCAAACATACAATGTTGGTGATGTTATTGAAGTGGATGGAATTCATGAAGAAATCGAAAGGATTGAACGGGTAGATATTCATTCGTTTGAAGAAGAATATGGTTCGTATTTGAGTAAAGAACAGGTTGCGCGTGAATATTTCGTGGATACAAAAACAATTTCATCATGGATCAAAAAGAAAACGATTCTTCCAACAAAAGAATTTATGTTTGGAAGTAAATCCATTCCACTGTTTTCTAAAGAAGATGTTGAGAAATATCGAACACAGTTAAAGATTCCAATGCATACAGATGAAACAATCAAAGAAGACTTTTTTTCGTTCTTGAAAGAAAGAGATTATTCCTATTCGTATAAAATGGTGTTTTTATTGTCCTTTATTCATCATATGAATGAAATTGGAGATGTGAATATTGATGAAGTATTAGATTCCTACCGTTCTTTTTACCAGGATCGTATTGATCATGGTTTGAAAGTTGATCGAAACGGGTGCCCATATACAACTGATACATTAAATGATATCTCTTATGTGAAAAGGAGTATGCTGACAAATCCATTTGAAAAGTTTGAAAGAAAAAGATTTATGTATTACTCCAAAGATTTAAAGATGCTTTCTATCAACCATGCTTTATTTTCTAGAATGAATACTGAAGACTGGAAGGTGGTTGAAAATCAAATGCGAGAAGACTTAAACAATTATTATCAAAACATATAAAAGGATCCAATGCGGATCCTTTTAACCTTCTTCGATTGCTTTATCGTATGCTTTCTTTGTCTTTTCATCAAAGCATACCCATACAATTTCCTCAAATGCATCTGGTAGAGCATCTGTAAATTCCTTTACTGCTTGATACGCTATATGTGCAGCTTCATCCAGTGGATAGCTATAGACACCTGTAGAAATAGATGGAAATGCAATTTTTCGAATTCCATTGATCGAAGCAAGCTTTAAAGAATTTACATAACAATTCTTTAACAGTTGTGCTTCATTACCATTTCCGTAATAGACAGGTCCTACTGTATGAATGATATATTCACAAGGAATACGATAGGCAGAAGTAATCTTTGCTTCACCTGTAGGACAGCCGTGAAGTTTTCTACATTCTTCTAATAAGAGTGGTCCGGCAGCTCTATGAATTGCGCCATCCACACCACCTCCACCAAGTAAAGATTCATTTGCGGCATTGACAATGGCATCCATGCCTTTGATTTTTGTGATGTCGCCTAAGACTGTAGTAATCTTTGTCATCGGATGTAATGTGCTCCTTTGATTTCTAGATCTAATAATCGTTTTCTTTCTTCTTCTGGTAATACACTTGTGTATAGCTGGGTGGCTTGAAATTCTATATCACGATATGACTTTGGAATTTCTGCAAACTTTGAAGCAATATGTACTTCTTCTTTGCGTTTTGAATGCAGCCATTCTCTACCCTTGTTATTAAATGCCAGGATACGGAGTGTATCTAGCTTTGGTAAGTTCTTTACGTCTTCTTTTGTAATCTGCATCATGATCTGTACAAGACATCGTCTAATCTTGCTTGCGGTATAGCGATAGTTCACGCACGCCTGTATGAATTCCTGGTATGTTGCACATTTCTCTGCGTTTTTCTTTAAGTGATTTTCAATGCCTTCACTGATCAAGAAATATTCAGATAACTTAGAAGATGGCGTCATCATTAAATATGTTCGAATATATGGATAGAACATATCCATTGTGACATAAGATGAGTGCAACAGTTCTTCTTTCATTGGTGTAGTAATTTCAATGTCTTTCTTCTGCATGCATGCATTTCTAATGGCATATGCACTTGCAAGTGGCTGAATCGTTTCATCGAAGTATCCTGTATTTCTTTGAATCAATACTGGTTTGATCTTTGTATCTTTGATGGCTTTTAAATAACATACAGCTAAGATGTCATTTGGTTCCATTTGTGATGTGAGTAATGAATATGCTTTTGGAAAGGATACACCTGTATCCATGATTTCTTTGATGTGATTGAGATTGACAGGGGTATCTGCAATCTCTGACAGGTTTTCAATATTTCCACATTCACTGCCAAATGAAATATAATCTACATCTGCCAGTTTCAATAGATCTACACCACCTTGTGCAAATTGATGGGCAGCTTGGGTTGCGTAGATGTATGGTAATTCAATAACAACGTCAATTCCATTTTTTACTGCTGCTTCTGCTCTTTTCCATTTATCAATAAATGCGGGTTCTCCTCGCTGCATAAAATGAGATGACATGATGGCAATCATGACATCTGCGTTTGTTTTTTTTCTTGCTTGTTCAATCTGATATTGATGTCCATTATGAAATGGATTGTATTCGCAAATAATTCCACATGTTTTCATGTCTCTATTGTATATGAAAAAAAGTTGAAAGCCAAAACTTTCAACTTTTGTGAATTAAAGAATACCGAATGGAGTGTCAGCTACGACCCAGTCAAGAAGAATTTCTTCATTTGGATTGAGTTTGCCAACGAGGTTGTATTCATTGGATACTTCAATATCATGACATACGACCCAGAGTTCACCACGGTAATGTTCGAGGTTATCGTTAACAATCAATAGATCACCACGATGTGCTGTAAAGCCTTCCTTTGATCTTGGTGGAATGGACTGTCCCTTGAAGACAACACGTGTTCCTGAGCTTCTCAGGATGTCATCGTTGCAGTCACCACGCTGGTTGTGCTTGTCGTAATATACAATTTGTTTTTCAAGTGGTGTGATGTCATCAACAAGTGTAGCTTTCATTGTGATCTTTGTAAGATCAGTATCAGCCATTGCTTTGAGTTCTTCGTCACTTGCATATGCATTACCAACTAAGATATCCTGACATAGATTCATCGCAATTAGGTGTCTTAGCTGAAGATCAATTGGAAGATCTCTATGCATTTCCAGTGTTGGCAAGCCATCAAATACTGGCCATGGACCAAATGTGTTCTTTTCGTTAGAAGAAACGAAAGATGCAACTCTGAAACCTGCATTCTTGTATCTAGATGTTAATTCTAGATATCTCTTTAATCCCATACCTGTATGACGCTGTGGGAAGAAGTTGGAACAGAAACACATATTTTCCTGATCTGCACCTGTTTCAATCAAATTTCTGAAAGCAATGTTGCCAGATGCGTTGTATTCGATCTTGATACCATATGGGTTTCTTGTGATTGCGGCATCTTCTTGAGAAGAGAAATGACCATCTAAACGGATGATATCAAGTCCAATCTCATGGAAAACGGACAAATCATAAGGTGTTGCACCAATGTGTGCGAATACTTCTGGGTTTGTATCCGCAGATACTGTTAAACCACATTCGTGTGCGACCTGACAGAACTTTGAGAAGTTTTTAACGAGTTCCTCTTTGGACTCCTTTACTGATAGGAAACATGTAAAAACTCTCTTGAAGCCTAGTTCTCCTGCTTTTTTCATGTAAGCAAATACGTCTTCGTAAGTGCTATGTTCTGGATAAACAGATATACCTAATGTTTTCATAACTCCATTGTAAAGGAGGAAAAAAATAATCAATATGGTAGTTTTTTTCAGATGCATTAAAATATAGAAAAAGACCTAAGGAAATCATTATGAATGAATTTATTTATGGGAAAGAAGAGATGGACTATCTTTGTCAAAAAGATGCAAGAATGAAAGAAGTGATTGAAACACTTGGGATGATTCATCGAGAAGTGGATGATGATTTGTTTACAAGTGTGATTCACCATATTGTTGGTCAACAGATTTCTACAAAAGCACAGAAAACCATTTATCAAAGAATGAAAGATGGATTAGGTGTAATTGATGAAGATACGATATGTGAAGCAAGTGATGCATATTTACAGAGCTTTGGTTTAACATTTCGAAAAGTTTCGTATATGAAAGACTTTGCTTTGAAAGTTAGAAATCATGAGATTGATCTAGATGGATTGTATGTAAAGAGTGATGAAGAAGTAATTGAAATTTTGCAGTCATTGAAAGGCATTGGCAGATGGACTGCGGAAATGATCCTTTTATTCTGCATGCAGAGAAAGAATGTATTTGCGTATGATGATTTAGCAATTCAAAGAGGGTTGCGTATGGTTTATCATCATCGTAAGATTACAAAACAGCTGTTTGAGAAATATCGAAGAAGATTTTCACCATATTGTTCCATTGCGAGCTTATATCTTTGGGCAGTATCTGGTGGAAAGATAGAGGGAATGAAAGATTATGGCAAATAATATCATGTATTATGATTCACCAATTGGTAGAATGGTGCTTGTTTCAGATGGGGAAGGACTTTGTGGTGTGTATTTTGTTGGGCAGAAGTATGATCGTGCTGGAGTTGATGATGTCATTGAACAGGAAGATGAATACTTATTGGATGCGAAGCGATGGCTGGATATTTATTTCCAGGGAAAAGTACCTGACTTTCTTCCAAAACTTCATATGATTGGAAGTGAATTTCAATTAGAAGTATGGAATCAGTTATTACAGATTCCTTATGGTCAAACAACAACGTATGGTTCTATTGCGTCTCACTGTAAAAAAGAACATATGTCTGCGCAGGCAGTTGGCGGTGCGGTTGGCAGAAATAAAATTTCTATTATTGTGCCTTGTCATAGAGTCATCGGCAGTGATGGATCATTAACAGGATATGCTTCTGGATTGGATAAGAAAAAGCAATTGTTGCGTCTAGAGGGTATAAAAAACAAGGAGATTCCTGTAAAATACTAAACTATGAATGAAATAACAATTGATGAATTAAAGAAGTTAGATGCCAGTACATATGTATTGGTGGATATTAGAGAAGAAGAGAAAGTATTAAAGAATCCGATTGACCATAGTGTTGTTCTATCAATGGATGAAGTTGAAAAGCATGCATTTGATCGTGACAAGAAGATCGTTGTTGTGTGTGATCGTGGAAAATTGAGTATTCCTGTTGTACTTGCTTTGTGCGATCAAGGATATGATGCGGTGAGTCTGCATGGTGGATATGTTTCCATTGTCATGGATAAAATGAAAGAAAATAATTCCATACAATTTGCGGAAAAAGTGGAAAGAAGTATCATTAAAACATATCGTAAACAGATCTGGTCAAAGTTTACAAAGGCGGTACGTGATTATGAATTGATCAAAGAAGGGGATCGGATTGCGGTTTGTATTTCTGGTGGAAAAGA
Source organism: Erysipelotrichaceae bacterium 7770_A6 (assembly GCA_014610835.1). Lineage (GTDB taxonomy): Bacteria > Bacillota_I > Bacilli_A > Erysipelotrichales > Erysipelotrichaceae > Bulleidia. Next base: position 59,911 of record QQXM01000145.1, read on the forward strand.
TTCGATGCTGATGGCAAAGTGCTTTCAGGAATTGCATAAGTATTCTGAGATCCATTTTGATGTGAAGTTTGTGGTCATGGATCCTGGATATTCTAAAGAGAATCGCTTGATCATTGAAGATAATGCAAGAAAGTTGAATATTCCTATTGAAATCTTTGAAACGGATATCTTTGAGAATGTATTCCATATTGATAAGAATCCTTGTTATATCTGTGCAAGAATGCGTAGAGGACATTTATATAACTATGCTAAAAATATAGGATGTAATAAGATTGCATTAGGTCATCATTTTGATGATGTGATTGAAACAATTGTGATGTCTATGTTATATGGTGCACAGATTCAGACAATGATGCCTAAATTACATTCCAATCATTTTGAAGGTATGGAAGTCATTCGTCCTTTATATCTTGTAAGAGAAGATGATATTAAAGCATGGGCAAAACATAATAACCTGTACTTTATCCAATGTGCATGTAAATTTACAGACACATGTTCTTCAGAGGCGTGCTTAACGCGTCCTCGTTCAAAACGTGTTGAAGTAAAGAATCTGATTCGTGACTTAAAAAAGACAAATCCATATGTGGAACAGAATATCTTCAAGAGTGTTGAAAATGTCAGTTTGAAGACAATCATTGCCTATAAAGATGATAAAGAAAAGCATCATTTCTTAGATACATATGATGATGTGAAATGAAACTTATGAAACAAAACTTGATTTCATAAGTTTTTTTCTTTAGAAATGTATCAATACATGCATAATATGACAGGATCATTATGATAAGATACGTGCATTGAATCGAGGAAAAAATATGAATTTAGAAGAAATGAAAAGAAAGTACGCATATACATTGGCTCGTGTTGGTTTAAACGTACAAAAAGGACAGACAGTTCTTGTGGAAGCGGCAATTGAAGGAAGTGCATTTACACCGGTATTTTGTGAAGAGTGTTACAAGCTTGGCGCGAGTAATGTAGTGGTGCATTATCTGGATCAGGCGAATTTAAAAGTTGCATCTTTATATCGTAGTAAAGAAGATGTTGAAAAAGTAGAAGACTGGGAAGTTTTACAGAATCAAAAATATCTTGATGAAGGTGCATGTTATGTACGTCTTGAAGGAGTGAATCCAAAATTGATGGAAGATCTTCCAGAAGAAAAGGCAAATGCGGTATTTGCACATGTGGATGCAGTGAGAAATATTATGCGTAAGGCAAGTCGTGATAAGCATTGTCAATGGCTGATTGCGATGATTCCTACAAAAGAGTGGGCAGACTATATTATGCCAGATGTAGAGGAAAGCAAACGTTTAGAGGAATTATGGAAGCTGTTATTAAAGCTTTGTTATATCGATGAAACAAATGATGTTGTTCAAACATGGAAAGAAAAAAGGGACAGAAATCATGAAAGAGGAAAGAAAATTGATGCGTATCATTTTACGAAATTTCACTATACCGCATCCAATGGAACAGATCTGGTTGTGGAATTGACACCAGATTCTAAATTCTCCTATGAAAGAAAAGATGACGGAATCTCTTTTACGCCAAATATTCCTACAGAAGAAATCTGTACAACACCTGAAAAGTATGGAACAAATGGTGTCGTATATGCTTCTAGACCACTTGTGCTTGGTGGAAAGAGTGTAGAAAATTTTGGTTTCCGCTTTGAAAATGGAAAAGTTGTAGAAGTCATTGCGAATGAAGGAAAAGAAATGTTAGAAGCACTGGTTCGGATGGATGAAAATGCTTGTTATTTGGGAGAGTGTGCATTAGTGGAATATCATTCTCCAATTTCTATGAGTCACCGTGTGTATTACACAACGTTAATTGATGAGAATGCTTCTTGTCATTTAGCACTTGGCAGAGGATTAAACGTGCAGCAGCCAAAAGATTCTAGGTATACCTTCAATGACTCAAAGATTCATATTGATTTTATGATTGGTACAAGTGATATGCATATTGTTGGTACGACAGAAGATGGAAAAGAAGTTGTGATATTTGATCAGGGTGATTTTATGCTGTAAGGGCATAATATTGCCCTTTTTTTGATTTTCTTGAACGGAATGGTATTCATACACAAAGAGCTGGTAATGGAAAAGAATGTGTAGATATATTGGAAAATAGTGAGGAACATGCATTTGATTTTGTGTTTATGGATATTCAGATGCCGATAATGAATGGCTATGAAGCAACAAAATTCATTCGTAAATCGCAGAGAAAAGATATCCAGAATATTCCTGTTGTTGCGATGAGTGCGGATGCATTTGCGGAAGATGTTGAAGCTTGTTTGAAAGCTGGCATGAATGGTCATATTTCAAAACCAATTGATTTTAAAGAAGTGATGAAAGTGATTGAAAAGTATTGTTCAACAAATCAATGAGACGCTATAATAGTTGCGTTATGAAACGATATCTGAATGTAGTATTAGGCTCTGTGTTATTGAGCGTTGGTATCTGGCTGTTTGTGACTCCAAATGGAATTAACTTTGGAGGAATGATTGGTACAGCGCAGTTAATTGAGCGCTTGCTTCGTATGTTGATACATATTCCAGCAAATATCAATGTGCTTGGTATTATTAACTTTTGCTTGAATATTCCTTTATTCTTTTTTGCATTGAAAATCATGCATAAAGATTTCTGCGTAAAAACAATTCTTTCTTTGGTGATTCAAACAGTGTTGTTATCTGTTTTGCCGCCATTAAAACAGCCCTTAGTGAATGATATGATACTGAATACGATCTTTGCTTCAGCAATTTGTGGTATTGGGGTTGGAACTGCATTGAGTGGCAGTGGATGCTGCGGTGGTATTGATATCGCCACGATGTGTATTGTGAAAAAACATCCTGATTTTAAAACAGGACAGTTATCTATTTATTTCAATATTGTATTGTTTGGTATTTGTCTGTTCTTTGATGATTTGAAGACAATTATGTATTCTGTTTTGTTTGTTGCATTGTTATATACGATTGCTGATCGTTGTCATGCGCAGAATATTAATGTAACTGCTTTGATTTTTACAAAAAATCACGATTTGAAGAAGACAATTATGTCGACGATGGGACGTGGCGTTACGTATTGGAATGGGAAAGGTGCATATACAGAAACAGATACTGAAATCTTGTATGTTGCCATTAACAAATATGAAGTGCAGCAATTGAATGAATTGATTCATGAAGCTGATCCACATGCATTTGTGACTTTATCACAAGGATCTATGATTCATGGAGGGTTTGAAAAACGATTATAGAAGACATGGAATGATCTGTGTCTTTTTTATTTTGAAGATAAATAGTTCGCTCAAAAGTTCGCTCGAAAAAAATGGATACAAAAAAACCGCATAAATAAGCGGTTTTTAGAGCTTAGTACAGTGCCGACTATAGGACTTGAACCTACGACCTATGCGTTACGAGTGCATTGCTCTACCAACTAAGCTAAGTCGGCAGTGCAAATATTATAACTGATTTTTTCTTAATGTACAAATTTATCACATGGATGTTTGCGATAGGCTAAAGGTGTACAGCCATATTCTTTCTTAAACATGCGATTGAAATATGATTGTTGATCAAAACCACAGGAAGAAGAGATTTGAGAAATGGACTGCTCTGTACTTCTTAAAAGATTAGATGCAATTTCTAAGCGATATAGATTTAGGAAATCAATGGGTGAATGTTTCGTATATAGATTAAACATTCTTGAACATTTTGATATTGATACATTTCCGTATTCTGCAATATCACGCAATGATATCTTATCTGCATAATTCTTGTATATGTATGAAGTCATTTTATTTAACAGTTCCATATCATCTAAATGATGTGGATCAACTTCTGGAATATGTGTTTCTAATCGTTCATAAATCAATTGCAGGATTGTATATGCATCAGACATCATGCCAAGCATGTATGCACTTGATCGCATAGCGTCTAACTGCTGGATGTGATGAAATGCATTGATGAGTGAAGAATGCTGATCAAAGATCATATAGTCAATGCTTGTGTTTTCAACAATTGGTTTTGCATAATTGGCATAAATCAATGGATCATTGGAATAAATAGATGGATGAATCAATACAACATTAAATTTACAATATTCTGATTCGTTTAATGTTGATGAGTGTAATTGATTTGCATTCACAAATATGATTTGACCTTTTGTTACTTTTACCTGTTCATCATTAATGTTGTAATAGAGATATCCATCTAATATTTCCATCATTTCAATTTCTTCATGAATATGCTGGATGGAATGAAAGTTAGAATCTGGAAGCATTTCTTCTTGTTTTACAAAAATCTTTAAGTTGTCGTCTGTGTAATGGACGTTTGATGTGTAGTTTCTATATAAATTCAGTGTCATGACAAAATTATACAAAAAATAAAGCAAAAATCTACTATTATTTATCTAACAATGCTAATATTATATTACCAACAAGTCAAAGAGGAGGACTTACATATGACAAATAAATACGCAGGTACAAAAACTGAAAAGAATTTACGTGAAGCATTTGCTGGCGAATCTCAGGCTAGAAATAAATATACATACTTCGCTAGCGTTGCTAAGAAGGCTGGCTATGAACAGATTGCTGCTTTGTTCTTGAAGACAGCTGAAAATGAAAAAGAACATGCGAAACTATGGTTTAAGGCCTTAGGCGAATTAGGTGATACAGAAGCTAACTTGAAGGCTGCTGCTGAAGGCGAAAACTATGAGTGGACAGATATGTATGATCGTATGGCACAGGAAGCTGATGAAGAAGGTTTCCATGAACTTGCTGAACAGTTCAGAGGTGTAGGTGCTATTGAAAAGCATCATGAAGAAAGATATAGAAAACTTCTTGCAAATGTAGAAGAAAAGAAAGTATTTGAAAAGAGTGGCGTTACAGTTTGGGAATGCAGAAACTGTGGTCATATCGTAATTGGTACAAAGGCACCAGATGTTTGCCCAGTATGCAAGCATCCACAGTCTTACTTCGAAGTGCATGAAGAAAACTATTAACAGGTGAGAATATGAAATTTTATAAGTGTGAAGGATGCGGTAATTTTATTACATTCTTAAATGAAAAGAGTGGCTGTACTCCAAAATGTTGTGGAGAAACAATGAATGAAGTGATTCCTAACACAACAGATGCTGCAAATGAAAAACACGTTCCTGTGATTGAAAAGAATGGGAATGTTGTAAAAGTAACTGTTGGTTCTGTAGAACATCCAATGGTTGAAAAACACTACATCCAATGGATCATTCTTGAAACAAAGAACGGTTTCATGAAGCATGATCTTCATCCAGAAGAAAAGCCAGAAGCTACATTCACATTGAATGATGGTGATGAAGTCGTTGCAGCATATGAACTATGCAACCTGCATGGACTTTGGAAAGCTGAATAAAACAAACAAAACCACCGAAAGGTGGTTTTACTTTTGTCTAGTTTGCTGCCAGTATGCTGCCATGGATTGATTTGGCTGATTTGTTACATCATCATTGAGATAGTCGCTCAGATCAACCTGCTTTGGATCAAATGCATTTGCTTCTTCTTCACTCTTGAATTCAATTTCAGCATAATAGAATTCTGAAGGCAGTCCTTCATCAACATGACTGACTTCTAAGTGATGTCCATCTTTTAATAAATATGTGTTTCTTAGTTTATTGATGAGTGGTAAGCCAATGAGATCTTCTAATTCTTCAAACTTTTCTTCTGGAATTTCCATTTCGATTTCTTTTCTTGTGAGTAATCCTGAAGATTTGAAGCAAAGAATGAATTCATCTTTTACTGGCTGATCTTTGGATGAATAAATCATTTTTTCTTCGCGGATGCGTACAGTTGGATGTGTTGCAATATATCCTTGACGCATTTGCTGAGAGAATAGCAATGGTAGATCAGGAAAACCATTTACCATCCATTTTCTTTCAATTTCTAATGGTGTTTTATTTGTCATATTTATATTCTATCTTGTTTTCGATAACGAATGAAGAAAAAAACACAAATCGGAATTTGTGGAGAGATTTCCTGAACTTTCCTTATTTTACAGGCTTTTCAGCCCATTAAATAGTGAAATGATATGTATTTTCCCTTATTTTTGCCCTTATGCGGAATCCGCAAGGGAAATAAGGGGAATTTTTGTCGCATTGCATATCAATAATTGGTTCAGTGAACCAATTTTGATTTAAGCATTGCTCGCTACTTTATCAAGAAGTCTTGCGGAATCCCGTTTTGCTTTTCTTGTTGAGTGAGCGTAAATATTCATTGTGGTACTGACATCAGAGTGTCCTAACAGTTCCTGTACATCTTTCGGTGCAGCCCCATTGGAAAGCAGATTGCTGGTGTAGGTGTGACGTAACTGGTGGAAATGGAAATCTTCAAATCCTTCCAGTTTCTTTGACACTGATCTGCATACAATGCCGAGTGTACTCGGCAGTTCCAGGGAGCCATCCGGTCGCAGGCAGACAAAGGAGATTTCTTTGTAATCTGCCGGGACTTCCTGTGTACCGTCAAGATGATAGTATTCATAATAGACCCTGTTTTTCACATGCACTTCTTTGTAGTAATTGCGGTGATAGAGTTCGCCATACTGCATCCGGTTTTTGAGCTGCTCTTTTCTGGTAGCTTTCAGTATTTCAGTCAGAGTATCTCCAAAATCAACAATTCTTACTTTTTTCCGTTTCGTTGGTCCAATAATGTTTTTGTGTTTCATGCCGTCGTAGCGGATACTGCGTTTTATGGTCAGGCATTGTTCTTCAAGGTTAATGTCCTGCCATGTAAGACCACAGGTTTCCCCGATACGGAGTCCAGCATAATACGCAATCTGAATCGGCAGAATGGCAGGTGGGTTTTTCTTTTCCAGATACTTGATAAGTCGCTCATAATCCTCGTGTGAAATCGGCTGTGTGCTTTCTTCCACTTCATCATCGGAAAAGAGGTCAACTTCCTCTGCCTGTCGTTTCAGCTTGATATATTGCATCGGATTGAAACTGATTAACTGTTTTGGAAATACTGCAAAACGGAATGACTGCTGTAACACTGCGGAAAAAGAATGGATATAATCTTTGCTGTATCCTTTTCTTACTTTCCCATCTGGAAACTCACCACCAAATGTAAGCAGGTCGAGGAAACCCTGTAAATGTTCGGCAGTAACTGTTTTCAGCTTTCGGTCTGCAATCGGGTGTTTCTTGATACATCGGATTGCACCAAGATAATTTTCCACTGTACCGTTGCTGAGTGTCCCAGTTTTCAGTTCTTCTTCTGCCCACATGTCCAGAAGTTCCCCTACGGTAAGATTATCTGCCTTTGCAACAAACTTCTTATCTTCGTAGTCTTCCAGTGCCTTGCGGAGAAGCTTTTCCGTCTCACTTTTACTTTCGGTTCCGGCATATTCTTTCTGAACCATTTTTCCGCTTGCGTCCTCTACATAGAAGCGATAGTACCATTTCTTTCCTTTTTTTCTAACAGATCCTTTTGCCATAATCGTATGTCTCCTTTCGATATCAGACAATCGGAACTGTTGAAATGCTTCTTGCGTGTAGGCATCTTATGGACAAGTCCATAAGCCAATTCGCCGCTCGTCAAATCTGTAAACAGCCTGACTCGCTTGTGCTCATTGTATCACAACTCCGGTTGCCTTACTATACCGATTCAGAATCGTCATACATAACTTCGGATAAAAGATTTGCAAGCCTTTGTTCTGCCGCTTCCGGTTTCTTTGAATAGAGCCTTACAACATCTGCCATATCGTTAAATGCGTTGACAGTATGTGTGATCTCCCTGAGAAACATAATCTCATTATATTCATCTTTCGATTCAAATCCCATTACTTTAGCAATGTCCACATCTTTAGTACTGCCTTTGTAATTTTTACAGGCGAACTGAAACGAATCCAGAAACAGTTCATATTGCTTTAACATTAACAGCAGTAAGTCTTTAGAAAAAGCGTCTTCTGTTTTATTAAGATCAAGAGGTAACTGTTTAAGAATATCGCCCATCACATCACGAATCTGCAATTCTTTCTTATCCGTAATATCAGTTTCATATTCATCGGTTTCCCCTTTGAGCCATTCAATCGATACATGAAGTGCTTCCGAAAGACCTTCCAGTACCATCTTTTTGGTATTGTCAATCGAACCATTCTCATAACGCAGGATTGTGGAAGCGGTAACTCCCATCTTCTCTGCGACATAAGGCTGTGTCAGATTTAATTCCAGACGGCGCTGTTTTGCCCTGCTGCCGATCAGCTTGCGTAGTTCTTTATCTTTCATGCTGATGTGCCTCCTTTTTCGGTATGTCATTACTATACCACGCAACAAAATATATTGCAATATGCAATTTTAAGAAAAGCAGCAAAATTTCATAATGCTTGACAAAGCAATATAAACACGCTATACTGACAGCACAAATGAAATTGCATAATGCAATTCGAAAGGAGGTGGTCATATGACGCAAAGAAAGATTGCCTTATCTATTGAGGAAGCTGCTGATTATACGGGAATTGGCAGGAACACCCTGCGAAAGTTGGTAGAGTGGAAGAAACTTCCGGTATTGAAGGTTGGGAGAAAAGTCCTGATCAAAACGGATATGCTGGAACTTTTTATGGAAGCCAACGAGGGCAGGGACTTGAGGGATAAGGGAAATGTGAAAGCAGTCACAAGAAACGGTTCAACTTAAAAAAGCGGTTCCCGAAGAAACCGCCAAAGGTTCTATCAGACCGGAGTCATGATATACCTACACGCAAGCAGATTATACCATGTACTTCGTCTGACAGACAACAGGAAACTTATGTTTGGAAAAAAAGAAAGGACGATGATATTTATGGCAAGATCAACAAAGAGTTATGAGGAGCGTATGCTCCAGTTGGAAAAGAAAGAACAGGAAAGCCTTGAGAAAGCAAAACAGTATGCAGCACAGAAACGGGAACTGAAGAAACGTCAGAAAGATGTGGAAACCAAAAAACGGACACACAGGCTCTGCCAGATTGGCGGTGCAGTGGAATCGGTACTGGGTTCTGCGATTGAGGAAGATGATATCCCAAAGCTGATCGGCTTCTTAAAAAGGCAGGAAGCAAATGGGAAATTCTTCTCAAAGGCAATGCAGAAAGAGCCAGTTGCAAATACGGAGGAAGTGTAATGCCGGAGGGAGTGGAGTTTCCATTCCCTTCATTGCTTTTTTATGAAGGGCGCACTTATGGACAACCAGAGGTCGTCCGTATAAGTTTGCCACAGGTGGCAACCGGTCTGCGCTTACGCTTGCCGGGCTCGTTCCGTCGGCGGGGCTTTCAGCCAGACCTGCTCATGCCGCAGGAGGCACTCTTCGCCAGAGGGGCACATTCCATGCAGGCTGTTATGCACAGGGCACTCTTACGCAGAGGGTGCTCCGGCAGATACCATTTTCTTTTAGGAAAAACGTTACCTGCCGGAAATCAAAGCCGGATACGGCAGAATGGGGGAAACGGAGCATGGCGATTTTTCATTATACAGTAAAGATTGTTGGACGCAGCAAAGGAAAATCCATCATATCGGCGTCTGCTTATCTCAATGGCGATGTGATGAAAAATGAAGAAACAGGCAGGATCAGCTACTATACTTCAAAAAAAGAAGTCGTTTATACCAGCCTGCTGATGTGTGAAAATGCACCACAGGAATGGCAGAATGTACCTGCTGAAAATATCAGACGGTTCCAGAAATCTGTCCGATATAAAAGGGCAGATAACCAAAATGCTGCACTGGAAAAATTCAAACTTACTTTTCAGAAGCAGCGTTTATGGAATGAAGTCTTGAGGATAGAAAAAAGTTCAGATGCACAACTCGGCAGGTCATTTGAGTTCTCACTTCCGAAAGAATGGAGCCGACAGGAACAGATTGATTATACAACTGAATATATTCAAAAGACCTTTGTAGATAAGGGAATGTGTGCGGATTGGAGTATCCACGATAAAGGAGATGGTAATCCCCATGTGCATTTACTGGTGACGATGCGACCATTCAATTCAGACCACTCATGGGGTAACAAAGAAATCAAGGATTGGGAGTTTGTCAGAGATGAAAATGGAAATATTGTGGTGGATGAATCCCATCCGGACTGGTGGCAGGATAAAAAGGACCCTGACCGTCATGGAATCCGAATCCCCGTACTTGATGAAAATGGAGTCCAGAAAGTCGGGACAAGGAACCGCAAACAGTGGAAACGTGTATTAACCGATGCTACCGGGTGGAACAATCCGAAAAATTGTGAGCTATGGCGGAGCGAATGGGCAAACGTCTGTAATGCACATTTGAAAACGGAAAATCACATTGACCACCGTTCTTATGCAAGGCAGGGAAAATTAGAGATACCGACGATCCATGAGGGCGCAGATGCCAGAAAAATTGACGAGAAATTTCAAAACGGACAGACATCCTCTACTTCATGGAAAGTAGAGGAAAACCAGATCATAAAAAGACAAAATGCACTGCTGGATAAAATACAGATTTCTTTTGGAAAAGTATCCAGTGCATTAACACAATGGAAGGAGCGATTGCGTGACATTAGAAGAAAGCCGGGAAGTCATTCCCATGATGGAGACAATGATAAACCAGATCGAGGAACAGCAGAATATTATGGCAGAGATGGTACAGGAATTGCAGGAACGGGACAGGCAGCTCCTGTCTTTTCAGGAGCAGAACCAGAGTTTAAAAAGCTTAAACAGCGAATTATCCAGGCTGCTAAATCTTTTGCCAGATACAGAAGAACTGCTCTCACAGATCGAGCAACAGAAAACCAGAATCGAACAGTTGGAAAACGAGAATCAGCAATGGCAGGAATTAACGCAGAAGCTGAACAACGAGAACAGCTTATTGCAGAAACAGAACAGCGAATTGCTGACCTTAAACAGCAGATAGAGAAAGCGAGGGAGATCGATGAGCGAATGCAGAAACTTAGAGAACGTCGGGCAGGTGGAAGAACTTCTGCTGATGACCGAACAGATGCAGGACGAACTGGATCAGAAAGACCAGACAATCCAGGAACTAAACAGGCAGCTAAGCGAATCGCTGACCTTGAACGAGAAATTGAACAGCGAAAACAGAGCCGAGAATATCGAAGCATTGCGGACAAGATTAAGGCAAACAGAGGAACGATTGACCAGCGAGACAGACAGCAGGAAAAGAGCCGACGCAGAAGCCGTGGCATGGAAATTTAAGTATGAAAAAGCAGAGCAGGAAAAACTTTATGCACAGACACACCAAAAGACGGTAGAGGTAGCTGTTGAGAAAAAAGTGCCTTATGAGAAATGTGAAAAATGTGACCGTACTGCTTACCGGAAAGCAAAAGAAAAATGCGATAGCCGTAAAAGCCAGTTAGAAAAGAAATATAAAAATATGACGATTGGTTATGAAAGTATCTTGTTTCTACTGGCATGGTACAGCATAACAACAACACTGTTTACTGCGATTCTTTCGCCGGTTTTCCTTAACGACTGTATCGTCTTTTTCGGTGCGTTAGGAAAAGGAATGGGAAGTTTATTTCGGGAGTTTGTGACAGGTGCAGACTCTTTCGGACAGTTAAGCAGTGGAATACCTAACAGTATTCTTTCCGGGATTGTGTACTGGCTGATTGCCGGTACTGTCATGGCAATTTTATTCGTAATAACCGGGTGGCTGATAATCGGGATTGGTTATCAGGTAGGAAAAATCTACCGGAAATATTGTTGGGATATCATCAGTATCGTGGTAGCGATAACGAGTACAGCTGTTGTAATTTACTTTGGAGAATGGATTAAAAACGCTAATCCGATAAATCTTATTGTATTGCTATTACTGTCGCATATTATTTATATTGGAATCAGATGTTATGTGAAAGACTGGATGGAAGAACGAGGATATTATTAAAAGAGGGCAGGGAAATTTCATAATCTTCTTGTCCTTAGTAAGGGACTATTGATTGTTTATATAAAGAAAAAGTATATAAATAAATCTTGACAATTAGTACGAACTCGGACTATAATATAAAAGTCCGGATTCGTACTAATTTAAGGAGGAAAAAGATGAGAAAAGATAATAATATGATAATACAGTTGCAACGATATTATGCTTTATGGAAAGAATGTACAGCAATGTATGAGGAATGGTCAAAGGATCAGGGACTGTCTTCAAATGGAGTTTTTGCTTTGCATTCATTTTATGAAAGTAATGGAAGATGCACGCAGAAAATGATAAGTGAAAAATGGAATATACCTAAGCAAACGGTAAATACGATACTAAAAGATTTTCAGAAAAAAGGATACATCAATATGGTATCTGATGATTCAGACAAGAGAAATAAGCTGATATGCCTCACAGAATCAGGAATGGAATATACGAAAGATATCATAGAAAAACTGCACTCAAAAGAAATATATGTAATCGAAAAAATGGGATTAGAGAATATAGAAAGTCTTAATGATAATACAGAACTGTTTATCAGACTTTTCAAGGAAGGAGATTGTAAGAAAAATGAATCATAAATCATTATTTTTTAAATATGTTATTCCATCTATTATAGCATTTGCATTATCAGGAATATATGCGATAGTGGATGGATATTTTGTAGGCAATACCATAGGAGATGCTGGACTTTCGGCTATTAATATTGCATATCCGATTGGGGCTTTGATTCAGGCTCTTGGAACAGGAATTGGTATGGGAGGAGCTGTTTATTACTCAATTAATGCAGCAGAAAAGAAAGGAAAACGGGCAGAAGAATTTATTGCTACAAGCTGGTGGCTTCTTGTAATAGTAAGTGTTATCAGTACCATAATTATTTACTCCTTTTCGTCTAAAATTTTAGGATTGCTTGGAGCAGATGGAATTATATTAACAAATGCGACAGATTATATCAAAATTATAGCACTTGGAGCAATATTGCAGATTCTTGGAACTGGAATGATGCCATTCATTAGAAATTATGGAAACTCTTTCTGGTCAATGTTTGCGATGGTTGGTGGATTCATAACCAATATTGTTCTGGATTTTATCTTTGTATGGATATATGAAATGGGCATGAAAGGTGCAGCCACAGCTACAATAGCCGGACAGGGTGTGACTGCAGCAATTGCAATCATATACGCATTATATAATAAAAAGTTTTATGTGTATGTATCCTTAAAAAATGTAAAAGAAATGTGTGGCGCTATATTCAGAGTAGGTCTTGCACCATTTGGGCTAGCATTGACTCCTAATATTTCATTGGTGTTTATAAACCGATTCTCCGCTTCTTATGGGGGAGAAAAAGCTATTGCAACTTATGCATGTGTATCCTATATTATCTGTATCATATATCTCATATTGCAGGGCGTAGGTGATGGAAGTCAACCTTTAATGAGCCGTTTTTATGGTGAGAAGGATCAAGAAAGCCTGAGAGGAGTTCAGAGAATGGCATACATTTTTGCAATAATTCTTGCTGTTTGTGGTGGAATTATCATGTATGTAAACAGAGCAAATATTGGAGGGGTTTTCGGAGCTTCTTATGAAGTAAGTATTGAGATTTCTAAAATTGTACCTATATTTTTAGTGTCATTACCATTTGTTGCGATTACCAGAATAGCGACAGCTGGATTTTATGCTACTGAAAAAAGTGGATTGTCATACATTCTTACATTCATTGAACCAGTATTGATGCTGATATTTATGCTTGTTTTACCACCTTTATTTGGTGGACAGATTATGATATGGTGGAGTACGGTATTGGCACGTGTTTTTTCAGCGATTCTGGCATTCATACTAATAAAATATTGCGAAAAGGGAGATTTGCAATATGGAATACAGAAAATTTAACAATCAGATAGTAGCAAGAATAATCTAGGTTTATCTATTGTATTTTTAAGGACAGCCTCATAGCAATAGGGCTGTCCTTTTAAAATTATGAAGCTAATTTTTAATAAATTCTAGTAGATTTTGATTGGAATAATCATAACTCTAATGAATCTTCAGCATCTACCCACATCTGTAAATTCCCATCAAGATATAACCTTGCATATTCTAATGGCTCATCGATTGCAAGCGATGTCAAAGCACAATCAGATCCAGGTGTGGTTCTTAAATTTTTTTCTGCTTCCCAACAATCAATACGGAGTATATAGCCCGTATTAGTATATACATCAATGCTGTTGCACTGTGGATTGTATTCTGCAAATATTGTTCTCATCGTATCCCATCTCCTTATCATTTAATCAATCAGTAGTAGCAAAAATTAAGAAGCATTTCAATCAGTTCACCATGTCACTTTTATTTTGTGTTATACTGTCTTATAGATTTTTCTTGCCCTTGTATTTGCCCTTATCAGAGTGCATAAACACTGATGGGACGATATAACACAAGGGAAATAATAAGGGAAAGCTCACCTGCGACAAATCCAGTGTTTTCAAGGGGTTGCGAAGAATTTAATAATAAAATATAACAGTTATTAAATTTCTTAAAACAGGTGAAATCTCAATCAGAATTTGAATGATTCCTCCTATTGGTGCAGCTAGCCCCATAGGGAATAGTGTATCTGGATAGTAAATAGAAGCAAGATAAGCACCTGGTACTCTACATATAATAATACTGATGACATTGTTCAAGAAGGAAATGAATGGATAGCCACTTGCTACAAAAAAACCTGACAGACAGAAATGAATGCCCGCAATAGCACAATCAAATACATAGGAATGCATATAGGAAGTACCTAGTGAAATAACAGTTGCATCGTTTGTGAATAAAGATAGAACATTCTGAGAAATAAACTGGAAACATATCGCTATGACAATTCCAAATGTAAAAGCAATGCTGGAACAAATGGATAGTGTTTTTCTTGCGAGTGGTTTGTTGTTGGCACCGATTGCCTGAGAAACAATTGTGGAAACAGTAGACATCATTGCGGAAGGAACTAGAAATAAGAAAGAAATGATTTTTTCTACGATACCTACTGCGGCAGATACTTCAACACCTCTGCTGTTTGCGATAATTGTGATGATTAGAAATGAGACTTGAATGAATCCATCTTGTAAAGAAACAGGTACACCGATCTTTAGAATGTTTTGTAGTGTTTCTTGTTGTATTTTGAGATCAGTTTTATGAATGTGAATGAGTTTTTTGCTTTTGATTGCGAGTAATGAGATAACTACACTGACTGCCTGAGCGATAATGGTTGCCAGTGCTGCGCCTGTTGCGTGCATATGAAAAAATCCGACAAATACATAATCTAATACAATATTGGAAAGACAGGCAATGAAGATGAAATACATTGGTGTTTTAGAATCACCAAGTCCTCTGAAGATAGAAGAAACAACATTGTATGCAATGATAAAAGGAATGCCTAGAAAACAGATCGTTAAGTAATTTTTTGTTTCCTGGATTGCTTCTATTGGCGTATTCATGATTGTGGTAATCATTGTTCTACAGCAAAGCAATGCAATAAGCAAGATGAGTGATAGAAAGGAAAAGAGTGTAATACTGTTTCCGATAACTGTATTGACTTGTTTTTCGTTGTGACTGCCTACATAACGGCCTATCATAACAACAGAGCCTAAAGATAAGCTGACGAGCATGACAGTAACCATATGCATGAACTGTGAACCAATGGAAACGCCCGAGATAGAGGATGCACCATTGTATTGTCCAACAATAAATAGATCTGCCATACCATAGAGTGTCTGTAGAAAATAAGACAATAAAAATGGAAGTGAGAATGTAATAATATTTTTAATTAGGTTGCCTTGTGTGAGATCTTTTGTCATTGTGCAGTCCTTTCTGTTATGAATATAAAAAACCTATCCGAAGATAAGTTTTAGAATTTTGTGAAGTCTGTTTTTTCACCATTAAGCCATCTTCTATGAGAAATTGTACGTTTTACAGCTAATGGGCGAGGTTCTTCAGGAAAAGTAACCATGTTTTTAGCACCATTTTTCCATAAATCATAAATGTCTTCTGCATCTTCAATGAAAGACTGTGCTGGCATTAAACCATATAGACGTGGAGGAATGATCGTTACGGGAATTGTATATTTTGGCGCGTCTTTGCGTACCTGCATCTCCATATGCGGACAAACCATCGCTACATCAACTTCATTCATACGGTCTAATAAATGTAGAATAGGAATAAAAATAAACGTTGCTCTTTCTTTTAATCCTTTTTCTTCGGATTCTTTTTCCAGGTGAGCGGCTAAAGCGCTGGAAGAAAAACCGCCACCACAACAAATTGCAATTCTTAACATTTTGAAAACTCCTTAATTGAATAAAGAAATTGTATATAATTCATCAAAAAAATGTAAGAAAAATATAAAAAAAGTTCAGCATTTGCTGAACTATCGTGCACCAGACAAGACTTGAACTTGCACGGATCTCTCCATACGCCCCTCAAGCGTACGTGTCTGCCATTCCACCACTGGTGCATCACGCTCAAGTATTTTACATCATAATAGGTAGATACGTCAATGCATTTTTTAAGAACTATGATAAAATATTCCACGGAGATAGATGGGATGAATGTTTTAAGCATTTTTATTATTTCTTTTGAATTCGTTGCATTCATTATAAGCTTGATCATTTTTAGTATTTTATGTCTGCAGAAAAACAAGAATCAGAAAGATAAAGACATTTTATGGATCGTATTTTTAGGTGCATTGTTATTAATAAGTGATTGTCTTGCGGAATTCTATAAAGGAAATACGAGTGAATTTGGATATGTAATGACACATTTATGCAATCCTCTTGTATTTATGTTTAATTATCTTGAAATGGGATTGCTTGCGAAGTATTTATATGATTCTTTAACAAACGTATTAAAGCGTAAAAAAGTACTATTTCATTTCATCTGGATTTTAGTAGGAATTTCTGTTGTGTTTGTTGTTCTATCACAATACTTTGAAATCTATTATTATTTTGATGCAAATAACGTTTATCATCGAACAAAATATTTTCCGATTTGTCAGATTCCAACAATCATAGGAATTTTGATATTTATCTATCTTTTATATTATTTTAGAAATGATCTGCGTAGAAATGAACTTCTGGCTGCGATTTCTTATGTGTGTTTACCTACAATTTCTACGATCATTCAGATTTTTTTCTATGGATTGCCATTACAGGCAGTATCTATTGTGATTTCTGGCTGGCTGTTATTTCTGGCAAGAGAATTGGATGTTAGAAATCAGCTGGAAGAAGCAATGAAAGTGAAAACGGATTTCTTGAATCGTATGTCTCATGATATACGTACACCACTCAATGGAATTCTTGGACTGATTGAAATTGATTCTAGACATCCACAAGAGTATGAATTGCTGAAAATGAATCGTACAAAAGCAAAAGTTGCGGCGAATTATCTGTTATCTTTATTGAATGATATGCTGCAGTTGAGCAAACTGGAAAGTCAGGAAATTAAAATTGTCTGTGAACCATTAAATATTGAAAAGCTGTTTGATGAAGTATTTCTGATTGCGAAGATGAAAGCTGAGAATTGCGGGATTACTCTGCAATGTCAGAAAGATGATATTCAACATCCATATTTAATGGGATCTTCTTTATATATGAAGCAGATTCTATTGAATGTGTTAGATAATTCAATTAAATATAACAAGAAAAATGGCAGTATTGCTTTCAGTATTAAAGAATGTGAAATGAATGATGGAAAAGCAATGATTCAATTTGATATCCAGGATACAGGTATCGGAATGAGTGAAGAATTTATTCAACACATTTTTGAGCCATTTGTACAGGAACATGAAAATAGATCTTCTTATCAAGGCAGTGGTCTTGGAATGGCGATTGTTCTACAAATGATCAATATGATGCATGGAACCATTGATATTCAAAGTGCATTAAATGTTGGCAGTCACTTTATGATTCGTATTCCGTTTGAAATTGCTGAAAAACAATATGAGATTTCTCAAATTGATACATCTAAAAATGTTTCCATTACTGGTGTGAAAGTATTGCTTGCGGAAGATAATGCATTGAATCGTGAGATTGCGAAAACATTATTGGAAGATAATGGTGCAGTTGTATATGAAGCAGTGGATGGCAAAGATGTTGTTACACAATTTATGCAGCATGAAGAATATTTCTTTGACATTATTTTGATGGATATCATGATGCCTGTTATGAATGGATATGAAGCTTGTAAAGCATTACGAAATCTAGATCGAAAAGATGCGAAAGATATTCCTGTTGTTGCCTGCAGTGCGAATGCATTTGAAGAAGATATTGCAAAGTCAAAAGAATCTGGAATGGCTGCGCATTTAACAAAGCCATTAAAAGTAGATGAATTGATTCAGACAATCGCAAAATTCAACAAAAAAATATTGAACCCTCTACAGTAGAAGTATAAAATGCTTTGGGGGTTTTTTAAGATGTTAGAAAAAATTAAAACATTTAAAGAATCCAATCCAAAACTCAGAAAAATCATGCTTGCCGTGATGAGTTTGCTTGTGATTGGATCATTATTTTCTTTCTTTACAGGTTTCAAAAAACTAAATGCCAATTATGGGGATATCCATTTTATTCAAAGTTTAGAAATGGATCGTGATACAGAAGCAGAAGATTATGATGAAGATTCAACTGTTTGTGATGTTACCTTTGTAAATGGTGATGCAAAGTTGATTGTTTCATATTCTTATGAAGAATATGAGGATCTAGATATTGATTCTGTTACTGGCTATGAATATCAGACAGATAATGGAACAATGTTGTATTTTGATCATCAGGATCCTACTGCACAGGAAGTTCAGTATGTATTTCATCAGACAGAAGCCAATGCTTTAATGCCTGTGTTTAATTTAGGTATTGCATTATTGATCTTGTTTGTATCTGTATGGATCATGTATACATTCGCAAAAGCTTTTACAACATATGAAAAGTGCTGGTTCTTAACAATCATGGTGCTTGCAACAATTGTTGCGGTAGCATTCCCTGAAGACAGCGCAAATGGTGTAAATGGCATCATTATCATGTTGTTGTATCTGTTAGATACGTTCTTGAATATCCTTTGTGAATTGTTGATTTCTAAACAGTCTAGATACAACTTCCTTGTATCTGTACTTGTAGAGATTACAGAAATTGCAACATGTCTTGTATTGATGTATCGTTTTGCGACAATTGCAACAACATTATTTTTCTGGCTGCCAATTGATATCTTGAGCTATATTAACTGGAGTAAGCATAAGGATGACGAAAGTGATGAATTGACAGCTGTTAGAAGATTAAAAGGCTATCAGGAAGTATTGATTATTCTAGCAATCATCGTATGGACTTTTGTTGTTGGTTACTTCTTAAGTGGATTGGATATTCGAACAGATTTCTTAGGTGGTAATGAGCAGTTAGAAACAGCTATTACGTATATTGATGCCTGTGCTTCTGCAGTTGGTGTCGCAAATGGTTTGTTCATCTTCTTTAGACTCAGAGAGCAGTGGATTGCGTGGTATATTTGCGCTGCATTAGAAGCAATCATCAATATCCTGTCTGGTCAGTATGTATTGCTTGTATTGAAACTTGGATACTTTACAAATACAACATATGGCTATATCAAGTGGAGCAAGTATATTAAATCTCACCAGGAAGAAAAGAAGTCACTTTTCTAAAAATATTGATAAATACTAGTGTTATTGGTAAAATGACAGAGGAATTATAAATAAAAAAGGTGGTAATAAATTATGGCAATTGAAGCTGGAGATTTTAAAACTGGATTAACAGTCATGGTTGATGGTGATCCATGGCAAGTCATTGACTTTATGCATGTAAAACCTGGTAAGGGTGCAGCAATTCTGAAAACAAAGATGAAGAACTTGAAAACAGGTTCTACACAGGAAAGAAACTTTAACGCTTCTACAAAGTTTGAAGCAGCAATGATTGAAAAGAAGTCTGCACAGTATTCTTATTCTGCTGGTGATGTCTACTATTTCATGGATATGGAAACATTTGAAACATATGAATTAGATGATGCACATGTTGGAATGAATAAGTATTTCTTAATTGAAGGTATGGATGTTATTCTTCAGATTTTTGAAGGACAGGTTATCGCAATCGTTGTTCCTGATAAGGTTGAATTGACAGTTGCAGAAACAACACCTGCAATCAAGGGTGCTCCATCCTCTCAGACAAAGGACGCTGTTACAGATACTGGTTTATCAATCAGAGTTCCTCAATTTATTGAAGAAGGAGAAAAAATTCTTGTTTCTACTTCTGATGGAAAGTATTCTTCAAGAGCTTAATTCTAAGCTCTTTTTTTCGATGTATGAAAAATAAAGTTGTACTGATTACGGGCAGTGCAAAAGGCATTGGTAAAGCAATTGCAAAGGAACTTGCAAAGAATGGATATGATATTGTGATCAATTATCTGCATTCAAAACAAGAAGCATTGTCTTTACAGAAAGAACTCATTGCATCCTGCGGTGTGGATGTATTAGCGATTCAGGCAGATGTTTCTAGTGTGGAACAGGTGGATGCGATGGTGAGTGAAATTGAAGAAAAGATGGGCGGTGTTGATGTTTTAGTGAATAATGCGGCAATTGATCTTTCTAATCTTTTCCATTTGAAAACAAGTGAAGAATTTCAACAGACAATGAATGTGAATGTCGTTGGTGCATTTAACTGTGCGAAAAGAGTATCCCATCACATGATGGAGAGAGAGTATGGAAGAATCATTAATATTTCTTCGACGAATGGCATGAATACGTATTATCCAATGAGTATTGATTATGATGTTTCAAAGGCAGCATTAAATGCCTTGACGCATGATCTTGCGATGCAGTGGGGTCCATATATTCATGTGAATGCAATTGCACCTGGGTTTATTGGAACAGAGAGTGAACTGGATGGGTATGATGAAGAATTTCTGAAACAGGAATGCGAAAAAATTCTGGTGGAACGCTATGGAAAACCAGAAGAAGTTGCATATCTTGTTAAATTTTTGATCAGTGAAGAAGCAGATTATATTAATAATACAATTATCCGTATTGATGGCGGACAAAAAGGAAGCTGCTGAACTGATGGTGTTGATTGATGTTGTTTATTGCAAATTTTATGCATGAAAAAAGGCCTGAATCATCAGGCCTTTAAGTTATAATGTTTCTCTAATATGTGTGAGTGCAAGCAGGATGGATAGTTTTCCATATTCGAAGGATAATCCTCCCTGCATATATAGTGTATATGGTGGAACAACTGGAGCATCTGCACTTAATTCGATTGTACTTCCGTTTGTGAAGCTTCCACATGCCATGACTTCATCAAATGGATAGCCTGGCATTGGTGCTGGCATGACTCTTACAAAGGAGTCAATTGGTGAGGATTCTTGAATGCCTTGTGTGAAATGTACAAGGTTTTCTTCGTTTCCGAGTTCTACTGTTTGAATAATATCTGTACGCTTATCGTTCCATTTTGGAGCGACATTTTTATATCCAAGCTTTTCGAGCATCCATGATGCAAATACCTGTGTCTTGAGTGCACCTTTGACGGCGTTTGGCGCCATGAATATGCCTTTGAAGAATGCGTTATTTTGGTTGAAGTTTGCACCTTGATTTTTACCAATACCAGGAGCAGTTAAACGGTCGGCAACCATTGCAATCAGATCTTCTCTTCCCGCAACATATCCGCCTGTAGAAGCAATGCCGCCACCTAGATTTTTCATGAGTGATCCAACAACGACATCAGCACCAACATGTCCTGGTTCTTTGTATTCAACAAGTTCTCCATAGCAGTTGTCTACCATGATGATGACATCCTGATTGACAGAACGAATGGCCTGAATGATTTTTTCAATCTTATCGATTGTTAGAGATGCTCTTGCGGAGTATCCTCTTGATCTTTGGATTTCAACAAGTTTTACGTCTTTTCTTTCTAGACGTTTCACGATTGTTTCTTCATCAAAATCATTGTCTCCATTTTCTAGTGTTAAAAGATCGATCTGTTCATATTTAACACCATTTGCTTTTAATGACTGTGTGGAATCTCCAGATAGACCAATCATTTCCTGTAAGGAATCATATGGTGTTCCTGTTAAAGAAATCATTGTATCTCCTGGCTTTAAAAGAGATGAGAATGTTAAATACAATGCATTTGTACCTGACATGATCTGTGGACGGACAAGAGAGTCTTCGCATCCAAGTACTGCAGCGAAGATTTTTTCTAGCTTGTTTCTTCCTTCATCATAGTCACCATATCCATTTTGTTCCGCAAAGTCTGAATACGATACATTGTTTTCAATAAATGCAGATAAGATGCGGTTGGAATGATAGAAGCAGATGTTATCTATTTCATCATAGATGGGTTTGCATTCTGCATCTGCCTGTTTTGCTAAATCTAATAAAGATGGGTCAATTTCGTCTAAAATCATAGTTGCTCCTTTATTCTGGTTTCTTTACGTAGTTGTATTCATCCAGTTTCTTTTGAATGTTTTCTGGAATTTCTTTTTTGACTGGAATGAGTGCACTGTTAGCCATTCTCTTAGAGAATTCTAAGATATATGCAATATCTTCCTTGATATTCTTTTCACTGACAGTACTCATGTCGTCATATTTACAATGGATTGGTTCAAGATGTGTATTTCTAGCGAAACTTAAGGATGGTACACCATTGGATGCAAATGGAGTGGAATCACTTGGATATGCACCTGTTGTTACCTTATTGGCAAATCCAACTTCACTGGAGAAATAATCAATGTAATGTGCAAGCTTATCTTCTGCGGATACCCGTGTATCAAATTCTCCTAAATGAGAACCAATCATATCGACATTGATATTCAGACGATAGTCTTTAAGATGTTTCTGATGTTTCTTGCAGAAAGCAATGGAACCAAGCAAGCCTCTTTCTTCACTTCCGCACCATACAAATACAAGTGTATGCTTTGGTTTGTGGGATGCAAAGTATTCTGCGAGTTTATAGATTGTTAATGCACCAGTTGCATTGTCATAGATGCCATGAGAAAGTGGAACAGAATCATAATGTGCAGAGAAGACGATGATTTCATCATCTTGCCCTTTGATCTTGCATACAACATTTCTGCTTTTTGCGTTTTTGACTGGTGTCTGTTTTAATGTGAGTTTTACTGTCTGTGCATTGTTTTGAATCATTGGATATCCATCTTTGAGGTGGATATTTACACCTGGCAATTGGCCAAGTTTTTCTAATGGTTCACGAATTTCTTTGTAGTCAATATCTGTATCGTCATCGTGTAGATTTCCATTACATGTGATAAAACCAGCTGCACCATTTTCAATGAGTGATTTATATGTCCAGTAAGGAAGACCGCCATCTAAAAATACAATTTTGTCTTTGATGTTCTGTAAATCTCTTTCATCGTTCTTGTTTCTGAGATAGTACATGTCTTTTGTGAGTTCTGCGGAAACACTGTTCATGTAGCCTGTACAAGGAATGGATTTCTTGTATGGTTTTGTTACTTCCAGTTCTGCTTTTGAAATTGTGGAAGCATGGACTGGGAAGTCTTCGATTTTTGCTTTTAATCCAAGCTTTTGTAATTCTGCCTGAATAAATTCAGCGGCTTTTAATTCTTCTTTTGAACCGCCTGTACGAATAAAATCTAAGTTTTTTAAAAATGTCATTTCGTTCATAAATTATCACCACCTAAACCATTATACTCAAATTTACGAATTATTTTTTGGAGAATGGGAAAAACTTGTGAATATACATAGTAGAGGTGTTTTGTTATGTACTATGCAAAAGAATTGATGTCTTGTTTTGAATTGGAGTTTACGTATCTACAGAAGATAGAAATTACATCAGGGTTGAAACATGGACTGGATAAAGAAGATGTGAAAGTGTATGCACAAAGGGAATGGAATCATTTACAGATGAGAGAAGTACGACTTGCACTGGAACATCATATTTCTAGAAGAGAGATCAAGAAATATATGCATTGTGATATGCCCGTTGAAAAGATGCACAAGATTCGTCTTGCATTAGAGAAAGGGGAAAAAGTACAGAGGGATTATATGCACCAGTGGATTCCACTTGTATTTATGAGTGGGGTGATTTTGTTGTTTTTGGCATTGTTTCCTTATATGCAGGAAAAGCCATATTTAGAATTGAAGCAGGATGTCATTACATTGCAGTGTGGTGATATCTTTGATCCTATGGAATATATTGCTTCCTATTCAACAATGCAGGGACAATTGATCCTTCCTTCTACGTTTTCAACAAATGAACCGGGCAATCACGTAGCCGTATATACATTACGTACGCAAAAAGGTGTGGTAGAAAAAATATTGTATATTGAAGTGAAATAAAAAAGTCAGGATGGTGAGATTTGAACTCATGACACCTGCGTCCCGAACGCAGTGCTCTACCAAGCTGAGCTACATCCTGATATTGACGAATTTTACCACAAACATGGTAAGATAGAAACAACAAGGGAAATGATTATGGCAAAAAGAAAATTAAGAAAAGGAATTGCTTTAAAACTGGCATTGCTTGCGGCTTTGTTTGTGGTGGCAACACTTGGGACTGCGTTTGGATTGAATTATCTATTCAATCGTCCACAAGATGAAAAGAAAAATGAAGAACCAGAAGTTGTCGCAACACCAACACCTACACCAGAACCCGTTACGACAAGCGCTTCTTTGTTTATGGTTGGAGATGCTTTACTGCATACAACCATTGAAGCAGATGCATCAAATGGGGATGGTACATACACTTTTAGTTTACTGGATCGTATTGGTGCAATTGCACAGAATTATGATCTTCGCTATTACAATCAGGAAACGATCTTAGGTGGGGATGATCTTGGAATTCATGGATATCCTAGATTTAATGGTCCACAATCCTGGGGTGATTATATGCTTTCTTTGGGTTTTAATCTTGTATCGACAGCGAATAATCATTGCCTGGATATGAATACGTATGGATTAGAGAATTCTGTGAATTACTAGAAGAGTAAAGAAGGTATCTTGATGAATGGCACATATACTTCACAAGAGGATTATGATGCAATTCCTGTTGGGGAAATCAATGGGATTCGCTATGCGTTCTTATCGTTCTGCCATGATATGAATGGTCTGCAGCCAGAACAGCCATATTATGTGAGTTGTTATGATGGTCATGAAGAAGAGATGCTGAATAAAGTGGCACAAGCAAAAACAATGGCAGATGTTGTACTTGTAGCAATGCATTGGGGTGATGAATATCAGACATCTCCAAACGAACATCAGACAACACTTGCCCAGCAATTGGCAGATGCTGGTGCAGATATCATCATCGGCAATCATCCGCATTGTATTGAACCTGTACAGTGGCTGAATGATGGAAAGACGATTTGCTTCTATGCATTGGGAAATATTGTTGCGGCGCAATATGATCTTAGCAAGATTGAAATGATGGCAGCATTAACAATCAATAAGACGACATATGGAGATGGAAGAATAGAAATCAGCTTATCTGACTTAAAGACGGATTTAATGTATTGTTACTTTGATGCAAACTGTCGTAACTTTGATGTGATTCCATTTCCACAGATGGAGGATGCGCATTTAGCAAACTGCATGGATGTGTATGAACAATATAAG
This sequence comes from Erysipelotrichaceae bacterium 7770_A6, assembly GCA_014610835.1. GTDB lineage: Bacteria > Bacillota_I > Bacilli_A > Erysipelotrichales > Erysipelotrichaceae > Bulleidia. The sequence continues at coordinate 85,378 of QQXM01000145.1, forward strand.
GCAGTTGTTACACAGATGGATCCATCGATTCCAATTGGAGGTTTCTAAAATCATACAATCAATATTCAATGTCAATGGATTTCTATGGCATGTTTGATGTAAGATACAGTACATGAATAACATAAAGTATAAATTACAGAGATTCTTCAGGAATCGTTATGGTGCAGATCCACTTGGTCTAGCACTTGCTGGAACTTCACTGATTTTGAGTATCCTTGCTTCTATTACAAGAATTGGTTTATTTTCAATTATTTCAATGATAGTTATGGCATATGAAATCTATCGTATGTTCTCTAAAAACTATGTGAAGAGAAGAATTGAAAATGATCACTATATGGAATACAAGACAATTGCACAAAGAAGGTGGAAAGTAATACGTAATTCTTTGCGTGATAGAAATAATCATTATTATATGTGTCCAAAGTGTCATCAGATTGTGCGTGTTCCAAAGGGAAGAGGTAAAATTGAAATTACTTGCCCTTCCTGCAGAAATAAATTTGTTAAGAAAAGTTAATATGAAGTGATTCATATTAACTTTTTTGATAGAATAACTGCGATGAAAAAGACATTATTATGGGTCGCATCTTTGATCGCAGGATGTGTGTTTATATTTTTTAGTCTATTAGTATGCGATATTGTTATGTTTCAATCCATTGTGGATGAATGGTTTAGTTTTGTTGCTTTTGTTTGTATCTTGCTTGTTCTGTTTGCGGGAATCTCTTGGATGAATCAGAAATTTGATCGTGCAGAAGGGTATGCAAGTCAGAAAACATGGATTACTAGATGGGGACAGAATGCACTATTTTTTTCTCTTGTTCTGGATTTTATTTATGCAAGTGCTGCGTATCTGCAGGAAGAGACAAATGTATTAGTGAGACAGAATCAAAGTATGATTTTGTTTTGCCTGATGGTTGTTGTGATGTTTGGCGTGATTTACTATGTGCAGAACTATAAGAATTTATTGACGCGGAAAACAAGAATTTATACATTGATTCATAAAAATGAGAAATATAGAAATAGAAGATATACATTTGTTGTGGAAGAAATCAATGAAGAGAAATCAAATTTGATTCTGAAGGGAAAATTATCTGGGAATATGCATGTATTTGATGAAGTATATGTATACAGCCTGGAAAATGATGCTTTTACAGTGCGTATTCTTTCTATACGCATGAATGAGAAAACATGCAGAAAAGCAAAAGATGGCAATGTTGAAATCATTGTCAAGAAAAATGAAAAGACAAAGCTGATAAAAAAGTATTGTGTTCTTTCTGATATCATTGCGGTGAGTGACAGTATGCATGATAACCAGAATGAGCTTCCATATATCCGTGGACTTTTGAGTGTCTATGATGTGTGTCATGATGATCCACACTTTACTTCTCTTGTTCTGTGGCTGATTTCACATGCAAATCTACTTGTCTGTGCAAAGTCAACAACAGAGCATCGCGGAGATATCATGGATCCCTTACAGGAGAATACAAGTGCAGCGTTTATGTCTGTATCTACTTCTGCTGATGAAAATCTATTCATCCTTCCAGCATTTACAGATTGGGATGCCTTGCATCGCTGGTCAAGCATGATGATGGAAAAAGATGCGGTCACATTGATTATGAAATATGAAGAAGTGGAAAAAATCATGGAAAATGGATTTGGGGGAATTGTTATCAATCCGTTTGGACCACAGCCATTCTTTATGCCTGAACAGCTTTGTAAAACGATTCTGCAGATGAATCAGTCTGAAGATGATAAGTAATTTAAAAGCATGGAAAGATCACCTGAAGCAAGGGTGATTTTTTTGTATGCTTGTGTGTAATAGTAGTATTTATCATCACTGAGTAATAAACGATATTGTTCATAGAGTGTCTGCATTGTTAACTCATCTTCATATAAAGCTAGACCGAATTTGTTTCTTTCTGCGGAAAGGGCATTGGAATTACGGATATAGTCGTGGTTTGTGATGATGAGCTGTTGAATGCCTCTAGCTAGACATTGGTTTGTGAAGTAGTCATTTCCATCATGAATACATGCAATGGAACCAGGAAGCAGTTCTGCCTTTGTGGATTGCAGGAAATGAATGTTATCAATTGTTTCTGCCCTTGAACCATCAAAACATGCATAGACAGAATATGGAGCACCATGGAATGCTTCGATGATCATTTTGCGTAAGGCTTTTTTATTGATAGAAATTTTCTGGAAAAAGATACATACACGGTTTGTTCGAATAGTGTGTGGAGGATAAATGGAAGTTACACCAATACGTGTCACGTCATCTTTTGGGTGAAATGGCTGTACTTCAATTGGTCCAAAACCAATTCTGCGATTGCATTTTGCGAGGAGTTCTTTGAGGTTGTATTCCTGCTCTAAAGAATGATTTTTTAATACTGTATTGACTTCATTCATACAGTTTGTATCAAATAAGGATGCTTTATACATATCGGAGTGTACGATTGTCCATATACGGATCTTATATTTTCTTGCCAGCATGATGGATGCTAGACGGTCCATTGTGATAATTAAATCTGGTTTGAATGTTTGAATGCATGTATCAAGACATGCATAATCTTCTTCTAGATATTTTTGTGTTGCTGCACCATTAACATACATCCATTCTTCATAATTTCTCTGTGGTTTTTTGGAAAGAGAAAATGGAGATTTGATTTTTGCGGCAGGATAAAGAGAAATATGATGAAAATGGTTTTCCTTGTCTGCACTGATTGCGACGGTATGACCTTGTGTGACAAATAAATACGCAAGGTTGACTGTTAAAAAATAAGAGGTTGTGTTTTGTGGATATTTGATGAATGGCGTAATGAGTATTTTCATGTCCTCTATTTTAACATACTAGGTGTATACTTGTTTCATGTTGAAAATGAGATATGAAAATAAACAGTTGATCTTTATAAAAAATGATAAAGAGTTTGTGATGGATACAAATCAATGGGCAGTCAAAAAGGATAACGAAGTGTATCCGTTCAATGATGCAAAGAAAATCACTTGCATTGAAAACAATGGCATGGAAATCTTGTTTGAAAGTATTGTAGAGGGGTGTAGTGTAAAAGCAGGCTTTCATGAAGAAAATGATGCAATTTGTGTGACGCTGGAACCAATAGAGGATACATTTGTATTTGATGAAATGATTTTTCCAGGAGCAATCCAGACAAAAGATGGTTTTTTAGTTCTTCCGCTGCAGCAGGGAACATTACTAGATACAAAAGAAAATATTTCCTTTGTTCCTTCTTTTGGCGGATGTTTTGGATGTGCAGATGCATATGTGAATGCACTAGGTTTCTATAGTGATGCTTGTTCTTATCTTTGGTTTGTAGATGACTATGAAGATAGTGGCTATCGGATTGATGCTGGTCAATATTCTATGATCTGTATGAGAACGTTCAGTTCTTTGGCACATCTTTCGTATACAAGAAAAATGCATTTATATGTATTTGACCATTTGTTTGACTATAACGATATGGCACATTTGATTCGTAAAAGATATGATGAAAATGGCTTATTGACATTGAAAGAAAAAATTGAAAGGAAACCTGTTTTAAAAAAGCTGGTTGGAAGCTGCGTCTATCATACAGGGATTCATTCAAAGATTTCTAAAGACAGTCGCTATTATCATGCAGAAGGGGAAAATGAAGCAATTGTTCCAATTGCAGATGTACAGAAGAAAGTGGAACATTTTCATGAACAAGGCATTGATCATATCCATCTGCATTTAGATGGCTGTGGTATTGCATATGATAACCAGCACCCTAGATTTTATCCAATTGATGAAAGAACCGGTGGATATCCGGCGTTAAAGAAACTGATTGAAACATTACATGCATATAACGATGTTGTTTCTTTCCATGATAACTATCATGATCTGTATTTAGATTCTCCAGATTTTAAAGACGAATATCAGATTTATGATCGTGATCAAAAGCCATATTTTATGAGTGTATGGGCTGGTGGAAAGCAATCGTATATGACAGGACAAATGGCACCGGTCTTCTTTAAGAGAAATCTTGCTTATTTAAAAGAACATGGTGTTGAGAGTGATGGTGTATATTGTGATGTCTTTACATGTAATCCATTTGATGAGAATTTCAATGATGCATATCGTATGAATCGTAAGCAATGCAGAGAATATCGAAATGATACATTTGATGTATGCAATGAAAGAGGTATGATTGTCAGTAGCGAAGAAATCAATGTCTTTGCATTGAATCATATTGATACATGCCATTATGCACCATATCCATTTATGATGAAACAGGATGGAAAACAGATTGGTTTACCAATTCCTTTCTTTAATCTTTGTTTCCATGACTGCGTTGTGATTCCTTGGATGAGTGATAGGAATTATGGATTGTATGCATTATTAAATGGTGGTATTCCGTATCTTGAAAGAGATGGTGCATATGTGAATACAGATGGAAGCTTTTCTGAAGATGTAGTAGACGAAAAGCGAGTTATGATGGTGAAAGAAATTGCTTCGTTTGAAGAAAAAGTTGCCTATGCAAAGATGGTGCGTCATACATTTGTGAATGGGGATGAAAACATACAGGAAACTGTATTTAATAATGGCATTACAGTGACAATTGATTTAAGAAATGATTCTTATCAAATTGTTGAAAGAAATGCGAGTAAGTAATAATATAGAAAATGATTTAAGGAGAAAAAACATGTTAACAATTTTAGATCATCCATTAATTAAACATAAACTAACATTAATGCGTAAAAAAACGGCAAGCACAAAGGATTTCAGACAGAATCTTGATGAAATTGCAGAGTTGATGGCATATGAAGTATGCAGAGATCTTCCTTTGAATGAGATTCCAATTGAGACACCAGTTGCCCCAACAACGGGATATGAATTAAGCAAGGAAGTAATCATTGTTCCTATCTTAAGAGCAGGTGTTGGTTTATTGGATGGCATCAGAGAACTTGTACCTACAGCGAAGGTTGGCTTTATTGGTATGTATCGTGATGAAGAAACATTAGAGCCACATGAATATTTCGCAAAATTCCCAAGTGGAATGGAAGATGCAATCGTTATGATCGTTGACCCAATGCTCGCTACAGGCGGCAGTGCTGTGGATGCAATTGAAGCAGTTAAGAAAAGAGGTGCTAAGAACATTAAGCTTGTTAACCTTGTTGGTGCGCCAGAAGGTGTAGAAGCTGTACAGAAGGCACATCCTGATGTTGATATCTATTTAGCAGCATTAGATGAAAAATTGAATGAAAATGGATATATTGTACCTGGACTTGGAGATGCGGGTGATCGTATCTTCGGTACAAAGTAATGAATGATATATTCTATTTCCTGATCAGGGCATGTGTGTATCTTGTAAGCTTTGTTGTGTCATTTGAAGCAATGAAGTGTATCAATTACGAAAAGTTCTTGAAAAAAGGACACGTAGCACAGGCACAGGTATTTTATTACCTGTGTGTTGTGGCACTTGCATACCTGGTTGGATCATTTGTGATGGTGTTTATCCGATAGTGGGACAAATTGTTCCACTATTTTTTTTGGAACTTCGTTATTTTCTGTGAATATATTTAGTAGGGAGTGAAGTGGTATGAAAGAAACAGTCTTACAGAATTATATGCAGTTAAAAACAGAAGTATATGAAAGTATTATTCCAAAGAGTATTGAACATGCGATATTGTCAGAAGCAAACTGGCTTGGAAGAGGGAATCTGATGTCTGGGGAAGATGTTGGCTTCTTTGTAGAAGTGGGAGATATTGTCTATATGGATTATGGACAGGCATATCTAAATGAGATGGGATACCAGCATTTTGGACTCGTCATGGCAATTTCTGAAAAGAAGGCATTAGTTATTCCAATGACAAGCAATGCGAAAACATATGCAAATGCCTATGATCCTGAAAGCAATCCTGAAGGAAAGAAGAATCTGTTTCCTTTACCTGGCATTATTGATGGATTATGCAAGAAGAGTGTTTTATTTTTGAATGATATGAAGTTTGTGAATACAGCACGAATGATTGAAAAGAAAGCACATATTGATGTGAAAAGTCCTGTGTTTCGTAAGATTCAATTACGGATCATGATGCTTTTATTTCAGAATCCTTCAGTGATATGATGGAAGCATGCAGAAATTAGATGGAAAATGGCTGGTGGCAATTAGTGCGGGAAGTGATTCTATGGCACTGCTTTCGATGTGTGTGGAAAATCATATGGATGTGATGTGTGCACATGTGAATTATCATCATCGAAAGGAAGCAGAAGAAGAACAGGCATATGTGATGCAGTTGTGTCAAAGCTATCATGTGCCGCTGTGTGTGAAAGATGATGCTTTTACATATACAGGAAACTTTGAAGCAGAAGCAAGAGAATATCGCTATGATTTCTTTGTGGAATGTGTCAAACGGTATCACTTGAAAGGTGTACTGGTAGCACATCATGAAGATGATGTACTGGAAACATATTTCATGCAGGAAGAAAAGGGAAGTATTCCTTCGTATTATGGTTTGAAAGAAGATGTGATGTATCAAGGAATCTTAGTGAAACGTCCATTGTTGAAGTATACAAAACAGGATTTAATTCATTATTGCGAGACACATCAGATTCGTTATTATGTTGACTGTACAAATGCGGATGAATCATTGACAAGAAACCGAATTCGTCATCAGATCGTTGAAAAGATGAATCGCTTTGAAAGAGATCTTGTTTTAAAAGAAATACAGATAAAAAATGCAACGAAGCAGGAAAGAGTCTGCAGAGTGAAAACATATATTCGTGATCAGAAAGTTTCAAAAGAATTATATCGAACATTAAGTGAAGAAGATCGTCTGGAATTATTAAGAATGTTCTTTGCATTTCAGCCTTCTATTTCATTGGCGTATTTAAAAGAAATAGATCATGTTATTCTGACAAAAGAAGATTTTGTGCTGCCTTGTAAAGAATATGATCTTGCATGTGATCAATCATTTTTCTTTTTTGTTGAGAAGGAACGTTCATATTGTGATGTATATCATAGTGTTGAAGAAATGACATATGGAAAACATGCATTTTATGAGATTGCTGAAGGGAAATGTGGTGTTTACGCTGTAACACTGTTTGAAGATGATTTTCCAATTCAGATACGAAACGTACAAGATGGAGATACGATTGCAATGCGTTTTGGAAATAAAAATGTACATCGCTTTTTTATTGACCGGCATATTCCTTTGTATGCACGCACTAGCTGGCCAGTGATAGAAAATCGCCATCATAACGTAATTTTTGTGAGTGGACTTGGGTGTGATGTTCATCATTATACTGTTAACCCAACCTGCAATGTGTTAGAATATACGCTATTAAAGGAGCAATGACCTATGTGGGAGAAGAATGATATCAGAGAAATTCTAATTAGTGAAAACGAGATCCAAGAGCGTGCAAAACAGCTGGGAGAACAGATTACAAAAGACTATTCTTCTAAGAAGCCATTACTTGTTGGCTTATTAAGAGGATCCGTACCATTTTTAGCTGATCTGATGAAAAATATTGATTTAGATATTCAGTTTGACACAATGGATGTGAGTTCTTATGAAGGAACAGAATCTGTTGGTGAAATTCGTATCTTGAAAGATCTAGATACACCAATCAAAGGATTAGATATTATCCTGGTAGAAGATATCGTAGATACTGGAAGAACTTTACAGACAGTAAAAAATACGCTGCTTCACCGTGGTGCTGCGTCTGTGACGATTTGTACTTTATTGAATAAATCTGCTAGACGTACTGTTGATATTCAGGCAGATTATATTGGATTTGAAGTAGCAGATGAATTTGTGGTTGGATATGGTATGGATTTCAACCAGAAATACAGATGTTTACCATACATTGGTGTGTTAAACGCTGAATGTTATGAATAAAATAGAGGAAAAGAAATGAAGAAAAACAACAATAAAGTTTTGGGATGGCTGCCATATTTGATTGTTCTGGTTGCGATGATGTCATTGTTTGGCATGAACAATTTAACAGGCAATAAAACAGTTACATATCAGACATTGACAAAGATCGTAGAGACAAAAAAAATTTCAGATGCATCATTAACAATTGGAACAAATACGACAAGTGTTCGTGGTGTATATGAAGAAAGCGGTCATCAGGTTACATTTACAGGAACAATTCCATCTACATCTGATCAGATTGAAAATATGATCACAGAATTAGGTGATGCGAATGTAACTGTCGTAGATGCAGATGCTTCAAATGTATTTATTAATACACTTGTGAATCTTGTTCCATTCCTATTGATGATTGGTTTAGCAGTATGGATGATCAACAAGATGAGTGGCGCACAGAGTGCAAATGGAAAAGCATTTGAATTCTCCAAGTCTCGTGCACGTTTGGAAGGTAAAGTGAAGGTTCGCTTTGCGGATGTTGCGGGATGTGATGAAGAAAAACAGGAAATGGCTGAAATCATTGACTATCTGAAGTATCCAAAGAAGTTTGAAAAGATGGGTGCTAGAATTCCTAAGGGTGTCTTGCTTGCAGGTCATCCTGGTACTGGTAAAACACTTTTAGCGAAGGCAGTTGCAGGAGAAGCAAATGTTCCTTTCTATTCTATTTCTGGTTCTGACTTCGTTGAAATGTTTGTAGGTGTTGGTGCATCTAGAGTTCGTGATATGTTCAAAAAAGCAAAACAGACTGCACCATGTATTATCTTTATTGATGAAATTGATGCTGTGGGTCGTCAAAGAGGTGCTGGATTTGGTGGCGGACACGATGAACGTGAACAGACATTGAACCAGTTGCTTGTTGAAATGGATGGTATGGAAGAAAATACTGGTGTTGTAGTCATTGCGGCTACAAATAGACCTGATGTTCTTGACCCTGCATTATTACGTGCTGGACGTTTTGACCGTCAGATTACAGTATCTTTACCGGATCGTAAGGGTAGAGAAGCAATTTTGAAAGTACATGCGAGAAATAAGCATTTCGCTGCAGATATTGATCTTGGTGCATTAGCAAAGAGAACTCCAGGTTTCTCTGGTGCAGATCTTGAAAATGTATTGAATGAATCAGCTATTATGGCTGTTCGTCATGACGAAACAGAAATTACAATGGCTGATATTGATGAAGCAATCGACCGTGTTATGATGGGTCCTGCAAAGGTTTCTAAGACATACGATGATAAGACAAAGAAACTAGTTGCGTATCATGAATCTGGTCATGCAATTGTCGGATTGTTTATGGAAAATGCACAGGTTGTACAGAAAGTTACAATCATTCCAAGAGGTCAGGCTGGTGGATATAACCTCATGACACCTAAGGAAGAAAAGATGATGAATACAAAGAATGACTTGCTGGCTACAATTACTTCCTTTATGGGTGGTAGAGTTGCAGAAGAATTATTCTTTGATGATGTTACAACAGGTGCTTCTAATGATATTGAAAGAGCAACAAATATTGCGAAGGATATGGTTACTTTATATGGTATGAGTGATCTTGGACCAATCAAATACAATTCTGGAAGTGAGAATGTATTCTTAGGCAGAGATTATAACCAGCCAAACAATGTATCCGGACAGGTTGCATTTGAAATCGATCAGGAAGTTAGAAAGATTGTCAACGGATGTCATGATGAAGCTAAGAAGCTCATTCAGGCACATGAAACGGAATTGACAAGAATTGCGGAAGCATTGATGGAATATGAAACTTTAACAGCTGAACAGATTCAGAAGGTCGTTAAAGGTGAAGATATTTCTGCTGACTTTACAGATACAAAGTCTGAAACAGCTGGTGAACAGCCTTCCACAGATGAAATGAATGCATAAGAGAAGTCGAATGACTTCTCTTTTTCAAAGAAGGAGATTGTATGAAAAAAAGATGGATGAATATTGGAATGGGATTGTTTTTTGGAGTGTTAATGTCAATCCTGATGTTATATATGATGATTTCTTCTATGTTTTCTTTATTTTCCAGTGCATTCTGGATTTCTTGTGCTGTAGCGTGTGCTTTGCCGCATTGCTTATTTGTGATAAAGAAATATGATTTTTCACCAGTATGTGTGTGCATTTGTATGATTGTCATTTCCTTCAGCATTACATTGCTTTATGGTGTAACAATGAATCATGCATCGAATTACAGTAATGTAATGCATGCCTTACTTGTGGATTCATCTATTTTACATGCACTCTCTTTTCTTTCATTGCTTGCAAGATGTATCGTTCATCGAAAAATGAAATGATTCTTGTGTTAAAATAAATCAGAAATATGCTGACAAAATGGGGAAAGATCGTTAACGAAAAATGCCCTTGGCAAGAATATCCGCGCATGTTGATGCAAAGAGATTCTTACTATAACTTAAATGGTGTTTGGGAGTATCAGATCACAGAAAGAAAACAGAATCCGGTAGCAGGACAATGGAAGAAAATCATTGTCCCATTTGCTTTGGGCTGTGAATTATCACAGGCAGAACAGCAGCTGCCAAAAGGTAAAACACTGTGGTATCGGAAACAATTCTCATATAAGCCAAATGCATTACGAACATTTATGAATTTTGAAGCTGTAGATTGTGAATGTACGATATTTGTAAATGGCATGGAAGTTGGCAGTCATAAAGGTGGATATACACCATTTTCCTTTGATGTAACGGAATATATCAAATATCAGAATTCTTTGATGGTGCGCTGTATTGATGATTCGAATTATGGGAAATATGCTTATGGAAAACAGAAGATTGAACATGGAGGCATGTGGTATACGCCAACTGCAGGTATCTGGGGCAGTGTATGGATGGAAAATGTATCGCAACATGGTATTCGTGATTTGAAAATTACACCAGATGTGGATCATTCCTGTGTACATATTTCTCTGGCGGGTGATTTTTCACAGGCACTTGTAACAATTGCATCCAATGGTCATGTCATTCATTCTGGCGTAACAAAGGATCAGACATATACTGCACCTATAGAACACCCGCATCTTTGGAGTCCACAGGATCCATTTCTGTATGATTTATATGTACAGACAGAAGATGACGTTGTGCGTTCTTATTTTGGAATGCGCAAGTTTTCAAAAGAAAATGATCGAAATGGAATTTTGCGTTTTTTCTTGAATGATGAACCATTGTTCTTTAGTGGTCTATTAGATCAGGGATATTCTTCTGATGGAATGTATACGTATGCAAGTGATGAAGCAATGATCTATGAACTTCAGAAAGTGAAAGACATGGGATTTAATATGCTTCGCAAGCACGCTAAAATTGATATGCGTCGATGGTATTATCATTGTGACCGTCTTGGTATCTTAGTGATGCAGGATATGGTAAGTGGTGGATTTATCGATCAGGATAAAATGACAACAATGTATTTGCCGAACCTTGGATTTACAAAGATGGATGATACAAAAGATGCAGCATTTGTTAGAACAGATAAAGAGTTACAGAAGAACTATTATACAGAATTAGATGAAATGATGGATGCGTTGTATAATCAGACATCGATCTTTGCATGGGTTGCTTTTAATGAAGGATGGGGTCAATTTGATTCTCAGAAAGTAACAGAACATATTCGATCCTATGATGATACTAGACTCATTGATAGTGCTTCTGGATGGCATGATAATGGTGCAGGTGATTTTCATAGCGTGCATAATTACTTTTTTCCATACAAAGCAAAAAAAAATGCATCTCGTATTGAGATACTGAGTGAATTTGGAGGATATTCGTATTTAGAAAAAGGACATGCGAATATTGAAAAACTGTATGGATATAAAAAATTTGAAGATAAATTGAAACTGATGGATGCATTGAAAGATTTATATCAAAATAAAATCTTACAGAATATTCCAAAGGGATTATCTGGCTGTATTTATACACAGTTATCGGATGTTGAAGATGAATGTAATGGTATTTTTACATTTGATCGAGAAATCATCAAAGTTGATGAGAGAAAGATCAAGAAAATAAATGAAAGATGTATTAGGAGATTAAATAAATGATGAAAGATGAAATCGTAATTGCGGAAGCATTAGATGGTCAAATTAGAATTCATGCGGCTTGTACAACAGCTTTGGTTGAACAGGCACGCATACATCATCATTGTATGCCTACAAGTGCAGCAGCATTAGGCAGAACATTAACAGTGACTGCTATCATGGCATCTGATTTAAAAGGTGAAAATGAAAAAGTAACTGCGATGTTTAATGGACATGGACCTGCAGGTACTGTTCTTGCACAGGCAGATGCGAAAGGAAATGTCAAAGGTTTTATTGGTGATCCAAACTTATACCTTGTAAGAGAAGATGGTCATCTGGCTGTTGGACAGGCAATTGGTACAGATGGCAACTTGACAGTTTCTAGAGATATGGGATTGAAAGAACCATTTACAGGTGTATCTAAGATACAGTCTGGTGAAGTTGGTGATGATTTTGCATATTATTTTGCGATTTCTGAACAGACACCCAGTGTTGTAGGTGTTGGTGTACTTGTTTCACCTGATGGAACTATCAAGGCTTCTGGTGGCTTGATTTATCAATTGTTGCCAAATGCAACGGAAGAAGCAATTTCTTTCTGTGAAAATGTTGCCGCAACACAAAAACCAGTTTCTGAACTGATTGACAGTGGTCTTTCACTGGATGAAATCATTCATACATATTTTAGCGATGCTAATATCCTGGATCGTCGTAATATACAGTGGCATTGTGAGTGTTCAAAGGAAAGATTTGCGGCTTCTTTGATGACATTGAAAGATTCTGAAATTGAAGAGATGATCAATGATGAAAAAGGTGCAGAGTGTGTTTGCCAGTATTGTAATACGGCATATCAATTTACAAGTGAAGATCTAAAGGAAATATTGAAACAGAAACATGTGGAAAATAGGGAATGTTGAAATTGAAAATCAAATCATAGCTGCACCGCTAGCAGGAATTTCCAAACCTGTTTACCGTAGCTTGATGCGAGAATATGGTGCTGGCTTATGTGTGAGTGAAATGATTTCTGATAAGGCATTGCATTATCAGAATGCGAAAACATTTGATATGTGCAGAACAAATAAAGATGAACATCCCGTAGCATTGCAGCTGTTTGGAAATGATCCTCTTACAATGGGAGAAGCTGCAACGTATCTAAGTGAACATACAGATTGCGATATTATTGATATCAATATGGGATGTCCTGTCAATAAAGTAATCAAAGCACATGCGGGAAGCTATTTGATGGCACATCCTGAAGAAGCATATGATGTTGTTAGAGCGGTTGTAGATCATACAGATCGCCCTGTGACTGTAAAGATGCGTGCTGGATGGGATCATGATCATATCAATTGTGTCGAAATTGCACGTCTTTGTGAAAAGGCTGGGGCAAAAGCAGTTGCGGTACATGGCAGAACACGTTCGCAGATGTATACGGGTTCTTCCAATAACGAATATATCAAAATGGTAAAGGAGTCTGTATCGATTCCAGTCATTGGCAATGGCGATATAAAAACACCACAGGATGCTTTGGATATGATGGCATATACAAAGTGTGATGCGGTGATGATTGGTAGAGCCTTGATTGGCAGGCCGTTCTTAATTAAAGAAATTAAAAATGTTCTTGAAGGAAAAGAAAATTGTGAAGTTTCTTTTATTGAAAGACTGGATCTATGTAAAGAATATGCGAGAAGACTGTGTGAAGATGAAACGGAATATACGGGAATTCGTGAAATCCGTGGCATTGCGCCAATGTATTTGACAGGTATGCCACATGCTTCTCATTATAAGCATGCATTAACACAAGTGACTTCTTTGAAAGACTTTAATGCGATTATTGAAGAATATAAGCTAAAAGTTACAAAGTAAAAAAGATGCCAGGGGGGGAGTAGGCATCTTTTCTATTTTTAAGGGTTAGGTTTTGGGAATGATGTAATCAGATATCTCTATCTGACAAATATTAATATACAGATAGATTGTGTAATAGAAATGGTATCTATGTGAAGGTTTCATGAACATGAAAAAATGATAAAGAAAAAGATGTCGAGGGGGTAATGACATCTTTTCTTTTTAGGGGTTAGTTTTGGAATGATGTAGTCAGATATCTCTATCTGACAGTTAATAATATAGCGATGAAATATGGTATAAAAATGGGATGAATGTGAAAGTTAGCTGAATTAAACATTTCTTAAGGAATTGAAAAAGATGCCATAGCAGCATCTTTTCATTGTCAGGGGAGTAGATTTTGAAAAAAGTTTGTCAGCTATTTCTATCTGACAAGTATTACTATAGCTATTAATTATGTTAGAAACATGGTATAGGTGTGAAGAATCTATGAAATTGAAAGATATGCATAGAAAAAGATGTCGAGGGGTAATGACATCTTTTTCATTTGGGGTTAGTTTTGGGAATGATGTAGTCAGATATCTCTATCTGACAAGAAATAATATACTGATGTACTATGGTGTAAAAATGATATCTATGTGAAGATTACATGAATGTTGACAGTCTTTGATATGCATCTTCAAGTGCAGTCTGTGGATCTTTACCACTGCCTGAAATGCCAGGATAGCCTGGAAACATTGCACCATACTGATATGTATCTTTGTATTGATATGCATATACAAATGCTGGGTAATTATATTCAGGATGTTCTTTGAGTGTACGGTTTGTATAGCTGCTGTCGTTGCAGAGAAATTGTTCAATTTCTTCACGTGTTAAATCACGATTGCATGCTTTCTGATAGGCTTTGCATTCACGATAGCGGTAATATAAATCTTGATCTAATTTAATAATCGAAAGATAAATAACAGAGTGGGGCATAAGTGTACCAATGAGCCATTCATTACTAGAAACAACAGGTGTGGATGCATGTTCTTCAATGATATATTCTTCAATGGCAAGATCTTCCAGAGATGCGTTGTGATCTTGATGAGTATAGAATGTTCTAGCGTAATCAGCGATATATGCACTGATATCGTGGTCTAAAAATGCTTTTTCATTCTGTTGCACATAATGATGTGCGTGAATGATACAATCAATTGCGTTGTTGATTTTATTCATAACAATAACCTTCTTTATGTTTTTTATTTTAGTATGATTGAAAAAGGATGCAAGAAAAAAAGAGCATTTCTGCTCTTTTGTGAAGTCTTATTCAGGTTTTGAAAATGGTGTTGCACCACTCTTAACATCGTCAGCACTCTTTAGGTACATTGGTGCTTCTTCTAAGTGTAAGCTTTCGAATACAACGACATCGTCGCCATCATCTGTAACGTATTCAACCTTCATAGCGTAGCCTTCAGCCTTGTCTTCATCAACGTTGACATTTACTGTAACTGTAGCACCATCAGCTAAACCATTCGCAGCATAGTTTTCACCTTTGTCTGTACCTGCAGCATCATAGAAGTATAATTCCTTAACTTCTTTGCCTGTGTTGTTTGTTACATCATATTTACCTTCAGTAGCAACTTCTTCCTTCTTTTCTTCATTTGTTGAAGAAGCAACAGAAGCGGATTCCTTCTTTGAGCTTGCAGCTGTTGAAGAACATGCAGCAAGTGCAAATGCTAGAGAACCAGCACATAATACATTAGCTAATTTCATATCTAATAACTCCTTTCGAGAAAATAGTATATTCTTGTGTTAGACACTTTTTCAACTACAATGCTCGAAATCTGTCTATAGATTTTTACAGTCCTCGATACGATGTTTTACACCGTTTAATACAACATATCCTGGTTCTGCTTCTGGATGAGAAATGAGTCTTCTACCAACACGATCTGCATGGTTTCCTTCAAATTGACCAACAGGTTCATGAAAATCATGACTTTTTTCAACTGCAGGATAATTGAAAGGTTTTATTTTTGGCGCAATCTTTGGATCTTTCAGATTGCTTGTAAAAGCCGACATTACCGCAATAGCTACGACAAGGATAACAAGAAAAGTGAAGAACATAATTATTGATCCTCTTTGACTGATTCAACAATTCCTTTCGCTAGACCAGCCATGCCAGCAATATCACTAGGTACAATAATCTTTGTTGCCTGACCGTTTGCAGCCTTTTCAAATGCTTCTAATGCCTTTAAGCGAATGACAGAATCATCTGCACCTGCTTCTTTGATTGCACGTAAACCATCTGCAGTGGCTTGCTGAACGGCACGGATTGCTTCCGCTCTACCTTCGGCTTCTTTGATTTCTTTTTCTTTTTCTGCTTCCGCAGCTAAGATTGTTGCCTGTTTTGCGGCTTCTGCCTCTAAAACTTTAGATTCCTTGTGACCTTCGGCTTCAAGGATCATAGATTGCTTTTCACCTTCTGCAGTTAAGATATTTGCACGTTTTTCACGTTCTGCCTTCATCTGTTTTTCCATTGCTTCACGAATGGCTGCAGGTGGTTCGATGTTTTTTAATTCAACTCTTGTAACTTTAATACCCCATGGGTCAGTTGCATAGTCAATTGTCTGAAGCATCTTTTCATTGATATTTTCTCTAGATGTTAAAGTAGCATCTAATTCCATATCACCAATGATATTTCTTAATGTAGTAGCTGTGAGATTTTCCATTGCCATAATTGGATTTTCAACGCCGTATGCATAATCATGTGGATTCATGACTTTGAAATATACAACGGAGTCAATTCTCATTGTAACGTTATCTTTTGTGATAACTGGCTGTGGAGCAAAGTCAGCAACCTGTTCTTTTAACAGTGCTTTTCTGGCAATACGATCAATGACAGGGATCTTGAAATGTAATCCAGCATTCCATGTTGTACGGTATTTACCGAGTCGTTCAATGACGTATGCGTGCTGCTGTGGGACAATGTTTGCACATGAGAATACAAGAAATAATACGAGTGCAATAACAATAACCCAAAATACTGTGCTAATAATAGCGTCCATTTTTATACCCCTCCTATGAGTATGATTCAAGAATATCATATTTTGACCTGTGGTCAATAGATATGTGTATACAAATGATATCTATTTGTGTGGATGGCATTTTTTACTGTCAAGAGGTGTATATTTGTTTATTCATGGTAAAATATACAAAGCGCAAAAAGGAGGTTTCAATATGAATGAAGAAATTATTAAACGAATCTCTCAAGAATTGAAGATTACAGAAGAGCAGATTCAAAATACATTAAGTATGTTAGAAGAAGGAAATACTGTTCCTTTTATTGCTCGTTATCGTAAAGAACAGACAAAAGGTCTGGATGAAGAACAGATTTTATATATCCAGAAGCAATATGACTATCAGTTAAAACTTGCGGAAAGAAAAGAAGCTGTTTTGAAACTGATTGGTGATCAAGGTAAATTAACAGATGAAATCAAGAAATCTGTAGAAGAAGCTACAAAGCTTTCTCAGGTGGAAGATATTTATCGTCCATATGCTCAAAAGAAAAAGACAAGAGCAACAACTGCAATCAAGCTTGGCTTGCAGCCTTTGAGTGAGTGGATGCTCAAGAGTGGTGAAAACAGTAATCTTGAAGAAGAAGCTTCGAAATATATCACTGAAGAAGTTAAAACAACAAAGAGTGCAATCCAGGGGGCAAAGGATATCATTGCGGAAATGGTGTCTGATAATGCAAAGCAAAGATGGGCTTTTAAAGATACAATTTTGAAGAGTGGTGTTCTTGCAACAAAGATCAAGAAGGATGCCAAGGATGAAAATAAAGTCTATGAAATGTACTATGACAGAAGTGAAAAGATTTCTCAGCTTGCTGATCATAGAATCATGGCAATTGACCGTGCTGAAAAGGAAAAGGTAATTACTGTTTCTTTTGTATTTGATGAAGAATATCTTGAAGAAGAAGCATATAAGAATTTAATGCATGGAAATGCTACTTCTATTGAAAAGGAATTGAAGGATGCCTGTGTAGATGGCTGTACTAGATTGTTATTCCCATCAATTGAAAGAGAAATTCGTTCTGAATTGAGTGAGAAAGCACAGAATCAGTCTATTGAAATCTTCTCTATGAACCTTGAAAAACTGTTATTACAGGCTCCATTAAAGGGTAGAATCGTTCTTGGCTTTGACCCTGGTTTCTATAATGGATGCAAGCTTGCGGTCATTGATGAAACTGGCAAGATGCTGACAGTTGATAAGGTGTATCCTTTTAGAACAAATAAGGAAAACCCAGAAGCAATTGATGCTGCAAAAAAGAAAGTATTGTCTTTGATTGAAAAGTATCATGTACAGATCATTGCGATTGGTAATGGTACAGCTAGCAGAGAAAGTGAAAAGCTTTGTGCAGAATTGATCCATGATAATCATCTGGATGTACAGTATGCAATTGTTTCTGAAGCTGGTGCGTCTGTATGGTCTGCACAGGAAGCTGCACGTCTTGAATTCCCTGATATGGCAATTGAAGAAAGAAGTGCCGTTTCTATTGGCAGAAGACTGCTTGACCCTCTTGCTGAATTAATTAAGATTGATCCACAGTCTATTGGAGTTGGACAATACCAGCATGATTTACCTCAGAAGGCTTTGACACAAAGACTAGATGAAGTTGTTATGAAGGCAGTAAATAGAACAGGTGCAGATTTAAATACTGCTTCTGTAGAATTATTAACACATATTTCTGGATTGAATGCGGGTATCGCAAAAGAAATTATCAATTATCGTAACGAGAATGGTAAATTTACAAATAGAAAACAGTTATTGAAAGTCAAGAAGCTTGGACCAAAGGCTTATACACAGTGTGCAGGTTTCTTGCGTATTACGGATGGAGATGAACCATTGGATGAAACAAGTATCCATCCAGAAAGCTATGATGCTGCTAGAGAAGTCATGAAGGCTTGCGGTATTACAAAGCTTGGTGAAAAGGATGCTGAATTTCCTGCAGATAAGACAAAGGATCTTGGAATTGATTCTTATACATTGGCTGATATTGAAGATGCAATCAAACAGCCATTGAGAGACTATCGTGATCAGTTTGATGGTGCATTATTGAAGAGTGATGTTCTTGAAATCTCTGACCTTCATAAGGGAGATCAGTTATCTGGTACTGTTAGAAATGTTGTAGACTTTGGTGCTTTCGTAGATATTGGTTTACATCAGGATGGTTTAGCTCATATTTCTCATATGTCTATGAATCGTGTTTCTCATCCAAGTGAAATTGTATCTGTTGGTGATATCATTACTGTATGGGTTTATGATATTGATGAAGCAAGAGGCAGAGTACAGTTATCCTTATTACCTTTAGATCAGCTGGAACAAAGAGATGCACAGATGAAGAGAAAGAAGTCATCTAAAGATAAAAAGAAGTATTCTAAGAAACCTGAAAAGAAAGAAATGACGATGGATGATGCAATGGCAAATCTATTGGCTAGATTTGGCAAGTAAAAAAGTTCCGATTTTGGAACTTTTTTTCATCCTAAGATATTTTCGTGATGTTGAGAAAGAAGAATATTCGTTTCAATTACAGAAAGATGTTGATTGATTGCGAATTGTATATATGTATCTCTTGTGTTTTTTGCGTAGAGTATGCCTTGCCTGCTGATTTCTAAGGCTCTTCTTGTTTCTTCAAGATTACAGCCACAGGCAATACATAGACAAAGTATTTTATCTCTGGATGGATTTTTTGTTCCATTGAGAATGTGATAACAATATGTTCTTTCGATTCCGGAGCGTTCTATAATTTCACTTCTGTTGAGATTTTTTTCTTGTATCAATTGATTGAAATATTCATGAAATGAATCGTAAGAAATATCTTGAATTGTTTGAATATATTGTGTTAAAGATTTTTGATCTTGAACATTATTGAGCGTATTTTCTAAATCACGTGTTTTCATATGCCTTCCTTTTGATAAAATGATTGTACATGTTTATTGAAAATTATAAAACGGTTGGGATTGTAAATGAGAACAAAAAAATCGTGAAAGATGAATTGGGAAAACTCTATTATTTAAAAATATTGAACAATTATCATCTTTCTGTTTTCGAGTGGCTCAAGCAGCATCCAGATATCCATATTCCTAAGATCATTCAATTCGAAGAAAAGAATGAAAAACTAATTGTCTTAGAAGAGTATATTGATGGTATTACATTGGAACAGTTACTGGTTCATGAGATTTCAATGCGCGAAAGGAAAGATATTCTGAATCAGATCTTTGATGGTATTTCTTATCTGCATCATGCTGATCCATCAATTATTCATCGTGATATTAAACCATCCAATATTATGATTGATCAAAACCGTATCATTAAAATCATTGATTATGATGCAGCAAAACTGTATGTCAAAAATCAATCGAGAGATACTGTATTGCTTGGAACAGATGGGATTGCAGCTCCAGAACAGTATGGATTTGGTGCGAGTGATACAAGAACAGATATTTATGCATTAGGTATGCTGATCAAAGAAATGTTTTCTGATGATATTGATATGCTTGAGGTAGCCAATCGATGTACGAATATGAATCCAGATGATCGTTATCAATCTATTGAAGAATTAAAGCGTGCATCTTTTATACAGGTAAAAAAGAAAACCTATATGAATATTCCAGGATTTCGTACAGGTAAGAAATCACATATGATCATTGCTTCGATTGGATATTTTTTGATTTTCTTGATCAGCTTTTCATCAGAAGTGCTAGTGG
This sequence comes from Erysipelotrichaceae bacterium 7770_A6, assembly GCA_014610835.1. GTDB lineage: Bacteria > Bacillota_I > Bacilli_A > Erysipelotrichales > Erysipelotrichaceae > Bulleidia. Next base: position 105,886 of record QQXM01000145.1, read on the forward strand.
GTGACCATGTTGTGACAAATCCTGTCTATTGTTTTCTGGCGCGCCTTACAATCCTGTTCATGGTTTTAGGATGGGTGGATGTCTTTACTGAGTGGACAGGAATATTCAATCATTTTCCATGGATCCATGATAAAAATATAATTAAACGTATTCTTGGATACTTTCTTGCATGTTGTTGTGTATTGCTTGTTGCCGCAATGATGCAAGGTGTTTTCCAGTCTATTCTTTCAGTGTCCTGATAGAACACCAATCATTACTTTCTAGCTTTTACAATAAGAAAAAAGAAGAGCTTCCTGTAACATGTAAATGAGGAAGTGGAAAGGAAGAATGAAATAAAAAAGTACCAGTCGTAAAATTGAATCTGCT
>QQXM01000146.1 GCA_014610835.1 Erysipelotrichaceae bacterium 7770_A6
ACTGAGTACTTGTGCAACGGCCTGTTGAATTACTCTGTCTACTGCTGTCGGTATGCCTAATGGTCTTTTCTTGCCATTAGGTTTTGGAATGTATACCCTTCTTACCGGTAAAGGTTTATATTTCATTTCCATAATTGACGTTATGATTTCATCTTTATGTGCTTTGAAATATTCATCAAGTTTGCTGACAGGCATCTTGTCTATACCTGATGCACCTTTGTTGGCCTTAACTCTTCTGAGAGCTTCATCCAGATTTCCTTCACTTAGAATCACTTTAATTAATTCCATTGTCGCTGTCCTTCCTTCTATTTGTAAATAATTCTGAAACCATCCCAATTCCTTTCACCATCAGAGATTACGTTTCTCTGTTCCTGGCTATCCTCTTATTCGGACTGTTCAGATATTGCGGCATAAATATGCAAAATAATGCTTGACATGCCTGAAATCGGAATATTAAACATAATCCGAAGGAATTGTAGAGGAGGATTTTCACCTATGATTCCAGATAAGATTTTAAATGTTTTTAACCGTTCTATTAAAATGGTTTGTAACAACATCGCTTGTTACTGCAGTGATCCTGCCAGTGATTTTACTGATTGTTTTCTATGCAGCACGCCATCAGATTGTATTTTTCATAGCCTCTGTCAGCTGTAATAATCGAATTTATGGGATAATCATGTTTTATAATCATTTCCATTAAAGCAGCACATTCTCTAGTCTTGGCAGCTGTATCAATACTTGTATCCCAGAAAACATGATTGATACA
>QQXM01000147.1 GCA_014610835.1 Erysipelotrichaceae bacterium 7770_A6
GCTGTATCAATACTTGTATCCCAGAAAACATGATTGATACAGTCATACAGTCCGTTGATATGAAGCTGGCTGAATGGTTTGTTGTTTCCGTTCTGTCTTTTAGTATCTTCATCCTTTTCGTCATAGGCAATATTTACATCTGAACCATCACAGGCCAGAATATGGTATCCTTTCCAGGTTTTATAGTCATCAAATGTATT
>QQXM01000148.1 GCA_014610835.1 Erysipelotrichaceae bacterium 7770_A6
AACAGAACAGGATCTGATACTGTTAAGTATCGGTTACCTGTTCTATTTATTTTTGTTTATCGGTGAATAGTAACTTTCCAGTTATATCTATTGACTTGTACTAGTACAGATAGTACAGTTTAGACAGATAAGACAGAAAGGAGTTCAAATGTTTCTTCTCAACACGCAAAGCAAAGAACCAATCTTTGAACAAATACAAAACCAGATACTGCGTTTTATTCAGGCAGGCGTGCTAGCTCCTGGAGATCGTTTGCCAAGTGTACGTCAACTCGCCCAAGAAAACGGAATCAACCCAAACACCGTATCCAAAGCATATATTGAATTAGAAAAGAATGGGTATGTTTATAACATTCCTAAAAAAGGCGTCTATGTTTCAGACATTGATCTTAAACAATCTCATTCCAATCAAATCGTAAAAGTATTACAGCCACTCAAAGATTCAGGCATCCAGAAGCAAGAATTAATGGATGCCATCGAAATACTCTATAAGGAGAATGCAACATGTTAAAAATTGACAAGCTATACAAAAACTTTGGAAATAAAGAAGTCCTGAAAGGACTCGATCTAGAAATTCAAGATGAATCCATCTTTGGACTCGTCGGAATCAACGGCGCCGGTAAATCCACACTGCTTCGCATCATTGCTGGGGTCTACGAGCCTGAACAAGGATGTGTTCTGTTCAATGACTGCGATACATATGATGATCCAAAGATCCGCAAAGAAATTGCATTTGTTTCTGACGAACAATTCTACCCAATTGGCTCAACAATCAAATCTGTAAAACAAATCTATGAATCTATGTATGACTTCTCTGAAGCTAAATATCAGAAATTCTTAAAGATGTTTGAATTAGATGAGAAAGATTCTATTCTGAATCTATCTAAAGGCAACAAAAGACGAGTTGCCCTGCTATTTGCATTATCCATAGAGCCAAAACTCTTATTATTAGATGAAGCATATGATGGTCTTGAACCACTCATTCGCTACAAATTCAAACAGGCATTAGCCGATTTAATTGAAGATGAACATTTAACCGTTATCATCTCCTCACACAATTTAAAGGAATTAGAAGATATCTGTGATTCCTTTGGCATCCTGGAAGATGGAAGAATGCTTGAATACGGTGATTTATCCGATTCCAAGGAAAACATCAACAAATACCAGATTGTTTTTGAAAAAGAAATTGAAAAAGATGCATTCAATGATTTCAATATCCTTCACTTAGAAAATGAAGGCAGAGTATATCAACTCGTCGCAAAAGGAAATCAGGAAGAAATTCTCAGTCGAATTGAAGCAATGCATCCAATTCTTGTAGATGTTTTACAAGTCAACTTTGAAGAATTATTTATTTATGAATTAGAAGGAAGGAGCAAATCTAATGATCAATAAGAACTATTTCAAATATCTATTCAAAAGCAAGATCATTGCCTGGGTATTCTTTGGCATTATGTTTGTTGCGATTTCCATGTCTTCTTTCTTAACACCTGGCAATGAAGCCACTGACTGCTTTAGAGTTACCACAATAACTTCTCTTGTGCTATCTATCATCATGAGCTTTGCACTGCCAGTCTTCTTATTCTCCTTCGTACATCGAAAAAGAAGTTGTGATATGTATTTCTCACTTCCAATTGATCGTAAAGAACTATTAATCACAACAATCACCTTCTCATTTGTACTGATCTTCAGCTACTATGCGATTACTTCTATATTCGCATTGTTATTCACAATGCGTTCCACTACGATTTTCTTTTCATCACTTTTTGCTTCTTGTGCGATGATGGCATTAGGCATCCTTGCATTACTCATCATCAATTCCTGTATTTATCTATTTGCAAATAACATCTTTGATGGAATTGTAATGTTAGCTGCGTATTCCGCAATCTTCGTTGCAATCAGCTTAACCGCAGAAACCATCAGCGATCTATTGCTCATTCCATTCATGTTGTCATCCTTTGAAGAAGGCATTCTATTTTCCCCAGTTGCAATTGTCGCTGTCAACTTCACAAGTATTTCTCAGAATATCGTGCAGTCCATTGACGAAACAATGAGCTTTGTTCCAAGTGTTTCCTATTTACAAATCACAGTATTAGTCATCTATACATGTATTGCATGTTTCCTCTTAAAGAAAAACTTTGTTGAAAGAAAGACAGAACGTGCAGAACAGGTCTCTAACACATTCTTCTCCTATCCATTTATCATCAATTTCTATTTGCTTGTTTCCCTTGTCAATCTAGGTTTTTCTATCATCAAATCCAATATGATTGATTCCTTCATTCTTCTTTACATTCTCTTATTCTGCATCTATCTGATTTCTATCTTTGTATACAAAAGAAAGATCAAATTCTACTGGAAGAATATTCTCTACTTTGTTTCAGCTGCACTCATTACATTTGGTTGTGGAAAGTTCATCTTTATGAACCATGCATTTTCCTTGCCATACCAGTATCCACTCAACGTAGGAGAAAAGATCAACTACTATATAAATGAGAACAACTTAAATAAAGATCTTTCTTCTAAAGATTTGGAAGCGAATTATTCCGTCAACTTATCCATCAACATTGATATTCCAACAGATCAATTAGACACAGAAAAATACAAACAAGCTGTATCTATCCTAGAAGCGCATAGAAAACAGGCAATTGATCTATGGTTTACAACTTCGCAATCCTATTACGATAAAGGTGCAGACCTCTACATCAGTAACGCAATTCAAAACAAAGATGTAGCTTCCTGCTCCTATCAGACAAAAGATGTATTCACAATAGAAGAGCTCAAACAGCTTGCAAAGGTTGGAACAATTGAACTTGAATACTACGATTACAAAACAGATAATTATCAAACCTATACACTCGATGAATATTTAAAGGAGGTCAAATTATGACCCTGTCACTTAACAATACAAATAACACAGTCTTAAAAGACGGTACAGAAAAACAGCTTACATCTAAAGAATTTGGTATTCTATCATTTCTGATGGATCATCCAGATGAAATCCATACTGCAGAAGAAATCTATGAAAATGTATGGAAAGAAGAACCATTTCGCTGTCGTTCAATTATATGTGTTCATATTTGCCATATTCGCGAAAAACTGGAAAGTTCTCACTCCGAAAAAATCTTAGATTCTTTCTGGAAACGCGGATATCGTTTCAACTCAGCTTCCTAGTTTGGAAGCTGTTTTTCATTTTCATGCAACTTTTCATATAAATTAATAGTTTTCCAGTCTATTTTCAGCTACAATGGAATTAACAAAAGATAGTGTTCACTTACACTACAGACAGGAGAATAATATGGGACTAATTTTAACTACGCTTAATGCAGCAGGCAGCACACTGAGCGATCAGTGGAAAGAGTATTTCTATTGTGATGCAATTCCTGCCGATACAATTTGTGTAAAAGGTCATAAGAAGACATCAGGTTTCGGTGCTAACCGTGGAAATGACAATATCATTTCTGATGGATCTATCATTGCGGTTGCTGATGGTCAATGCTTAGTAATTGTTGAACAAGGTAAAGTTGTTGATATCTGTGCAGAACCTGGAGAATACAAATATGACTCCAAAACAGCACCATCTATCTTTACAGGCAAGAGCCTTTCCTCTTCTGTAAAAGATGTATTCGCACAAATTGGAAAGAGAATTACATTTGCTGGAGAAACAGGAACAGATCAAAGAGTTTACTTCTTCAACACAAAGGAAATTCCAGGTATGAAGTACGGAACAGCTTCCCCTGTTCCATTCAGAGTTCTTGATCAAAGAGCAGGGATTGACTTAGATATCTCTCTCAAGGCTTTCGGTGAATATTCCATCAAGATTTCTGATCCAATCCTTTTCTACACAAACGTTTGTTCCAACGTATCAGAAGTATACAAAGTTTCTGATATCGAAGATCAGATGCGTTCTGAATTATTAACAGCTTTACAGCCAGCATTCGCTAGAATCGGCGCTGCAGGTGTTCGTTACTCAGAAATTCCTGCACACACACTAGAACTAGCAGAAGCACTAAATGACGAACTATCCAAGAAATGGAGAGATCAAAGAGGTATTGAAATCGTCTCCTTCGGTATTTCTTCTATCAAGGCTGATGAAGAAGACGAAAAGATGATCAAGCAGATGCAAAAAGATGCTGCATATACAAATGCAAATCTAGCAGGTGCTGCTATCGTCGGTGCACAGGCACAGGCAATGAGAGATGCCGCAAATAATGCAAATGGCGCAGCAATGGGTTTTGTAGGACTTAATGCAGCACAGGCAAGCGGTGGTGTGAATGCTAACGTATTACTCAACCAGCAGCCTGCACAGCCAGCACAACCTGCAGCTCCAGTAACTCCTGCAGCTGGATGGACATGTCCAAAGTGTGGAACAGCGAATACTGGTAAATTCTGCACGAACTGTGGTGAAGCAAATCCAGCAAACGCAAAGTGGATCTGCCCAAAATGCAACACAGAAAATACTGGTAACTTCTGCAACAACTGCGGAGAAAAGAAACCGGCATAATGATTTAACAAAAGGTCCGGAATCCGGACCTTTTCATGTAAAAATAGATATGAAAGACATTGATCAGGCAAGATATAAACGACAGCTGCAGTCTAATAATTTGATTGGCATTCTTTTAGGTCTTTCTTCCATCGCCCTTTTCATTATTTTACTTATACTTTCAAAAGCACTGACAAGATAGAAAGGATTATTCTATGCCAGAACAATTAACGAATTATCAGTGTCCTAATTGTAATGGGCCACTCAGATTTGATCCCGTTTCATCCAAGCTAAAATGTGATAGCTGTGGTTCTACATTTACAGTGGATGAAATTGATAAAGTTTTTTTCGAGAAAAACCAGGAAGCAATTTCCGTAGATGCTGAAAAGAAACAGCAAGAAAATGCAGAACTTCTGCAGTGGAATGAAGAAGAAGCAAAAAACATGCGTGCATACAACTGTCCAAGCTGTGGTGCACAACTCATTTCTGATGCAAACACTGCCGCAACAAGATGTCCATATTGTGGAAATCCAACAGTAGTTCCTGCACAGTTTGAAGGCTCTTTAAAGCCAGATTACGTCATTCCTTTTAAACTGATCAAAGAAGATGCCGTCAAAGAATTAAAGAACTTCTACAAAGGAAAACCATTCCTGCCAAAAGCATTCACAGAAAGCAATCACATTGAAGAAATCAAAGGTGTATACGTGCCATTCTGGCTGTATGACGGTACTGTAGATGCACACTTAAGAGGATCAGCAACAACTTCTTCCTCTTACGAAACAGATGATGAAATTGTCACAACAACACGCCATTTCCGTATTGAAAGAGATGGAACTGTTGAGTTTCAGAAAGTACCTGCTGATGGTTCTTCCAAGATGCCAGATGATTTCATGGATTCTATTGAACCATTTGACTACAAAGATCTTGTTCCATTCCAGATGTCATATTTGCCTGGCTATTTAGCTGATAAATACGATGTATCGATAGAAGAAGATGCTGAAAGAGTTAATCAGAGAATTAAAAATACAACGATTTCTCTTTTAGAAGAAACAGTCACTGGATATCAGACATATGTATCTGATAAAACAAATACAACAATTACACCAGGTACAGTTCACTACGCATTCCTGCCAGTATGGCTGTTATCTACACAATATCAAGGCAAGAATTACCTGTTCGCTATGAATGGTCAGACAGGAAAGATGATTGGTGATGATTTGCCAATTGATAAAACAAAGATGATTCTACGATTTCTCTTGATTACAGTCATTGGTATTGCTTTACTGTATGTCATCTTATTTCAAGTGATGGGAGCGTGAAGATACTATGAAAACAATTAGAAACATGATTTTATTGATCGCACTCTTTCTCTTGATTCCTTTTACACCAATCCACGCATCGAGTGATGTATATGTAGAAGATACCTATGGTGCACTTTCTCAAGAAGAAGTAGATGAATTAAATGCATATGCCGCACAAATTGCAGACCAGTATGAATTTGGAGTTTACGCAAGAATCATCGAAGATTCAACAGAACAGTCATATGATGATATGACAAACTTCATTGAAAAATACTATACGGATGAAAGTTTAGGATATGGCAATACTGACAATGGTGTATTACTACTGATTACACAATGTTCAAAAGGTGGCTCTTACCAGGTTTATATTCCATATTGTGATAAACAGTCTATGTTCTCTTTAGATGGCATGGATATCATGGATTCAGCTGCACGCAGCGGTCTCTATGAGCACGATTACTATTCAGCAATTCGCGATTACATCAAAGAAGCGGATGGCTTAATGGCATACTACAGTGAAAATGGCGAACATTATGGAAGCAACTATGATGAGCCTGCAGATTCCACACCAATCAAAAAAGGCATCACATTTGGCTTGCCACCAATCATTGCACTCATCACAGTGCTCGCACAAAAAAGCAAGCACAAAACAAAAGACATCGCAACAACAGCACATTCCTATGTACCAGGCAATGGCGTGCATTTAACAAACAGCCGTGATATGTTCCTGTATGAATCTGTCACAAGAGCTCCAATTCCAAAACATGATGATAACGATTCCTCACCTGGAGGAAGCAGTTTCTCCAGCAGTGGGGGAATGCATTCCGGTGGCGGACACTTCTAGATCCATAAAGCTATAGCAGTACATCTGTTATAGCTTTTCTTCTAGTAAAAATCAAAACAAGAGGTAGCGATGCAAATGAGTATCTTGTGGAGCCGACGAGCAAAGAAACAAGTGAAAGGTAATCATCGCCGAACGAAGCATATTGGTAAATATGTTCCGTGGGGTTATGAATAACATTCATAACACTCCTTCTAAAAGAAGAGGCGCATTGTTTGTTCATGTATTTTGTTCAATCACGTCTCTTACCAGACGTTTTTATTTTTCACAAAAACGACTATACAGATGAAGAATTAGCTTATGCCCAGTCTTTCAAAGATACATTTGATATCAAGGATGTACTCAGTGATACTCCACAGTTTGCAAAGGATCAGCAAAAAGTTATTGAAAACATCAAAGAAAGACCAATCAATGATTATTTCATTGAAACAAATCACTCTGCTGTTTGTGAAATGGGCTCTACAGATGTAGGTGACGTTTCCTGGGTTTTCCTACTGCACAAATTAATACTGCATGTTATTCCATTGGTGCAGGTGCACATAGCTGGCAATGGGTTGCACAAGGTAAGAGCAGTATTGCATATAAAGGCTGCATGCTTGCGGGTGATGTATTGTTTGATGCCGCAAAAACACTGTATCAAAATCCTGAAATGATCGAAAAAGCAAAGAATAATTTGAAAACTAGACTACAGGATAATTCCTATAAGTGTCTAATTCCAAAGGATGTACTGCCACATATCTCAAATGTTGAATAATATGAAGCAAGCTTCGGCTTGCTTTTTGCTATAAAAAAAAGGCTATATTAGCAAAATGGTGAACATATTTTAATATTGTACGAATATACGGGCAGTAACAATGATCCAGTAGCATTATAATGTCATCACATTCAAGGAGATGACATTATGAAAGATACTGAAATCATTAACTTTTACAACAATCAATCCTCCTCTACAATTCCTTCGGATTATGTTTAATATTCCGATTTCAGGCATGTCAAGCATTATTTTGCATATTTATGCGTAAATTTGAGTGCTTTATTCATAACTGAAAAAATATTTCATCAAAAAAAGAGCCTTACCTGTTGCCAGGTAAAACCCTATATTATTGATTTTGCTTAACTTAA
>QQXM01000017.1 GCA_014610835.1 Erysipelotrichaceae bacterium 7770_A6
AACCTATTGGCTTATATCAAAATAAGTACTAAAAAATGGCTTAAATAAGCTAAATAACATTTGACTTATTAGGGAGGTTTATTTTACCTCAAACAACTTAGATACTTAAATTACATGAAGATCAAATGATCAATGAGTTATGTGAAACTCAACTGATTATTTTGGTCTTTTAATGAGCTAAAACGGTACTTCTTCAGGTCCTTTACTTATGTTGTAACGTAAGCGTCAAATAAATACCGTCTACAAAAATATCTCCAGTCTAGGATAATCATATCCAGAAGGGAGATATTTTATATCTGTACTTGTTGGCATTGCGTTAACACTTCCAATTTCTTCTGCCGCAATCTGTGCTGCACTTGGCTTAACAGGTTTAGCTGGTGGAGCTGCGGTTGCTGGATGCTGTGCACAAATGATTGGCTTTGCATGCATGAGCTACAAAGAAAATGGTATTGGTGGTCTAGTATCACAGGGTATTGGTACAAGTATGCTTCAGATGCCAAATATCATTAAGAATCCTAAAACATGGATTCCACCAATTCTTGCTTCTGCAATTACAGGACCTATCGCAACTTGTATTTTCCATTTAGAAATGAATGGACCAGCAGTCAGCTCTGGTATGGGTACGTGTGGTCTTGTTGGTCAGATTGGTGTATATACAGGATGGCTTGCAAGTGGAAAAGCAATTACTGCGTTTGACTGGATTGGATTAGTAATGATCTGCTTTATCTTGCCTGCAGTATTGAGTGTTTTCTTCTGTAATATTCTGCGTAAAAAACAATGGATCAAAGAAAATGATCTAAAATTAAACTAATATGAAAAAGGAACATTTCTAATTTGAAGTGTTCCTTTTTTGAATTAAAACTGAATTGTTTTTTTAATAATTATGATGGATATGAGTGATGCAATTGTTTCACTGATCCAGAATGCATGCCATACACCACTTGCGCCTAAGAATCTAGATAATACATAGGATACAGGAATAATGACAATAATATAGCGAAGTGCAGAAATAACAAGAGATGGATTTCCTTTTCCAAGACCTTCTAATACACCGCAGACAATGACAGAAATGGAAGAAATGACAAATCCACTGCTGATGATATGCAATGCAGAAGAACCTGCACGGATCGTTTCTGTGTTCTGTGTGAATAAATGCATGAGATCATTTGCAAAAAGCCAGCAGATGCATGTTCCAATAAACATGATAGAAACTGCAAGTAACAATGAAGTAAAGAAAATCTTTTTCACTCTTTCATGTTCTTTTGCACCATAGTTATATCCGATTAATGGACGAATACCTTGTACAATGCCATTGACTGTTAAATAGATAAATGTCTGTAACTTGTAGTAGATTCCTAAAACCAGTACATACATATCTGAGAACTCTGCTAGAATGCCATTCAATAGCGTGATCATAATGGATGGAAGAGACAGGTTCATTGTTGCTGGCAAGCCAACACTGTAGATTCTTTTACAGATTGTTTTTTGGAACATTTCTTTTGAAAAATGAATGCGAAGCTGAGATTCTTTTGTGTAGTAGATAATCAAGTAGATGACAAGTGTAAGTACTTGCCCAATTCCTGTTGCTAATGCTGCACCAGCAATTCCCATTTCAGGAAAGAAGCCAATACCAAAGATCATCATTGGATCAAGAATAATATTACAGATACATCCACATAACATTGCAATCATAGAAACTGTCATTTTTCCTTCTGCCTGATAGATCTTTTCATAGGCAATGGCAATAGAGTTTGGAAAATTAAACAGGAATGCAAGTGTTCCGTATGTGATTCCATTTTGAATGACTTCAGGATTTGTTGTGAATAAATGCAAGAATGGTCGCAATACACCAATACATCCAACAGTTAATAAAATGCCATGGATCATGGAAAGGAATAATCCTAAGGATACAGTATCATTTGCACGTTTTTGATCTTGCGCTCCTAGATAGAAAGAAGCAATGGCATTGACACCAATTCCATGTCCCACGGCGACTGCAGTAACGATGAGCTGCAGTGGATAAACAAGAGAAATTGAGGTCATTGCACTTTCAGAAATCTGTGCAACGAAATAACTATCTACGATGTTATATAGTGCATTGACAAGCATTCCCAATACCATTGGCAATGACATTGTGAATACAAGTGGCAATATCTTTTTTTCTTTCATGTATGTTTGATTCATTGTTGTCACCTCCATAAAAAAATCGTCACAAATAATATGTGACGAAAAGTGGGGTATTCCCCAGAAAAATTCACATGAAGTTTTAGCGGTAGTGATAATACTATAGTTGTTTTCAAATGTCAAAAAATATATTTTTCTTTTATAATGAAACAATGAAAAAAACACCAGCATATATCCGTGTATATCAAAATATTTCAAATCAAATCATTCATGGGATTTATCCATATCAATCCAGAATTCCATCAAAGCGAGAAATGGCACAAAAAGAAAACTGCAGTTTGATTACAATTGAACATGCATATGAACTATTGGTAGATGAAGGGTATATTGAATCTAGACCAAGAAGTGGATATTACGTTTCATATCAGGTAGGAGATGTTTTTGAAAGCGAAGCGACACCTGTGGATATCTCTGTATCATTTGAGAATACAGATATAACTTTTCCAGCGAGTGTATTTGCAAAGGCATGTAGAAAAGTGACAGGGATGATGCATTCCAAACTTCCATCTAGAAGTGAAGGAAAAGGCAATATTTATTTAAGAAATGCAATCAGTAAATATCTAGCACGCAGTAGAAATCTCATTGTTCCACCGGAACAGATTATTATTGGTGCAGGTAGTGAATATTTGTATTCATTGATTGTAGATCTTCTTGGAAGAAGTAAGATCTATGGCATTGAATCACCATCGTATGAAAAAATCTATCGTATTTATCGTGCAAGCGGCGTGAAAGTAGATTTGTTGAAACTTGGAAGAAATGGTATTTTGTCCACAGAACTGGAAAGAACGCCAGCCTCTATTCTGCATGTCACGCCATATCATTCGTTTCCAACAGGGTCAACAACTGATGCATCCAAAAGAAGAGAGTATATTCAATGGGCAAATGAACGACATGCGATTATTGTGGAAGACGATTATGAATCTGAATTTACAAAATCCATCAAATCACAGGAAACTTTATTCTCTTTAGATCCTCAACATGTGATTTATATGAATACTTTTACAAAAACAATCTCGTCTTCTATTCGAATTGGTTATATGATATTACCAGAAGATTTACTAAAAGCTTATGAACAGACACAATCATTTCGTTCGTGCACGGTGAGTGAATTTATGCAGCTTGTTGTTGCGGAGCTTTTAAACAACGGTTCTTTTGAAAGGAACCTCAACCACATTCGTAGAAAGAGAAAAACACATGAGAAAGATTGAAGATATATATTTCATTGATAAAAACAATGCGCCTCAACCGCATACAATTATTGAAAATACTTCGTTTAAACAAAATGGGTATCGAATTACTCATTTTCTATGGGAGCAAATACTGCCGGTTCTCCAGAGAGATATCATCATAGTGGAATTTATACATGTAATACTGGAACATTGCATTTGAAATATTATATAGACAGAAATTCCTATGAAGAAATTGTTTTGAAACCAGGAGACTTCTGGATTCGTCCAGCGCATACGCTAGTGAGCTGGTATGCAGAAGAAGATACTGTCTTTACTGTTTTATCCATGCGCTATACTGCGAATTTCTGTGAGGGGAATATGCTTGGAAAAACGATGTCAATCAATCATTTAATTGATAAAAAAGAATCTGATATTTCTCAGAAAAAACTTGTGAACGATAAGCTATTTCAATTAGATGCAATACATATGGGAAAGAACAGTCGCATGGAGCTGAGCAGCAATGATAATTTGATTCTTTGTTCTGTAGAAGGAAAATGTGCATTGTTTTACCATAATCGACAGATGATCATTGATTCTCAACAATGTTTCCATACAAATATGGCTGATAAAATTGTTCTTTTATCCGCAACAGATACAAAATTACTGCTTCTCAAATTTGTAAATCAGGGTTAATATATTTGGCGGAAATGATGTCTTCCAGGAAGGAATTCCAAACTGCTATTACAGCTGATGACTTCTGCAATGTTTTTTATCATGCAGGGAATCAGCTTTTTTCTTTGCCTGCTAGAAAGGGTGTTTATGTTATTTAGTTTTGCTTTACTTTTACTTTGTGGATTATTGCTTGGAGATTTGTTTAAGAAAATCAAATTTCCACCATTATTTGGCTTTATGTTATGTGGAATCTTGTTAGGGCCATATTGTTTTAAATTGATTGATGCTTCGATATTGGATGCTTCTGCATCGATTCGTAAGGTTGCGTTGATCATTATTTTGATCCGTGCGGGATTGAATCTGGATTTGGATGCGTTAAAGAAAGTTGGCAGACCAGCAATATTAATGTGTTTTCTTCCAGCAACCTTTGAAATCATTGGATTTGCATTATTAGGACCAGTCATTCTGCATCTTTCATTATTAGATTCCTTGATTCTTGGTTCTGTTATCGCTGCAGTATCTCCGGCAGTTGTTGTACCTAACATGTTAAAACTCATTGAAGAAGGATATGGAACAAAGGAAGGTATTCCACAGTTAATTATGGCTGGTGCATCTGTGGATGATGTATTTGTCATTGTATTGTTTACTTCATTTACATCACTTGCTTCTTCTGGTTCTTTAGATGCACTGAATTTCTTGAGAATACCAACTTCCATTATCAGTGGTGTTGCTTCAGGAATACTCATTGGATACGTTTTGAATCGTTTCTTTGATAAAGTGGATGTTAGAGATACAGTTAAAGTGATTGTGTTATTATCTTTGTCATTTATTCTGGTGAAAGCAGAAGATGTATGTACTGGCTATTTTGGATATTCTGGATTGCTTGCGATCATGGCAATGAGTGCAATGATTCATTTTGAAAGAGAACAGATATCTGTTAACTTATCCAATAAATTTTCTCAATTGTGGATTGTTGCGGAAATATTATTGTTTGAGCTTGTAGGTGCAGCAGTGGATCCAACATATGCATTAAAGGCAGGTACGAGTGCGATTTTAATCATTGTACTAGCTTTGATTTTTAGAATGACTGGTGTGTACCTTTGTGTTACTTCAACACCATTAACAAGAAAAGAAAGACTCTTTTGCATGATTGCCTATACACCAAAAGCAACAGTACAGGCAGCCATTGGTTCTATTCCTTTAGCAATGGGATTATCTTGTGGAAATATTGTATTAACAGTTGCAGTGTGTGCAATTTTATTAACTGCTCCACTTGGTGCATTCTTTATCAATCTGACATATCAGAAATTGTTAGAGAAAAATGTATGAAAGAGACATTATTCCTTTACTTTTTTTCTATTTTCTAATAACATAATAGCGTCTTTGAACCGTAGTATTTATTGTGTATCAGAGGAAGGAAAACAACTAATGAAATTAATTGTCACATCTTTGAGAACAACAAATAACATTACTGATTTGGATGCTAGTAAACTATCCAATCTTATCTGCGGTATCAAACTGTCTAAATAACGATGAAAATAACAGCTGATGGAATTACTCCGTTAGCTGTTTTTGATTCTACTAGAGGAGGTTAAAATGAAAAAAGTCGCAATTGTTATGGGTAGTGATTCTGATGCGCCAGTTATGGCAAAAGCTGTTAAAGTATTAGAAGGTTATGAAATTCCTTATGAAGTACATGTATATTCTGCACATAGAACTCCTATGCAGGCAGCTGAATTCGCATCAAATGCAAAAGAAAATGGATTTGGCGTCATTATCGCAGGTGCAGGCATGGCTGCAGCTTTAGCAGGTGTTCTTGCTGCACATACAACATTACCAGTCATTGGTGTTCCATTAAAATCAGCAGTTCTAGAAGGAACAGATGCGTTACTTGCGACTGTCATGATGCCTAGTGGAATCCCAGTAGCAACAGTGGCAATTGATGGAAGCAAGAATGCAGCATATCTTGCCGCAGAAATCATTGCATTATCTGATGAATCTTTAGCTGAAAAGATTGCTGAAGATAGAAAGAAGCAAAGTGAAGCTGTCTTAAAGAAAGACGCAGGAATACAAGAAAAGATCAAGGAGCTATAAGACATGGAAAAAAGTTATTCAAATGCTTACAAAGAAGCTGGTGTAGATGTTACTGCCGGCTATGAATCTGTTGAACTCATTAAAAAGGATGTAAAGCGTACAGAAATCCCAGGTGTACTTGGTGGTATTGGTGGATTTGGCGGTCTATTTGCTCCAGATCTCAAAGGATATGAAAAGCCAGTATTTATTTCTGGTACAGATGGTGTTGGTACAAAACTGAAGCTTGCTTTCTTGATGGACAAGCATGACACAATTGGTATCGATTGCGTTGCAATGTGTGTGAATGATGTTATCTGTGCTGGTGCAAAGCCATTATTCTTTTTGGACTACATCGCATGTGGAAAAAACGTTCCTGAAAAGATTGCCACAATTGTAAAGGGAATTGCTGATGGATGTGTTGAAAGCGGATGTGCACTTGTTGGTGGTGAAACTGCTGAACATCCAGGTATGATGCCAGAAGAAGAATATGATCTTGCTGGTTTTACAGTTGGTATTGTGGATGAAAAGAATATCTTAGATAAGAAGAATGTTAAGAAGGGTGATGTTATCGTTGGCTTAGCATCTACTGGTGTACATTCCAATGGTTTCTCTCTTGTTAGAAAAGTCTTTGATATTGATAATGCAGAAGTGCTTGGAAAATACAAGGATGAATTAAATGGCAAGACATTAGGAGAAGCTTTGCTAGAACCTACACAGCTTTACGTTAAACCAATCTTGAAGCTGTTAGAAGAAGTTGATGTACATTCTATTTCTCATATTACAGGCGGTGGTTTCTATGAAAATCTGCCACGTGCATATGGCGATAATCTGAATGCTGTGATTCATAAGGGAAGCTGGGAAGTATTGCCTGTCTTTAAACTCATTCAGGAAAAGGGAAATATTGCTGAACATGATATGTTTAATACATACAACATGGGTGTAGGTATGGCTGTCATTGTTGATGGTAAAGATGCTGACAGGACAATTGCATTGATGAATGAATTTGGTATCAAGGCAAGTGTCATTGGTGAAATGAGTGAGGGTGATCACTCTGTGGTGATTGAATGAGAAACATCGCAGTCATGGTGTCTGGTGGAGGAACAAATCTACAGGCACTGATCGACGCTGAAAAGGCTGGAAAGATCCCACACGGAAAAATTACTTTGGTCGTTGCTTCTAATGATTCTGCATATGCTCTAGAGCGTGCTGAAAATAATGGTATTGAAACTGTTGTTGTGAAACGTAAAGCATATGAGAATCAGGATGCATTTGATAAAGCAATTGTAGAAACACTACATGCACACAATATTGATATGGTTGTATTAGCTGGCTACTTAAGTATCTTAGGAGAAACAGTGATCCAGGCATATCGAGATCGAATTATCAACATTCATCCATCTTTGATTCCTTCTTTCTGTGGAAAAGGTTTCTATGGATTGAAAGTGCATGAAGCTGCACTTGCTAGAGGTGTGAAAGTGACAGGTGCTACAGTACATCTTGTTAATGAAATTCCGGATGGTGGAAGAATTCTAAAGCAGAAAGCAGTATATATTGAAGATGGAGATACTGCAGAAACGTTACAGAGAAGAGTTATGGAACAGGCGGAATGGATCTTATTGCCAGAAGCCTGTGAAGATATTGCAAAACAATTAGATGAAGGAGAAAACAAATGAGCGTTGATTTAATGGATTACTTGAAGAATAACGAATACCCAGGTCGTGGTATCGCAATTGGCAGAACTCCATGTGGAAAAAATATTCGTATTGCTTACTGGATCATGGGAAGAAGCAGCAATTCTAGAAATAGAGTATTCCTGGAAACAGAAGATGGCATCAGAACAGAAGCATTTGATCCAAGTAAGATGGAAGATCCTTCATTGATTATTTATCATCCGGTTAGAAAACTTGAAAACAAGACAATCGTTACAAATGGTGATCAGACAGATACAATCTGGAATGCATTAAAAGAAGGCAAGACTTTTGAAGATGCACTACGTACAAGAACATTTGAACCAGATGGACCAAACTGGACTCCAAGAATTTCTGCACTTGTAGAAGGTGCTGGCTATAAGATGTCAATCTTAAAGAGTATGAATCTTGAAGGCAGTGCAGTTGGCCGTTATTTCTTTGAATATCCAGAAGCAGAAAATGGTGTTGGGCATTTGATTACAACATATAAGACAAATGGTAATCCAATTCCTTCTTTTGAAGGAGAACCAATTCGTTGGGATATGGCTCATGAAAAGTTTGATGAATGGGCAAATCATGTATGGGAAGCATTGAATGAAGATAATAAGGTTTCTTTATATACATGTCATATGAATATTGAAACAGGCGAAACAAAAACAATGATTTTCAATAAGAATAAGTAAGAAGGAGAAAGAACATGGCTAAGGAAATTGCTTTGAAGTATGGATGTAATCCAAATCAGAAACCATCTCGTATTTATGTAGAAGATGGTGAATTACCAGTGACAGTATTAAATGGAAAACCAGGTTATATCAACTTTTTAGATGCATTAAACAGTTGGCAGCTTGTAAAAGAATTAAAAGAAGCAACAGGACTTCCTTCAGCAGCTTCTTTCAAGCACGTTTCTCCTGCAGGTGCTGCAGTTGGACTTCCATTGAGTGAAACGGATCGTAAGATCTATTTCGTAGATGAGGAAGAATTGTCTCCGATTGCTTGTGCATATGTAAGAGCGCGTGGTGCAGATCGTATGTCTTCTTATGGTGACTGGGCTGCACTTTCTGATGTGTGTGATGCAGATACTGCTAGACTTCTAAAGAAGGAAGTATCTGATGGTGTGATTGCGCCTGGCTTTACAGAAGAAGCACTAGAAATTCTGCGTCAGAAGAAAAAGGGAAACTACAATGTTGTTCAGATTGATCCTGACTATGTTCCAGAAGAAATTGAACATAAACAGGTATTTGGTATTACATTTGAACAGGGTAGAAACAATATCAAGATTGATGAATCTTTATTAACAAATATCATCAGTGAAAATAAGAATCTTCCTGAGAGTGCAAAAAGAGATTTGATGATTGCTTTAATTGCATTGAAGTATACACAGTCTAACTCTGTTGCATATGCAAAGGATGGTCAGTGTATTGGTATTGGTGCTGGTCAGCAAAGCCGTGTCCATTGTGTAAGACTTGCTGGAAATAAGGCTGATAACTGGTGGCTGAGACAGAATCCAAAGGTATTGGCATTGCCATTCAAACAGGGAATTCGTAGAGCTGATCGCGATAACACAATTGATGTATATATCTCTGATGAATATGAAGATGTATTAAGAGATGGTACATGGGAAAACTTCTTTGAAACAAAGCCTGAAGTACTGACAAAGGAAGAAAAGAAGGAATGGTTAAGCAAGATGAATGGAGTTTCTTTAGCATCTGATGCTTTCTTCCCATTTGGAGATAATATTGAAAGAGCACACAAGAGTGGTGTTGAATTCATTGTTGAACCAGGTGGTTCTATCCGTGATGACAATGTCATTGATACATGCAATCGATACAATATGACACTTGTATTTAATGGTGTTAGATTGTTCCATCATTAATAAAGAAGGTATAGAACAATGAAATTATTAGTTGTTGGATCTGGCGGAAGAGAACACGCAGTGATCCGTAAATTAAAAGAAAATAAAGAAATTGAAAAAATCTATTGTGCGCCAGGAAATGGTGGTATCAGTGCAGATGCAGAATGTGTTGATATCAAGGCAACAGATAAAGAAAACATGGTGAAGTTTGCGAAAGAAAATGCCATTGATTTCTGCGTTGTTACACCAGATGATCCACTAGCATTAGGCATGGTAGATGAGATGGAAGAAGCAGGAATTCCTTGCTTTGGTCCTAAAGCCAATGCAGCAATCATTGAAGCAAGTAAAGCTTTCTCTAAGGACCTGATGAAGAAGTATGGCATTCCTACTGCAGATTATGAAACTTTCGACAATGAGAAAGATGCATTGCACTACATTGAAGAAAAGAATACATTTCCAATTGTTATCAAAGCAGATGGTCTTGCACTTGGGAAAGGTGTATTGATTTGTGAAACACTGGATGATGCTAAAACTGCTTTGCGTGAAATGATGGTTGAACATGTGTTTGGCTTGAGTGGCAATAAAGTCGTTGTGGAAGAATTTATGACAGGTAAAGAGGTATCTGTTCTAGCATTTACAGATGGTAATGTTGTGAAGCCGATGATTTCTTCTATGGATCATAAGCGTGCATATGATAATGATGAGGGTCTCAATACTGGTGGTATGGGAACAATTGCACCTTCTCCTTATTACACAAAAGAAATTGCGGAAACATGTATGGAAACAATCTTTCTTCCAACAGTGAAAGCAATGAATGCTGAAGGAAGAACATTTAAAGGCTGCCTGTACTTTGGTTTAATGCTTACACCAAAGGGACCACGTGTTGTGGAATATAACTGTAGATTTGGAGATCCTGAAACACAGGTTGTATTACCTTTGTTGAATTCTGATTTACTTACAATCATGAAAGCATGTCACGATGGAACATTAAAAGATGTTGATGTTGTGTGGAGTGAAGAAGCTTGTGCTTGTGTTGTAGAAGCAAGTGGTGGATATCCTGTGAAATATGAAAAGGGATTTGAAATCCATGGCTTAGATGAAAATGGCCAGCATGATGGTGTCATCGTATATCATGCTGGAACAAAGAAAGAAAACGGTAAATTCTATACAAATGGTGGAAGAGTACTTGGCATTACTGCTAAGGGCGCTACCTTGCAAGATGCGTTAGATAAGGCATATGAAGCTGTAAAGGAAATTGGCTTTGACAAGATGCATTATCGTACAGATATTGGAAAGAAATAGGAGAAAGTAAATGAGCGTATATCGTTGCTTTGTGGAAAAGAAACAGCCATTCGCTACAGAAGCAAATGGTGTGAAGAGTGATCTGAAGATTGCTTTGTTAAATGATGATGTAAGAAATGTAAGAGTCATCAATCGCTATGATCTTGAAAATATTGATGAAGAAGATTTTAAAATGGCAGAAAGAACAATTCTTTCTGAACCACAGGTAGATACACTTTATGAAGAAGCACCTGTTGCTGAAGATGATGAATGGGTACTCGCTGTTGAATATCTTCCTGGTCAGTTTGATCAAAGAGCAGACTCTGCTTCTCAATGTATTCAACTTGCTACAATGAAGGAAAAGCCTGAAGTCCGCAGTGCGCGTTTGTATTACATCAAGGGTAATCTTACAGAAGAAGATAAAGAAAAGATCAAGAAGACTTTGATTAACCCAGTAGAAGCAAGAGAAGCTTCTTTAGAAAAACCTGAAACAATTCATCAGAATTATGAAAAGCCAGCTTTACCTGAAATCCTGGATGGTTTTATTGATTTAGATGAAGCAGGACTGGAAGCATTTAGAAGTGAAAATGGCTTGGCTATGGATCTTGCAGACATCAAGTTCCTGCAGGATTATTTCAAGAACGAAGAAAAGAGAGATCCAAGAATCACTGAAATTAAGGTGATTGATACATACTGGTCTGATCATTGTCGTCATACAACATTCAATACAATTATCAACAATGTTGATATCAAGGATGAAAATATCAAGAAAGCATATGATGCTTATCTTGATTTGCGTAAAGAAGTTTACGCGGGAAAAACAGAAAAGCCACTTTCTTTGTGGGATCTTGCAACAATTGGCGTCAAGGCTCTTAAGAAAGAGGGTAAGCTGAAAGACTTGGATGAATCTGAAGAAATCAATGCTTGTTCTGTAAGAATCAAGGTTGATGTTGATGGTGAAGATCAGGATTGGCTATTGATGTTCAAGAATGAAACACATAACCATCCTACTGAAATTGAACCATTTGGTGGTGCAGCTACATGTTTAGGTGGCGCAATTCGTGACCCTCTGTCTGGTAGAAGCTATGTTTATCAGGCAATGCGTGTAACGGGTGCTGCAGATCCATTACTCCCAATTGAAGATACATTAGAAGGAAAGCTTCCTCAGCGTAAGATTGTTACAACAGCAGCAGCTGGTTATTCTTCTTATGGTAACCAGATTGGCTTAGCTACAGGGCATGTCACTGAAATCTATCATCCAGGATACGTTGCTAAGAGAATGGAAGTTGGAGGTGTCATTGCAGCAGCTCCAAGTGAAAATGTTGTTCGTGAAAGACCGGAAGCAGGAGATGTTGTTATCCTGCTAGGTGGAAAGACTGGTAGAGATGGATGTGGAGGCGCTACAGGTTCTTCGAAATCTCATAATGTTGATTCCCTTGCAAAAGACGGTGCAGAAGTACAGAAGGGGAATGCACCTGAAGAAAGAAAACTGCAGAGACTGTTTAGAAACCCTGAAGCTACAAAGCTGATCAAGAGATGTAATGACTTTGGTGCAGGTGGTGTATCTGTTGCGATTGGTGAACTTGCGGATGGATTACATATTGATTTAAATAAGGTTCCTAAGAAATATGAAGGTCTTGATGGAACAGAACTTGCTATTTCAGAATCTCAGGAAAGAATGGCAGTTGTTGTTAGAAAAGAAGATGCAGATCATTTTCAGAAACTTGCGAGTGATGAAAATCTGGAATCTACTGTTGTTGCAGAAGTAACAGAAGAAGCTCGTATGATCATGTATCTTGATGGTGTTGATATTGTTAACATTTCAAGAGAATTCTTGAATACAAATGGTGCAAAGCGTTATACAGATGTTGAGGTTGAAGACCATGGCAAGAAGCAGGTCGTTATGGAAACAAAACCATTTGCGGAAAGAATGGAAGCATTGGCATCTGACTTGAATGTTTGTTCCCAGAAGGGCCTTGTGGAAAGATTTGACTCTACAATTGGTGCAGGTACAGTCTTAATGCCATTTGGTGGAAAGACACAGTTAACACCAGCACAGGCAATGTGTGCAAAGATTCCAGTATTGAATGCGGAAACAGATACTGCTTCTTTGATGGCTTGGGGATTTGATCCATATGAAATGAGTGAAAATCCATTTACAGGTGCACAGGAATCTGTCATTTCTTCCATTGCCAAGATCGTAGCTGCAGGTGGTTCTTATCATCATGCATGGATGTCTTTCCAGGAATACTTTGGTCATATGTATACAGATCCTAAGCGTTGGGGTCAGCCATTCTCTGCTTTACTTGGTGCATTAAAAGCACAGCGGGAATTAGAAATTGGTGCAATTGGTGGAAAAGACTCCATGTCTGGAACATTCGAAGATATTGATGTTCCACCTACATTAGTTGCATTCTCTGTTTCTACATGTAAGGCTAGTGAAGCTGTTTCTGATGAATGGAAGGGTGCAGGACATCATGTGTATGTTTTGAAACCTTCTTATGATGCATATGGCAATCCAGACTGGGAAAGTGTTAGAAATACATTTGATGCGATGGAATCTATCATTAAAGATAAGAAGGCATTATCTGTATGGACATTGGAAAATGGCGGACTTGCAGAAGGTATTCTCAAGTGTGCATTAGGTAACAAGATTGGGTTTGAACTAGATCCTTCCTTTGCGGTAGATGATTTATTTGATAAATGCTATGGTGCATTCATGGTAGAAGTAGATGGAACTTTAGAAGAAGGTACATTGCTTGGCAGAACAATCGATGCATACAAGATCGTATCCAATGAGGGTGAAGTTGATCTAGAGTCATTACAGAAGACATATGAAGATAAGCTTCAGCCTGTATTCCCATATACAGACGTTAACCCAAAGCAGGAAATTCAACCAATCAACTATGAAGCTAGCGAAACATTACATGCAAGCTATACAGTGGAAAAACCACATGTACTTATTCCAGTATTCCCAGGAACGAACTGTGAATGGGATACAGCACATGCTTTTGAAAGAGCTGGCGCTGAGTGTGAAATCTTTGTTATCAAGAATCTGACAAGTGCAGATATTGAAGCAAGTGCAAATGCATTCGCTGAAAAGATTCATGCATCACAGATTATTGCAATCCCTGGTGGATTCTCTGGTGGTGATGAACCTGAAGGTTCTGCGAAATTCATTACAGCGTTCTTTAGAAACCCTAAGGTAAAAGAAGCCGTAACGGATTTACTTGATAACCGTGAAGGTTTGATGTGTGGTATCTGTAATGGTTTCCAGGCTTTGATCAAGTTGGGTCTTGTTCCTTTTGGAAAGATCATTGATACAGATGAAAACTGCCCAACATTAACATTCAATACAATTGGCAGACATCAGTCTATGCTTGTTAGAACTAGAATTGCTTCCAATAAGTCTCCTTGGTTAAAACACACAAAGCCAGGTGAAATTCATACTGTAGCAATTTCTCATGGTGAAGGTAGATTTGTTGCAAATGATGATGTACTGCAGCAGCTCATTGAAAATGGTCAGGTTGCTACACAGTACGTTGATCTAGATGGCAATCCTACAAGTGATGTTAGATTCAATCCTAATAATTCTTATTTAGCAATTGAAGGTATTACATCACCAGATGGAAGAGTATTTGGCAAGATGGGTCACTCTGAAAGAAGTGGTGACAACATGTATGTTAATATTCCAGATAAGAATCTAGAAAATGAAATCTTCAAGAGTGCTGTTGAGTACTTTAAATAATTGGTAAATGAAAAAGACACAGGTTTGTAAAAGAGCCTGTGTCTTTTCAGGTGTGAATCATTCTTTATCAGCCTGAAATGTTAGCTAACAAAGTGAAAAAGTAAATGTTAGACTAACGAATACGCAAGTTTGGTTTTATAATTTGTTTTTGATAAAACCGTGAAACGGCAGGAGGTATAAAGATGAATTTATTAAGTGCGAGACTGGTTGGATATGGTGTTTTACTTGGAACAGTTGGTGTAAAGATTTTAACAAGTGATGATGCAAAAAAGCTTTACACACATTGTACAGCTGCTGCTATGAGAGGTGTTGATGAAGTGGCAAAAGTTTATACAGCATTAAAAGAAAACTGTGAAGATATTGGTGTTGATGCAAAAGAAATCAACGAAAAAAGAGCACAGGCAAAAGAAGCAAAAATGATTGCTGATGCAAAAGCATTTCTTGAATCTTGCGAAGAGAAAGACGCGTAATCTATGAAGTGTCAGATTCTACATGAATCAAAGGGACGCATGCGTGTACACATGCTTCAGTATCGAATGACACTGGAACAGGCAGATATTCTAGAATACTATCTTAAGAAGCAGACAGGCGTAAAAGATGTTAAGGTCAATGACAGAACATCAGATGTCATTGTTTTGTTTGATACAGATAGACAGAACATTATTTCTTTGCTTTCTTCTTTTCATTATGAAGAGAATACAGATGTTGTTCCTGAACATACTGGACGTGAACTTGCAAGAGAATACGAAGATAAAGTCATTTATCACACGTTAAAGCGTGCAGTAACAAGAATGTTTTTTCCACTTTCTTTAAGAAGTGCAATTTCTTTTGCGAAGAGCTGGAAATTTATTGTGCCTGGTGTACAGGCGCTGCTTGCGGGAAATATTGAAGTGAGCGTATTGGATGCAACGACAATCTTGATTAGTATGCTTCGTGGCAACTTTGATACTGCAGGCGACTTGATGTTCCTGCTTGGACTTTCAGAAATATTAGAAGAATGGACACACAAGAAGAGTGTTGATGATCTTGCACGCAGTATGTCATTGAATGTGGAAAAAGCATGGAAAGTACTTGATGATGGTGCGACGGTACTTGTAGCTGTAAATGAATTTAAAAAAGGTGATCGTTTCGTTGTCCGTACAAGTAATATGATTCCATTGGATGGCATTGTTGTGAAAGAAAATGCGGAAGTAAACCAGGCTTCTATGACGGGAGAATCTTTGCCTGTGAATAAAGATGCTGGTAAACCGGTTTTTGCGGGTACAGTTGTGGAAGATGGTGAGTGCGTTGTTGAAGTGACTTCTATCAGTGGTAGTGGCAGATATGATCGTATTGTCAATATGATTGAAGAATCTGAAAAAATGAAGTCGGATTTTGAAAATCAATCTACAGAATTGGCAGATCGTCTTGTTCCTTATTCTCTAATAGGTACAGCGTTAACTTACGCACTGACAAGAAATACGAACAAAGCTCTTTCTGTTTTGATGGTTGATTTCTCATGTGCATTGAAACTGTCGATTCCAATTGCGGTATTATCTGCGATGAGACAAGCTTCTAACATGGGAATTGTGATCAAGGGCGGAAAGTATATGGAGACAGTAAGTCAGGCTGATACTGTAGTCTTTGATAAGACAGGTACATTAACTGTTTCTTCACCAAAGGTGAAAGATATTGTTACCTTTGAAGGAAATGACAAGAAGGAAATGCTGAAGCTTGCCGCGTGTCTTGAAGAACATTATCCACATTCCATTGCAAATGCGGTAGTAAAAGCAGCTGCAGATGAAGGTCTTGTGCATGAAGAAAAACATTCAAAAGTGGAATATGTTGTTGCCCATGGAATTGTTTCTTCTATCAATGGACAGAAGGTTCTGATTGGATCACATCATTTCTTGTTTGATGATGAAAAGTGTATTATCCCAGAAGGTGAAGAAGAAAAGTTCAACAATATTCCAGATGAATACTCACATTTATACATGGCAATCGGAAATAGACTTGTTGCGGTAATTCTCATTGAAGATCCAATTCGAAAAGAAAGTGGACAACTGATACATTCTTTACATGAGAGTGGTTTACATAATCTTGTGATGATGACGGGAGACTCTGAAAGAACCGCAAAGGCTGTTGCGTCAAAAGTAGGAATGGATGCATATTATTCTGAAGTATTGCCAGAAGATAAAGCAACATTTGTACGTAAAGAAAAGAGTAATGGGAAGAAAGTAATCATGATTGGTGATGGTATCAATGATGCGCTTGCCTTGAGTGAAGCAGATGTTGCGGTTGCGATATCAAATGGTGCTGAAATCACACGTGAAATTGCAGATATTACTGTACCGGTAGACGATATCACAAAAATTGCAGCTTTACGAAATTTGAGTACAAAGCTGGAAAATAGAATTGAAGGAAATTACCATAAGATCATGACAATCAATTCTACATTGATTGCACTAGGAATTCTTGGTATATTGCCACCTTCTTCTACAGCATATCTACATAACTTATCAACACTTGCACTAAGTGTTTACTCAATGAGTGATATAAAGATGTAATGAAAAAGTGAACCTTCATCTGGTTCACTTTTTTGTATGCTTATCTTTTTTCACCAATCCACTTTAATTCGTATTCACCAGTGACTTCCAGCGTTCCACCATTAGACAAGTCAATCGAATCTTCTGTTTCATAGTAGTCCGTAATTCTTCCAAGAGAATCTTTGACATGCAGTCCTGCATCTTTTAATGCCTTGACTTGATAAATACCTGGACGCAAAGAGCGAGGAATGTCATAGACGCCAGGTGTAATTCTTAATTCATTATCATTCTTGATATAGATAAGATGTTCATCTTTATGATTCTTTGCGGCATTCACTTTCTGATAGAATCTTTCTCTAATGAAGAACATTTCTGCATTTTCTACTGCGTAAGTGAATGTTTTTGTTGGCGTTACAACTCTGATTTTGTCTGTATCATTTGTATTTCTAACAACATATCCTAATCTATGACAGTTGATAATATGTTCAGACATGAAGTAAACAGCTGCTTCTGTTTCGTACAGCATACCTTCAATTTTCATAGATTCTTTTTTGCTGACGGCATCTGGAATATTATTGATTGTAGATTTTCTAACTTCCACAATACTTCTAGGAGAATATTCATTTGGAATACTGCTTGGAGAAACGCGAAGATTTGCACGAATGGCATTGATACAATGTTCTCCTTCATGTAATAGGATCTTAGGTAAAGGATATAAACGCGCGATGATATCTTCTGGCTTGTTTGTTTCCAAGTATGTATCCATGATCATATCTTTCATATGTGGCTGCGCAGTTACAATACGTTGAAAGATATCATATTTTACAGGAAGACCATGTTCACTGATGATTTGTCTGCAGTTTTTACAAACATAGTGTCCATCTGCCAGCTTTTCCGGACGATTAAATAATCCTCCCAATTCGGATAAACAAAAATCACATACTTTTTTTGCCATAAAAAATCTCCTTGCTTTAGCTATTATAGCATAAAAGGAATTTGGAATATGCACCTTATCTTATTAATAAGCGTGCATGTGAAAGTGCGTGGAAATTATTTGCGATGAAGTGTTAAAAATACATTGATTATTATGCAGAAAATGAATATTTGGCACACACGGATGTGTGGACAAACTTTTTTGCAAAAAAGTATTGACAGATATATGGTAACAACTGTAATATATACGAGCTTAGCGAAAATTGGCTTTACTTTGGTAGAGCCAAAAAATAAGGTTAAGAATGACGCACACGGTTGTGTGTGCATAAGCGAAAGGAGAAAGAAAATGCCAACAATAAACCAGTTAGTACGTAAAGGCCGTACTGATAAAGTTTACAAGTCAAAGTCCCCTGCATTAAACAGAGGATTCAACAGTTTGAAGAAGAAACCTACAAACTTGAGCAGCCCACAGAAGAGAGGTGTCTGCACTCGTGTAGGTACAATGACTCCTAAGAAGCCAAACTCTGCATTAAGAAAGTATGCCCGTGTTAGACTTTCCAACGGTATGGAAGTTACAGCATATATTCCAGGTGTAGGACATAACTTACAGGAACACTCTGTAGTTATGATCAGAGGTGGCCGTGTTAAGGATCTGCCAGGTGTTCGTTACCACATTATCAGAGGTACATTAGATTGTGCTGGTGTTAACGAAAGAAATCAGTCCCGTTCATTATACGGTGCTAAAAAACCTAAGAAGAAGTAAGAGATAGAGAGGAGATATTAATATGCCAAGAAAAGGTTATGTAGCAAAGCGTGACGTATTACCAGATCCAATCTATAACTCAAAGTTAGTTACAAAGTTAATTAACAAGATCATGATCGATGGTAAGCGTGGAACAGCACAGACAATTTTGTATGATGCATTCGCTTCAATTGAAAAGAAAACAGGCGAGAACCCTATGGAAGTATTCGAAAAGGCTCTCGGAAACGTTATGCCTCAATTAGAGTTGAAGGTTAGACGTGTAGGTGGTGCAAACTACCAGGTACCAGTAGAAGTATCTGCTGAAAGAAAATTAACATTGGGTCTCAGATGGATCGTTAACTACTCAAGACTCCGTCATGAGAACACAATGGAAGAAAGACTTGCTAACGAAATTATGGACGCTGCTAATGGAACAGGTGCTTCCGTTAAGAAGAGAGAAGATGTTCATAAGATGGCTGAAGCAAACAAGGCGTTTGCTCACTTCCGTTGGTAATTAGAGAAAGGAGCTAAAAATGCCAAGAGAGTTCCCATTAAACAAGATTCGTAATATCGGAATCATGGCTCACATTGATGCTGGTAAGACAACAACAACTGAACGTATCCTTTATTACACAGGTAAGATTTACAAGATCGGTGAGACTCACGATGGCGCTTCCCAGATGGACTGGATGGCTCAGGAACAGGAACGTGGTATCACAATCACTTCTGCAGCTACAACATGCCACTGGAAAGATTGTCAGATCAACATTATCGATACACCGGGTCACGTAGACTTCACAGCTGAAGTTGAAAGATCTTTACGTGTACTTGATGGTGCTGTAACAGTCCTTGACTCAAAGGCTGGTGTTGAACCACAGACAGAAACTGTTTGGAGACAGGCTTCTGAATATAAAGTTCCACGTATCGTTTTCTCTAACAAGATGGACGCTACTGGTGCTGACTTCGATATGAGTGTTAACTCTATCGGTGATCGCTTAGGCGCTAAGGCAGCTGCTATCCAGATGCCTATCGGTGCTGAAGCAAGTTTCCGTGGAATCATTGACTTAGTTACAATGAAACAGGAAATGTATACAAATGACTTAGGTACAGATATCCAGGTTGGCGAAATTGATGAACAGTTCAAGGAAGAAGCTGAAATGAAACATGCTGCATTACTTGAAGCTATCGCTGACTATGATGAAGACCTCATGATGAAGGTTCTTGAAGGTGAAGAACCAACAGTTGAAGAAATCAAGGCTGCTATCCGTAAGGGTGTTATGACTTCTGAATTCTTCCCAGTTCTTTGTGGATCTGCATATAAGAACAAGGGTGTTCAGATGTTATTAGACGCTGTTGTAGATTACTTGCCAGCTCCAACTGATATTGAAGCTATTCAGGGTCATTTACTTGATGGTGAAGAAGCAGTTCGTAAGCCAAGTGATGATGAACCATTCTCAGCTCTTGCATTCAAGATTGCAACTGACCCATTCGTAGGAAGATTAACATACTTCAGAGTTTACTCTGGACATGCTTCCGCAGGCTCTTATGTATTAAATGCTACAAAGGGCAAGAGAGAAAGACTTGGACGTCTTGTAAGAATGCACGCTAACCACCGTGCTGATATCGATGAAGTTTATACTGGTGATATCGCTGGTGCTGTTGGTCTTAAGTTCACAACAACATCCGATACACTCTGTGCTGAAAATGCACCAATCGAGTTGATGCAGATGGTATTCCCAGAACCAGTTATCCAGATGTCTGTTGAACCAAAGACAAAGGCTGACTCTCAGAAGATGGATTCTGCTTTACAGAAGTTAGCAGAAGAAGATCCAACTTTCAAAGCTTATACTGATGAAGAAACAGGCCAGACAATCATTGCCGGTGTCGGTGAACTTCAATTAGATATCATTCTTGACCGTATGAGAAGAGAATTCAAGGTTGAAGCAACTGCAGGTGCTCCTCAGGTAGCTTACCGTGAAACAATCAAGTCCGAAGCTGAAGTACAAGGTAAGTTTGTAAGACAGTCCGGTGGTCACGGTCAGTATGGTGATGTTTGGATTAGATTTAAGCCAAACCCAGGTAAGGGATTCGAATTCGAAGATCAGACTGTTGGTGGATCAATTCCTAAGGAATTCATCAAGCCTACACAGGCAGGTCTTGAAGAAGCTCTTCCAAATGGTCTTGTAGCTGGATTCCCAGTTGTTGATATTCGTGCTGAACTATTTGATGGTTCTTACCATGATGTCGACTCCTCTGAACAGGCATATAAGATTGCTGCATCCTTAGCTCTTAAGGAAGCTGCGAAGAAATGTAACCCAACAATTCTAGAACCTATCATGGCTGTAGATATTACTGCTCCATCTGAATACTTAGGTGCAGTTATGGGTGACGTTACTAAGAGACGTGGTCAGATCCGTGAACAGGAAGAAACAGGTAATGCAATCAAGGTTAAGGCATTCGTACCATTAGCTGAAATGTTTGGTTACGTTACAGACCTTCGTGGATTTACACAGGGTCGTGGTATCTTCTCAATGCAGATGGACCACTATGAAGAAGTTCCTAAGAATATCGCTAAGGAAATTATTGAAGCACACGCTTCTAAGTAATATTCTGTTTGGAATAAAAAATGTTGTAATTTAGTTTGCCATCATATAAAATGATGGCAGACTGAATAAGTTAAAAAAGTAAAAAACTGGAGGAAAAAAACCAATATGGCAAAGGAAAAATTCGACCGTAGCTTAGAGCATGTTAACGTTGGTACTATCGGACACGTTGACCACGGTAAAACAACTCTTACAGCTGCAATCACAAAGTATCTTGCTGATCACCCAGAAGATGGTAAGGCTTCTTTCGAAGCTTATGACCAGATCGATGGTGCACCAGAAGAAAAAGAACGTGGTATTACTATCAACACAGCTCACGTTGAATACCAGACATTAAAGAGACACTATGCACACGTAGACTGCCCAGGCCACGCTGACTATGTTAAGAACATGATCACTGGTGCTGCTCAGATGGATGGTGCTATCCTCGTAGTTGCTGCTACTGATGGACCAATGCCTCAGACACGTGAACATATCTTACTTGCTCGTCAGGTAGGTGTTCCAGCTATCGTTGTATTCTTAAACAAGTGCGACATGGTTGATGATGAAGAATTGATCGACCTTGTTGAAATGGAAGTTCGTGAACTTCTTTCTGAGTATGGATTCGATGGAGACAACGCTCCTGTAATCCGTGGTTCTGCTTTCCAGGCTCTTCAGGGAGATCCAAAGTGGACACCAGCTATCAAGGAATTGCTTGATGCAGTAGATTCATACATTCCAACACCAACACATGACAACGACAAGCCATTCTTAATGGCAGTTGAAGACGTATTCACAATCACAGGTCGTGGTACTGTTGCTACAGGACGTGTAGAACGTGGTGAATTACACTTAAACGATGAAGTTGAAATCATTGGTATCAAGGATACATCTAAGACTGTTGTAACAGGTATCGAAATGTTCCGTAAGACTCTTGACTATGCTCAGGCTGGTGACAACATCGGTGCATTGCTCCGTGGTATTAACCGTGATCAGATCGAACGTGGACAGGTTCTTGCTAAGCCAGGATCCGTTACACCTCATACAAAGTTCAAGGCTCAGGTTTACGTATTAACTAAGGAAGAAGGCGGACGTCATACACCATTCGTTTCTAACTACCGTCCACAGTTCTACTTCAGAACAACAGACGTTACTGGTGTAATCACTCTTCCAGAAGGAACAGAACTCTGCATGCCTGGTGATAACGTAGTTATGGAAGTTGAACTTCTTGCTCCTATCGCTATCGAAAACGGTACAAAGTTCTCTATCCGTGAAGGTGGTAGAACAGTAGGTTCCGGTTCTATTACAGAAATCGAAGCTTAATTTAATTCTTATTGTTACGTGAGGGATATCCAATTTGGGTATCTCTTTTTTTGCGTCTGTAGTAATATAAATACATGATTAAAGGAATTATATTTGATTACGATGGTGTATTAACAAAGAGATATGCTTCTGCATATCATATGTATCAGTGGATGATTTGTACGCTTGCGAATAAAGACAAAACTGATCTGGATGTTGAGGAAATGGTTCAAAGATGCATGATCTGGGATGAATTTGGTCATAGTGATAAAGCTTATGTGCTAGAAAAAATGAAGCAGCACTGGTTTAAAGAGCTAGATGTTTCTTACTGGAGAGCATATTGGTATGATCATTTTGATGAATTTCAAATCGTATCTGATGATGCTTTTGATGTGTTGAACAAATTGCATACGCATTATAAATTAGCTATTTTATCGAATGGTTTTTCACATGCTCAACATAAAAAAATTTCATCACTCCATTTAGAATCGTATTTCGATGAAGTTGTTGTTTCTGGAGATTATGAGATTCAAAAACCTGATACTAGAATTTTCCAGATTGCTTGTGATAAGTTAAAGTTGTCACCAAATGAGGCAGCAATGATTGGAGATACATTCTTTACAGATTTGTCTGGTGCGATGCGAATTGGAATGCAGCCTGTATGGTATTGCCATGAAAGAAGACCAATTTCTGATTTGAATGTTCCAATCGTTCATGATTTTAAAGAAATAGAACAATATTTCTTAGGTAATCAATAATATGCTTCGGAAATTAAGAGTTTATATTTTATTTTCTTTTTTACTTTTTGGATGTGTTCCGCAACCTTTAAAAGAATCAGCAAAAACGTACCAATCGCAAAATATTAGTGAAACAATTGAAACAGATCAAAAAGAGAAAGTTGCTTTATATATTCATACGTATTCACACCTTCCATCGAATTACATGACAAAAAAAGAAGCTAGATTGCATGGATGGGAATCCGGAGCTTTATCAAAAATATTACCTGTGAAAAGTATTGGTGGTGATCGGTATGGAAACTATGAAGAAGTTTTGCCTGTCGATGATGTATACTACGAGTGTGATATAGATACAGAAGGAAAAACTTCAAGAGGGAAGAAAAGAATCGTGTATTCAAAAGATGGAGATATCTGGTATACAGAAGATCATTATGATACTTTTAAGCAATTATATGAAGGCGAGTAAATATGGATTGGATTGGTGGTAAAAGCGTATGGCAAAGATTACAATTGATGATATCGCAAAAAAAGTGAATGTAAGCAAAAGTACAGTTTCTCGTTATTTAAATGGAGGAAGTGTCAAAGCAAGTACAAGAGAAAAAATTCAAGAAATCGTGGATCAATATGATTATCATCCGAATGCATTTGCAAGATTAAATGCAAAGCAAAGTAGGATGATTGGTGTTATTCTTCCAACGTTGAACTCAAAAGTAACCTCGCGTGTCATTACAAGTATCGATCGATATCTGAGAGATCGCGATTATGTAACGATTATTCGTAATAGTGATCATGATATTGCGTTAGAATTAGAGAATTTATCTAGATTAATTAATCTTGGCGTAGATGGTATTGTTTTAAGTTCTATTTCAATCACAGAAGAGCATCATAAACTGATTAATAGTACAAATATACCTGTAATTATTTTGGCACAGGAAGATGATCAAGTCCCTTGCATTGTGAATGATGAATATAATGCGGGTAAGTTTATAGGGGAATATATCGGAAAAAAAGGACATAAAAAAATTGGCTTTATTACAGTGGATGAAAATGATCGTGCTGTTGGTGTGTTAAGAAAACAGGGCGTTTTGGATGGATTGGAGAAATATTCTGTAGATTCAATCAATATTGAATACAGTGATTTTAGTTTTGTGGATGCACAGAATGCAACGTGGAAATTATTAACCGAACATAATGATATTGATGCGATCATTTGTGCAACGGATCGATTAGCATTTGGCGCTTATCGTGTTCTTAGGAAGAATGGATATCATATTCCTTTAGATGTATCTGTTATTGGATTTGGTGGATATGAAGAGAGTGAGTTGATTGTTCCTGAATTAACAACATTAATGTTTGATTCGTATGAAATGGGAGAACTTGCTGCACAGACAATTACAGATATGATTGAGGGACGTGAAGTGAAACAAAAGCAAATTATTCATTATTCATTCATTGAAAGACGAAGTGTGAGTAAACGATAATAAGAAATAAGAGAAGGAGATGAGCTGAAGGATGCGCAAACAGTATTCAATGAAGGTTTATCCTGATGGTAAAGGCCGTGAAGTATATAGAAATATTGAAATTTGTGGTAATAATACATTAGATCAATTGTGCAAAATAATCATGTATGCATTTGATTTTTTGGATGAGCATTTGTATGAATTTTGTATGGATAATCGTGCGTATAGTGAAAATGCATATCAATCTTGTCCTGAATGTGATGAACCATCAACAGATATAACTTTGGACGAAGTTGGACTCAGCAAAGGGCAAAAATTTACATTACACTATGATTTTGGAGATGATTGGTTGTTCAGAATTGCAGTGACGAAAATTAGTGAAGTGCAAGAAGAATCTAAGCCGCGTATTGTTAAGAGTAAAGGTAAAATTCAACAATATCCGGAAAATGATGACGTATTTTATTAGGATTTTGTGAAGTTCAAATTATGTCAAAGTTGATAAATACTTTCTCAGGAGTGAGGAAGTATTTATTTTTTTGGAACCGATTTCAAAAATGTGTTGACAACATAAATAACAAGCTTATAATAGCAATTGTGGAACCGGTTCCATTCCGGTGGGAGGAAAATTATGGATTATGTAAGAATCGCACAAGAAGTAATTGAAAATGTAGGTGGAAAAGAGAATATCATTTCCGTTACACATTGTGCGACAAGATTGAGATTTCAGCTTCGTAACAATCATTTACGCAATGAAGATGTCATTAGTGATATTGAAGGAGTTAAAGGTGTATTTCTTTCACAGACACAATTTCAGATCATCTTTGGATCTGGTCTTGTAAGTCTTGTATGTGATGAAGTGCAGAAACAATTAGGATTTGATACAAATACTGCTGTAGAAGAAACAAAGGAAGAAGGAAATGCATTACAGAGATTTGTAAAGATGTTAAGTGATATCTTTGTTCCAATCATTCCAGCAATCGTTGCAGGTGGTTTGTTGATGGGATTGAATAATGTATTAACAGCCGGCATGTTTGATGGCAGATCCATCATTGACATTTATCCACAATGGAATGGATTAGCTACGGCAATCAATACATTTGCGAATGCGCCATTTACATTCTTGCCAGTACTTATCGGCTTTAGTGCTACAAAGAAATTCGGAGGAAATCCATATTTAGGTGCAGCAATGGGTATGATCATGGTACATCCAGATCTATTGAATGCATATAACATTGGCATTGCAGAACCTCCATATTGGAATATTCTCGGATTCAAGATTGCGGCAATCGGTTATCAGGGAACAGTTCTTCCAGTTCTAGCAGTATCATTTATTTTAGCAACAATTGAAAAGAAGCTTCATAAAGTTACGCCAACATGGCTGGATAACTTAACAACACCAATGTTATCTATTATTGTGACTTCTTTCTTAACATTCATTTTTGTTGGACCGGTATTAAGAGAAGCAGGAAATATATTAGCTGCCGGTATTACATGGGGATATAACACACTTGGATTTATTGGTGGTGGATTATTTGGCTTATTCTATGCACCAATTTGCTTGACGGGTATGCACCATAGCTTTATTGCGATTGAAACACAGCTTATTGCTGATGTTGCACATACAGGCGGCAGTTTTATTTTCACAACAGCAAGTATGAATAACGTAGCACAAGGTGCAGCTGTATTAGCAGTATTATTCATGACAAAAAATGAAAAGCTAAAATCAATCTGCTCTGCTTCAGGCGTTTCTGCATTACTAGGTATTACAGAACCAGCAATGTTTGGCGTGACTTTAAAACTAAAATATCCATTCTATGCTGCAATGGCAGGATCTGCTGCAGGAAGTGCATATTGTGCTGCTACAAAAGTACTTGCACAGGCAATGGGTGCAGCAGGTATTCCAGGTATTATTTCAATGAAACCATCAGATTATGTTAATTTTATGATTGGCTTAGTATTATCTATGGTTGTTTCTGCAATTCTTACAGCTTTCTTTTTTAAGAAATATGATTTAGATCATGCGGATGAAAAGAAGACAGAAGTTAAAGAAAATACAAAAACAGAATTCATTACATCCTGCATGAAAGGTACAGTGAAAGATATCAGCGAAGCAGCAGATGCGGTCTTCTCTTCAAAAGCAATGGGAAATGGCGTTGTTGTTGAACCAGTCAGCGGAGAAGTTTATGCACCAGTTAGTGGAACAGTAAAAATGATTTTTCCAACACAACATGCGATTGGTTTTGAGAGTGAAGATGGTGTAGAAGTATTGATTCATATGGGAATTGATACAGTGAATCTCAATGGAGAAGGATTTACATTATCTGTAAAAGAAGGAGATACTGTTCAGCAGGGACAGAAGATTGCTGAGATGGATTTAAATCTAATTAGTGAAAAAGGATACAGCACACAGACTATGTTAGTTGTTACAAAAGCAGACGATAGAAATGTGGAAACAATTCCAAATGCATCTGCAGATGTGTCTACAAATGTAATTCATATTGTGGAGAATGTGT
This sequence comes from Erysipelotrichaceae bacterium 7770_A6, assembly GCA_014610835.1. Classification (GTDB taxonomy): domain Bacteria; phylum Bacillota_I; class Bacilli_A; order Erysipelotrichales; family Erysipelotrichaceae; genus Bulleidia. Next base: position 27,462 of record QQXM01000017.1, read on the forward strand.
AATGATTCAAAAATATTCAAAAGTTACAAAAGAAGATTATCGTAACTGGTATCTCGAAAATGGAAAGATGAGAGAGTGCGCTAGAAGTGATAAAAAAAGCTTGAAGTATCATTTGATGCCGGCAAGTGGATGGTTGAATGATCCAAATGGGTTACATCAAATGAATGGAGAATATCGTATCTATTATCAATATGATCCATTTGATACAGAAGGTATGATGAAACTTTGGGGATTGTATACAACAAAAGATTTTGTTCACTATGAAGAAAAAACACCTGTATTATTCCCTGATCATGAGCTTGATAAGCATGGCGTTTATTCAGGTTCTGCATTTGTTGAAAATGATACGATTCATTATTTCTACACAGGAAATGTAAAATATTTCGATCGTGAAGACTATGATTATATCAATTCTGGCAGAGGATCAAATACAATTCATGTAACAAGCCGTGATGGTGTAACAATGAGTGAAAAGCAATGCGTGCTGAGTAACAAAGATTATCCAGAAGACATGTCATGCCATGTGCGTGATCCTAAAGTATTTTCTTTGAGTGGAAAGTATTACATGGTTTTAGGTGCAAGAGATCAGCAAGGAAAAGGCCTGGTCTTATTGTATGAATCAGATGATTTAAATACATGGAAATATAAAAATAGAATCACTACAGAAGTTCCATTTGGATATATGTGGGAATGTCCAGATTTATTTGAATTGAATGGTGAATGGTATTTGACTTGTTGTCCACAAGGTGTAGAACAGAACGGATTAGATTATGCAAATGTTCATCAGTCCTGCTGGATGAAGATTGATGCTGACTTTGATAACAATCGTTTTGAAGTAAAAGAAATTCATCAGTTAGATCGTGGTACAGATTTTTATGCACAACAATCTTTTGTGGATGAAAAAGGAAGAAGAATCATGATTGGCTGGTTAGGAATTCCAGATGCGGATTATACAAATCCAACAGTGGATCATCAATGGCAGCATGCATTAACACTTCCAAGAGAACTTGTTGTGAAGAATGGCAATCTATGCCAGAAACCAGTCGATGAGATCTATCAATTACGTGGAAGTCATAAGACATGTTCATTGAACGAGAATGTATCCTGGGAAGAACTACAATATGAATGTGATATGCATTTTGATATATGCAATACATTTAAGATGCATTTGAGAAAAGGACTAACATTATCATATAAGAATGATGTATTAAAACTATCCTTTGATAAAAATGGATATGGAAGAAGTGAAAGAGCAGTTCATTGTGGAAAACTAACTGATCTTCAAATCTTTATGGATACGACAAGTGTTGAAATATTTGTGAATGGCGGAAGCAAAGTATTTACATGTAGATTCTATGGAATGGAAACAGAATTCTTGTTTGATGGTGAAGCAGAAGGAACAATGGATCTATACCAGATGCATAAATTTTCTGTGAATCATACAGAAGAAAAGGGACTTTGTGTTATTGGGGAAGCGTTGATTGATTTTGTGCCTGATGTAAAAGGACTTGCATTAAAAGATGTTCCTTCCTTTCATAGAGCTGCAGGTGGTGCACCAGCAAATGTTGCGGGTGCAGTAAGCAAGATGGGACTTCCAGCAAAAGTATTAACAAAACTTGGTGAAGATGCTTTTGGGGATTATATCGTTGAAACGTTACAAGAAAGTGGAATTGATACTTCTGCAATCTTGCGTGATCGTGAATATGAGACTTCATTAGCTTTTGTATCATTAAGAGAAGATGGTAATAGAGACTTTGCTTTCTATAGAAAGAATAGTGCAGATTTGCATCTTACAGAAGAAGAAATTCCAGAGAACATTCTTGATGATTGTGGAATGATTCATTTCTGCAGTGTAGACCTTGTGGAATCAAGTATGAAAGAAGCACATCGTAAATTGATTGCGATGGCAAAAGAGAAGGGACTTCTGATCAGCTTTGATCCGAACTTAAGACTTTCATTGTGGGAAAGTGAAGAATGTCTTAAAAATACTGTGAAGGAATTTTTACCGTTGGCGGATATTGTAAAGATATCTGATGAGGAACTGGAGTTCATCACAGGAAAAACAGATATTGAAGAAGCACTTCCAGATTTACTGCAGGGAAATACGAAATGTGTTGTATACACAATGGGAAAAGATGGCGCTGCAGTATATACAAAAAATCTAAAAGCAGTATCTCGAGGGTATTGCGTAGATGTTGTTGATACGACAGGTGCAGGCGATTCATTTATTGGAGCATTTGAATATCAATTGTTAAGAGATGGTGTAGAAAATATTGAAGCAGTATCAAAAGAAACATTTGAAGAATATCTGAAATTTGCAAATGCATATGCTGCATATACAACGACAAAAGCTGGCGCATTATCCTCTATGGCGAATGCATCTGAAATGAAAGCCTGGTTAAATAAAATTCAATAAACAATGAATCATGTATCAAAACAGGTACATGATTTTTTGTGATTCTTAGAAAATGTGTATAGAATAGATACGGTGGAAATATGAATAGTGAATATGATAAGACAATATATTTAATCGGAAATGAAATTGAAAATAAAGAGAAGACAATTTACTATTTCAAATCAGAGTTTGATTTACCTTCTTATACAGGAAATACATTGGATGCAATTGCGGATAGTTTATCAGAAGTGAAAGATCGAGTAGAAATATTATTAACGAAAGAGAATATCAGGTATATATGTGATCATTCTTATGCATTTAAAGTGCTGATGATGCTTGGAAATGCTGTGAATGAGAACCCGAATTTACATATTTTCTTTAGAGAGTGAGAAATTGCTCTCTATTTTTTATGGAAACTATAAAATGTGAAGAAAGCATACATATGAAAGCATATATATGCGAAAATCAATGAATTCAGCATAAAAGTCTCGACACACTGATGCACGTTGCTATGACATATTCATTTTTAAAATACAAAATGAGCTATAAAAAATGAGATTAAAATATAAATATGCAAACGAAATATAGCATAAATAAGCCATAATGTAATAAAATGGCACGCTGAAAACCGTGGACAAGAGAAAAAATATCAAAAATAATTAAAAAAAGGCTTGCATTGGATAAATGATAGTAGTAATATAGTTGAGCACTCGCGTAGAAGTGGGAAGTTGCCGGCACGCTGAAATGCGTTGTCACGATAGCGTGATAACCGGGGAACTCACACAGAGCGATCCCTAAGGGGAGTGAATATAAGGAGGAAAAATTCATGGCAAAGAACTCTGTAAGAATTCGTTTGAAGGCTTACGAGAACAGAAGCTTAGATGCAGCTAGCGAAAAGATCGTTAAGACTGCAACAAGCCACGGCGCAAAGAAAATCGTCGGTCCTGTTCCGCTGCCTACTGAACGTGAGGTTGTAACAATCTTACGTGCAGTTCACAAGTATAAGGACTCTCGTGAACAGTTCGAGATCCGTACACACAAGAGACTGATTGAGATCATCGGCCCAAGTGCAGAAACAATTGATGCATTATCAAGACTTGATCTGCCTTCTGGAGTTGATATCGAAATCAAACTTTAAGAAAGGAATCGGGTGAAATTAAATGAAAGGTATTTTAGGACGTAAGCTTGGTATGACTCAAGTCTTCACGATCGAAGGAACACTGATTCCTGTTACTGTCGTTGAAGTTAAGCCAAACGTCGTACTTCAAAAGAAGACAAAGGATGTTGATGGCTACGAAGCAGTTCAGCTCGGTTACGAAGACGTTAAGGAACAACGTTCAAACAAGCCAGCAATTGGACATGCTAAGAAGGCTAACACAGCACCTAAGAAGTTCATCAAGGAATTCAACTATGATGAAATGCTCAACCTCGAAGTTGGATCTGAAGTAAAAGCAGACATCTTCAAGGCAGGCGATATCGTTGATGTTCAGGGTACTTCTAAGGGACATGGTTACAACGGTACAATCGTTCGTAACAATGCTCACCAGGGACCTAAGACACACGGTGGATCCAAGAACATCAGACACCAAGGTTCATTAGCAACTAACGGACGTAACAACGGTGTAGTTAACAAGGGTACAGCAATGCCTGGTCAGTATGGTGGATATACAACAACTAACCAGAACCTCGAAGTAATCAAGGTTGATGCTGAAGAAGGATACATCCTTGTTAAGGGGAATGTTCCAGGACCAAAGAGAGGTCTTGTAACAATCCATACAACAGTTAAGCCTAAGAAGGAAGTAACAGCTGTTGAACTCATCTCTTATGAAAGTGCTTCTGTTGAAGAAGAACTTGAAAAGGTTGAAGAAACAATCAATGAAGAATTAGCAACAGAAACAGTTGCTGAAGGAAAGTGAGGATAAAGCATGGCACAGATTGATGTATTTAATCAGGAAGCAAAGTCTGTAAAGCAGATGGAACTCGCTGATGCTGTATTCGCTGTAGAACCAAATCAGCAGGCAATCTATGATGCGATTCTTGCTTACCAGGCAGGATTAAGACAAGGTACTCATAGCACTTTGACAAGAAGCTTTGTATCTGGTACAGGTAAGAAGCCATTCCGTCAGAAGGGTACTGGTAGAGCTCGTCAGGGTTCCACAAGAGCAACTCAGTGGAGAGGCGGCGCAATCGCATTTGGACCACATCCAAGAAAGTACAACTTAAAGACAAACCGTAAGGTTAGAAGATTAGCACTTCGTTCTGCATTAAGCGAAAAGGTTGCTGAAGCTAACTTAACAGTATTAGAAAATCTCAGCTTTGATGAGATTAAGACAAAGAAGGCTGTAGCATTACTTGCTGCATTCGGATTCGAAAGAAAGACATTATTCGTTGCTGAAGCATCTGAAGACTTCGACAATGCTTACCTTTCTATGAGAAACGTTCCAAATGCAACTGTAGTAACAGTTTCCAGCTTGAATGTCTATGACATTGTGAATGCTGACAAGATCGTATTCACAGAAGCTGCTGCTGCTAAAGCAGGGGAGGTGTTCGCATGAGCGCACGCGATATTATCGTAAGACCAATTATCACAGAAAAGACAAGCGTTGCTTCTGCTGATAACAATACAGTAACATTCGAAGTAGCAAAGAATGCTAACAAGACAGCAATTGCTCAGGCAATCGTTGAAATCTATCATGTTAAACCTGTATCTGTAAACACAGTTAACGTACATCCAAAGAAGAGAAGAGTTGGACGTTACGAAGGGATGACAAGAGCTTATAAGAAGGCTTATGTCAAGTTCGCTGAAAATGATTCAATCAACATCTTCGGCGAAAACAATGACTAAAGAGATTTAGTTACAATATCGGAGGAAATCGCTATCTCCGGATAAATGCGAAAGGAAAGAAAAAATGGCAATCGTAAAATACAAGCCAACCTCTAACGGACGCAGAAATATGACAGCTCTTAGCAATGAACGTATTACTAAGAGTACTCCAGAAAAGTCATTACTTGCTCCATTAAACAAGAAGGGTGGCCGCGGCAATACAGGCCGTATCACTTCCCGTCATCAAGGCGGTGGTGCTAAACAGAAGTACAGAATCATCGACTTCAAGAGAAACAAGGATAACGTTCCAGCAGTTGTAGCTGGTATCGAATACGATCCAAACAGAAATGCAAACATTGCATTACTTCACTATGCTGATGGTGAAAAGAGATATATCATCGCTCCAGAAAACTTAAACGTTGGAGACAAGGTAATCTCTGGTGAAGCTTGCGATATCAAGATTGGTAACGCAATGCCTCTTAAGAATATTCCAGATGGAACATTCGTTCATAACGTTGAACTTATCGCTGGTAAGGGTGGACAGATGGCAAGAGCTGCTGGTTGTTCTGCTCAGATCCTCGGTTCCGAAGGTGGATTCGTTACATTAAGACTTTCTTCTGGTGAAGTAAGAAAGGTTCATGATAACTGCCGTGCAACAGTTGGTGTTGTAGGCAACGGTGATTACTCCTTAATTAACTGGGGTAAAGCTGGTAGAGTTAGACATTTAGGTGTTCGTCCTCATGTAAGAGGTTCAGCAATGAACCCAGTTGACCACCCACATGGTGGTGGTGAAGGCAAACAGCCTATCGGTCGTAAGTCTCCAATGACTCCATGGGGCAAGAAGGCTATGGGTGTTAAGACTCGTAACAAGAAGGCTTCTAGCAACAAGTACATTGTGAGAAGAAGAAACGGAAAGTAATTGGAAGGAGAGAATGAGTAATGTCAAGAAGCATTAAGAAGGGCCCTTTCTGTGATGCATACCTTTTAAAGAAGGTTGATGCAATGAATGCGGCTAATCAACATGAAGTAATCAAGACATGGTCACGCCGTTCAACGATTTTCCCAAGCTTCGTTGAGCATACATTCGCTGTTTACAATGGTAAGGAATTCATTCCTGTCTATGTAACAGAAGATATGGTAGGCCATAAGTTAGGTGAATTCGCACCTACAAGAAAATTCGGCGGACACGGTGACGATAAGGCCGCTTAATTAGGAGGAAATAAAGATGGACGTAAAAGCAACAGCAAAAACAGTTCGTGTTACTCCTCGTAAGGCTAGATTGGCACTTGACCTCGTTCGTGGAAAGAGCGTTGAAGAAGCATTAGCTATCCTCAAGTTCTTACCTAACAAGGCAGCCGCTGAAGCATACAAGGTAGTAAAGAGCGCTGCAGCAAATGCAACAAACAATCATCAGCTAAATGCTGAAAACCTTTATATCAAGGAATGCTACGCAAATGAAGGTGTTGTCCTCAAGCGTTTCATGCCTAGAGCTAAGGGTTCTGCTTCAAGTATTTTTAAGAGAACTAGCCACATCACAGTAGTGGTTAGCGATGAGAGATAAGGGAGGAAGATCAGAATATGGGACAGAAAGTTAGTCCAATCGGCATGCGTGTCGGTGTCATCCGCGATTGGGAATCCAGATGGTATGCAGATAAGGCTGATTATGGAGATCTTCTGAACGAAGATACAAAGATCCGTGAATTCCTCGAAAAGGAACTCAAGGATGCTTACATCTCCAGAATCGAAATTGAACGTACAGGCAAGAAGGATGTTAAGGTTATCATCCGTTGTGCTAGACCTGGTGCAGTTACAGGCAAGGCTGACGAAAACGGCAAAGACAACGCTGCTAAGTTAAGAGCTAAGCTTGCAAAGTTAACAGCAGGTAAGAATGTAAAGATGGACATCGTTCAGGTAGCAAATCCTGATTTAGATGCTCGTTTAGTTGCTCGTAAGATTTGCGAACAACTCGAAAACCGTCAGTCTTTCAGAATTGCTCAGAAGAAGGCAATTCAGCAGACAATGAGATCTGGTGCAAAGGGTATCAAGACTCTATGTAAGGGAAGACTTGGAGGAGCTGAAATCGCTCGTTCCGAAGGTTATTCTAGAGGTGTCGTTCCACTCCATACATTAAGAAGTGATATCGACTATGCAGCTGAAGAAGCACATACAACTTATGGTAAGTTAGGTGTTAAGGTTTGGATCTGCCGTGGTGAAGTATTACCTGGCCAGATGGTTAAGGAACCAGAAGCTCCAGCTGGAAGAAGAGATAACAACAGACGTGGAAACAACAGACGCCCTCAGCGTGGAAACAGACGTGCAGCTAGAAATGCTGCAGCTGAAAACGCAGCTCCTGCTGAAAAGACAGCAGCTGAAGGAGGTAACGACTAATGTTAATGCCTAATAGAACAAAGTACAGAAGACCTCATAGATTAAGTTATGAAGGACGCGCTAAAGCTGGTCGTGAATTAGCATTTGGTGAATTCGGTCTTGTAGCTGATGAAGGTGCTTATGTAAGTAGTGCTCAGTTAGAAGCAGCACGTATTGCTATGACTCGTTATATGAACCGTGGTGGTAAGGTTTGGATCAAGGTGTTCCCACAGCTTGCAAAAACTAAGAAGCCTCTCGAAGTACGTATGGGTTCTGGTAAAGGTGCTCCTGATCATTGGGTAGCAGTTGTACAGAAGGGAAGAATTCTCTTCGAAGTAGCAGGTGTTGATGAAGCAGTTGCAAGAGAAGCATTAAGACTTGCTGCTAATAAACTCTGCGTTAAAACACGCTTTGTAAAAAAGAGTGAGGAGGTTAAGAAGTAATTATGAATATTAAAGAAATCAGAGACCTCTCTAACGAAGAGCTCGAAAAAGAAGTTGTTTCCCTCAAGGAAGAACTTTATGACTTGAGATTTGCTCAGGCTACAGGTTCTCTTGAGAATCCAGCTCGTATCAAGGATATTAAGAAGACAATTGCACGTATGAAGACTGTTATTACAGAACGTGCAAATGCACAATAAGGAGGGCTAGAAGATGGCAGAAAGAAATAGACGTAAGGTCCTTCGTGGAACAGTTGTTTCCGATAAAATGGACAAAACAATCGTCGTAGAGATCACTACATCTAAGGCTGATCCTAAATACGGCAGACATGTTAAGTTTTCTACAAAGTTCAAGGCTCATGATGAAAACAATGAAGCAAAAATTGGTGACATTGTAGAAGTTATGGAAACAAGACCATTATCTAAGGACAAACACTTTAGATTAGTTAAGATCGTTGAAAAGGCAGTAATTCTTTAAGGCACAGGAGGAAATAGGCAATGATTCAGAACGAAAGCAGATTGAACGTCGCTGACAACACTGGTGCTAAGGAATTATTAGTCATCAGATGCTTAGGCGGTTCTAAGCGTAAGACAGCTACAATCGGTGATGTTGTTGTATGTGCTGTTAAGAGTGCATCTCCTAACGGTTCTGTCAAGAGCGGACAGGTTGTTAAAGCTGTAATTGCAAGAACAGTTTACGGTATTAGCCGCGACAATGGTTCTTATATCAAGTTTGATGATAACGCAGCTGTTATTATCAAGGAAGATGGTACACCGGTCGGAACACGTATCTTCGGTCCGGTCGCAAGAGAACTTCGTGAAAAGGGATATATGAAGATCGTTTCCCTTGCACCAGAAGTTTTATAAGGAGGCCGCTATGAAGATCAAGACAGGCGATACAGTTAAGGTTATCACAGGTCACTACAAGGGAACTATCTCTGAAGTTAAGGCAGTATTCCCAAAGACAAACAAGATCGTTGTTGAAGGTGTCAACATGATCAAGAAGTCTTTAAAGCCTTCTCAGCAGAGCCCTGAAGGTGGCATTGTTGAAAAGGAAGCTCCAATCGATGCTTCTAACGTCATGTTATATGACAAGAAGTCTAAGTCCGCTGAAAGAGTTGGATATAAGACAAATGATAAGGGCGAAAAAGTAAGAGTACTTAAGAAGTCCGGTATTGAAGTAAAGGAGGCTAAGAAATAATGAACCGTCTCGAACAGAAATACGTTGAAACAGTTAAGCCTTCTTTAATGAAGGAATTCAATTACTCCAGCTCAATGGAAGCTCCAAAGATCGTTAAGGTTGTTATCAACATGGGTGTTGGTGATGCTATTGACAATCCAAAGAACTTAGATGAAGCTGTAGCAGAATTGACACAGATTGCTGGTCAGAAGCCAGTAATCACAAAGGCTAAGAAGTCCATTGCGAACTTCAAGCTTCGTGAAGGTATGCCAATTGGTTGTAAGGTTACTCTTCGTGGTGAAAGAATGTATGAATTCTTAGATAAGTTATTCAACATCTCTCTTCCACGTGTAAGAGACTTCCACGGTGTAAGTGCAACAGCATTCGATGGTCGTGGTAATTACACACTTGGTGTTAAAGAACAGCTAATCTTCCCTGAAATCAACTTTGATAAGGTTAACAAGGTTAGAGGTATGGATGTTGTCATCGTAACAACAGCTAAGACAAACAACGAAGCACATGCCCTATTGAAAGAAATGGGTATGCCATTTACTAAGTAATAAAAGGAGAACATAGAATGGCAAAGACAAGTTTAAAAGTTAAGCAGTCAAGACCGGCTAAGTTCTCCACACGTGAATATACACGTTGCGAGAGATGTGGCCGTCCACACTCTGTATTGAGAAAGTATAAAGTTTGCAGAATCTGTTTCAGAGAATTGGCTTATAAGGGTCAGATTCCTGGCGTTAAGAAGGCAAGCTGGTAAGAAAGGAGTAACGAATCATGAATATGACAGATCCTATTGCTGACATGCTGACAAGAATCCGTAATGGTGTTCAGGCTCACATGACAACAGTTGATGTAACTCCATCTTCTAAGGTTAAGGTAGAAATTGCCAAGATCTTGAAATCTGAAGGTTATATCGAAAACTATGCCGTTGAAGGCGAGGGTATCGAAAAGAAGATTGTCGTTACTCTTAAGTATGGTGCAAATGACGCTAAGGTCATCACAGGCATCAAGAGAATTTCTAAGCCAGGTCTACGCGTTTACGCAAAGGGCGACAATGTACCTAAGGTATTAAACGGTTTAGGAATTGCTATCATCTCCACATCAAATGGAATGATGACAGATAAAGAAGCACGTAAACAACACGTTGGCGGTGAAGTCATCGCTTACGTTTGGTAAGAGAAAGGAAAACTAAATGTCACGTATCGGAAATAAAGCGATTACCGTTCCTGCAGGCGTTGAATTAACAATTGCTGAAGGGAATGAGGTGACTGTAAAGGGACCTAAGGGTTCTCTTACAAAGACATTTTCCCCGTTGATGGAAATCTCTGTTGACGAAAATGTCATTACAGTCAAGCGTCCTAACGAGGAAAAGCACACAAAACAGTTACATGGAACAACTAGAGCACTTCTAGCAACAATGGTTGAAGGTGTTTCTACAGGTTTCACAAAACAGTTAAAAGTTGTAGGTATTGGTTACCGTGCAGCTTTAAAGGGTAAGACACTCAACTTGATCGTTGGTTTCTCCCACGAAGTAAATATTGAAGTACCAGAAGGCGTTACTGTTGAAGTACCAGATAACACAACAATCAACGTAAGTGGTATTGATAAGCAGATTGTTGGTCAGTTTGCTGCAAACGTAAGAGCAGTTAAGAAGCCAGAACCTTATGGTGGAAAGGGAATCCGTTATGTGGATGAAGTTGTTCGTCGTAAGGAAGGTAAGACAGCTGCATCTAAGAAGTAATGGGAAGGAGAGAGTAAGATATGTTTAAAATGCAAAAGAAAAATGAAGAGCGTATCCGTCGTCATAAGAGAGTACGCCGCATCGTAAATGGTACTCCTGAATGCCCAAGACTAAATGTATTCCGTTCTAATGCAAACATCTATGCTCAGGTTATTGATGATACAACAGGAAAGACACTTCTTTCTTGCTCATCATTAGAACTCAAGCTAGAAAATGGCGGAAACATTGAAGCAGCTAAGAAGGTTGGCGAAGCAATCGCTAAGAAGTGCCTGGAAAACAACATCGAATCTATCAGATTTGATAGAGGCGGTTATGTATACCACGGAAGAGTTCAGGCTTTAGCAGATGCTGCTAGAGAAGCAGGACTCAAGTTCTAAGGAAAGGAGACAGAATAGAAATGCCAAACGAAAATGCAGAAGTACGTACTGCAAATACAGAAGCAGGACGTCCACAGCGTAAAGAAAATGGTCGTCGTCCACAGTTCAAAAGACGCGAACCAAAAGAATTCGACAGTGTTGTAGTCTCCATTAACCGTGTATCTAAGACTGTTAAGGGCGGACGTAGAATGCGTTTCGCAGCACTCGTTGTTGTAGGTGATCATAAGGGTCGTATCGGTTTCGGTATGGGTAAAGCTACTGAAGTTCCAGATGCAATCCGTAAGGCTGAAGAAGCAGCTAACAAGAATGTATTCAGATGCAATCTTGTTGAAGGTACAAGAACAGTACCACATTCCGTTAAGGTTACTCACGGATCAAGTACAGTATTCCTAGCTCCTGCTGCTCCAGGTACTGGAGTTATCGCAGGTGGTGCAGTTCGTAACATTCTCGAACTTGCTGGTGTATCTGATGTACTTTCAAAGGTTATCGGCTCTAGAACAGCTGTTAACGTAGTATATGCAACATTAGAAGCTCTCAAGTCTATGAGAACTGTTGAAGAAGTTGCTAAGATTCGCGATAAGAAAGTCGCTGAAATCAGATAAGGAGGGACTCTGGTATGAAACTAAATGAATTAAAAGCTACAGAAGGAGCTCGCTCAACAAAGAAGAGAATCGGCCGTGGTCTTGGTTCCGGTAATGGTAAGACATCCGGTAAGGGACAGAAGGGTCAGAATTCTAGAAGCGGTGGCGGTGTTGCTATCGGTTTCGAAGGTGGACAGACTCCATTCTTTAAGAGAATGCCAAAGAGAGGTTTCACAAACTTTACTCGTAAAGAGTACGCTATCGTTAACGTTGAAGATCTCAACAAGTTTGAAGATGGTGTTACAGTTGACTTCGCTGCAGTGAAAGCTGCTGGCTTAGTTAAGAAAGAACTCGATGGACTTAAAGTTCTCGGCAATGGAAAGTTAGAGAAGAAGTTAACAGTTAAGGCTGCTAAGTTCTCAGCTTCCGCTAAGAAAGCAATCGAAGAAGCAGGCGGAACAGCTGAGGTGCTCTAATTATGATGCGCACGTTCTCCAGCATGTTTAAGAATAAAGAGATTCGTAACAAGATTCTCTTTACTCTTGCGATGCTGTTGATCTACCGCGTCGGATCTGCAATCCCAGTGCCAGGTGTTGATGCAACAAAGCTGGCTTCTCAGATTTCAGATAACTCTGTACTGAGTATGATGAATTTACTTGGTGGTGGTGCACTTGAAAGATTAAGTGTGTTTGCAATGGGTGTTACACCTTACATCACAGCAAGTATTATCATTCAATTGTTATCCATGGATGTTATTCCAGCATTAACTGAAATGACAAAATCTGGACAGACAGGTCGAATGAAAATGGAAAAAATCACTAGATATTTAGGAGTAGTCTTGTCATTTGTACAGGCTTACTCCTTAGTCTATGGTTTTGATAAACAATATAGCGTATTAGCAAATTCAAATCTTTCTGGATATCTATATACGGCTACTGTACTTACAGCAGGAACAATGTTCTTGATCTGGTTAGGTGACCGTATTTCTATGAAAGGTATCGGTAATGGTTTATCAATCATTATCTTTGCAGGTATCGTTTCAAATATGCCTTCACAGTTTGTGCAGGTGTGGAATGTATTAGCCGGTGGTACTACACAGGGTGAATTGTTCAACGGTATCTTACAGTTTGCATTATTTGTACTGTTATATATCATCATCATTGTCTTCGTTGTTGTAATGGAGACAGCAGTCAGAAAAATCCCAATTCAGTATACAAACAGTTCTTCTTATACAAGAGGAAATGACGTTACATTCCTTCCATTGAAGATTAACTCTGCATCTGTTATTCCTGTTATCTTTGCACAGTCAATTATGACAGCTCCACAGATTGTTATCAGTTTCTTCAATCAGGATCTATATAAGACTTTGCAGACATACTTATCTTTAAGTAGTACAACTGGTCTTATCTTGTATGCTGTATTAACATTCTTATTTACATTCTTCTATACTGATCTTCAGGTTGATCCTGATCAGGTAGCAGATAACTTAAGTAAGTCTGGTGCTTACATTCCTGGTATTAGACCTGGTAATGAAACAAAAACATACTTACATAAGGTGTTAAATAGAATTACAGTGTTAGGTGCGATTGCTCTTGTCATCGTAGCTACACTTCCATACATTCTTCCTATGTTTACATCACTTCCATCTAGTATTTCAATTGGTGGAACTGGTATTATTATCGTCGTAGGTGTTGCTATGGAAACAATTGCTCAGTTGAAAGGTCAACTTACAACAAAGGCATACCATGGCTTCCTAAGATAAAATCACTAGAGGGTATAGAAAAAAAGGATGAATATCTTAATTATGGGTCCAGCAGGAGCAGGAAAGGGCACAATGTCCGATCTCATCCTGAAGGAATACGATATTCCACATATTTCCACAGGAGATATGTTGAGAGACAATGTTAGAAATAACACTGAACTTGGCAATTTAGCAAAATCCTATATGGATGCTGGAAATTTAGTTCCTGATGATGTTATTATTGCTATGGTTGAAAAGAGACTTCAAGAAGATGATTGCCAAAAAGGATATCTATTAGATGGTTTCCCTAGAACATTAGTTCAGGCAGAAGCTTTCGAAAAGATTGAAAATAAAATTGGAAAACCAGTTGAGTGTGTTATCGCACTTGAAGTTGGATTCGATACACTTGTTGAAAGAATTACAGGTAGAAGAATCTGTCCAAAATGTGGTGCAATCTACCACATTCATAACAAGCCATCCAAGATTGAAGGTATCTGCGATGTTTGCGGCAGCGAATTGACACAGAGAAAAGATGATACTGTTGAGCAGTTAACAGTTCGTATGGATGGTTATGAAAAGAGTACAAAGCCTGTGATTGATTTCTATGACAAGCGCGGTATTGTTTCATATATCGATGCTTCTCAAGAAACAGCAGCTGTATTTGAAAAGGTTAAAGAAGCTTTATCTAAATTAAAGTAAAAATGATCTGGGGAAGAGTTCTTCTTTCCCAGTATCATTCAATTTCTTAATATGGAAAATTCCGAATATTATGGAAATGGTAACCTACGTTTCTTGTAAAATCCGCATGTAAAAGTACATCCGCATTTTAAGAGAGTATCATTTCCCCGGAAATATCCAAATTAATACGTAGGTTTTTAAAAATATCAGGAGACAAATCAAGTTTTTTCTGATAAAATAGACAATTGTCCGAGGAGGCAAACAAAATGAAAGTAAGACCATCTGTAAAACCGATTTGTGATAAGTGCAGAGTTATTAAGCGCAAGGGCGTTGTTATGGTAATCTGCGAAAACCCAAAGCATAAGCAGAGACAGGGTTAATTAAAAGGGAAAAGGAGAATAAACTATGCCACGTTTTGCTGGTGTCGATATTCCACGTAACAAGGTTATTGGAGTATCCCTCACATATATTTATGGTATTGGACCTACAACAGCTAAGAAGATTTTAGCAGCTGCAGGTGTTGATGAAACAGTTAGAGCATCTGAACTAACAGATGAACAAGAAACAGCTATTCGTACTCAGATTGATGCGATCAAGACTGAAGGTGACCTTCGTCTTGAAAGAAGACTCGATATCAAGAGACTAATGGAAATTGGCTCTTATAGAGGTCTTCGTCACAGAAGAAGCTTACCTGTTCGTGGTCAGCGCACAAAGACAAACGCTCGTACAAGAAAAGGACCACGTCGTACAGTAGCTAATAAGAAGAAGTAATAGGAGGACGAAATGGCAGCTAATAAGAATAAAAAAGTCGTTACTCGTAAGAAGAAGGCTAAAAGAAATGTCGCTAAGGGCGTCGCTCATATCCATTCAACATTCAACAATACAATCGTTACAATTACTGATGAAGCAGGTAACGCAGTATCTTGGAGTTCTGCTGGTGCATTAGGATATAAGGGTTCACGTAAGTCTACACCTTATGTTGCTCAGTTAGTTTCTGAAGCAGCTGGTAAGGCAGCTGTTCAGCAGGGTATGAAATCCGTAGAAGTAAATGTAAAGGGTCCAGGTGCTGGACGTGAAGCTGCAGTTCGTTCACTGCAGACAGCTGGTTTAACAATTACAGCTATCAACGACGTTACACCAATCCCTCATAACGGATGCCGTCCACCAAAGAGACCACGTGGATAATAAATAAAAGAGGAGGATTGAAGCATGCAGAAATTTGAACGCGCTGATTTTGAAGTTAAAGAATACGTTGAATCAGAGAATTACGGTAAGTTTGTGCTCTCTCCATTAGAGAGAGGATTTGGTACAACTATCGGAAATGCGCTTCGCAGGGTCCTGCTGTCCTCCCTACCGGGAGCTGCGGTATTCTCAATCAAGGTTGATGGTGTTTATCATGAATTTACAACTATCCCTGGTATTAGAGAAGACGTTTCCATGATTATCCTTCAGTTGAAACAATTAGTTATGACAATCGAAGATGATGATGTTTATGACTTACAGATTTCAGCTAAAGGACCATGTACTATTACAGCAGGAGATATCATTTGCCCAGCTCAGGTTGAAATCCTGAATAAGGACCTTGAAATCGCTCACCTTGAAAAAGATGTTACTTTAGAAATGGAATTAAAGGCTAAGAATGGTCGTGGTTATGTTTCTGCAGACATCAACAAGCAGTTAAATCAAGGTGCATCTCAGGGAATCGGAACAGTTTATACTGACTCCATCTATACACCAATTGAAAAGGTTTCCTACAATGTAGAACCTACACGTGTTGGTGAAGATGTTAAGTATGATAGCTTGACTATGGAAATCTGGACTGATGGTTCAATTAACCCTCAGAAGGCTCTTTCTTTAGCGGCTAAGATTCTGATTGATCACTTAGATATCGTCGCAAGTATCAATGAAGACATTCTCAATATGGATAATGTCATCATGGAAGGTACAACAGAGCAACCAAACAAGGGTCAGCAGATGATGATTGAAGATCTTGATCTTTCCGTACGTTCTTACAATTGTTTGAAGCGTGCTGGTATTCAGACTGTTGATGAGTTGACTCAGAAGACTGAGGATGAAATGATGAGAGTCAGAAACCTCGGTAAGAAATCACTGAAAGAAGTAAAGGATAAGCTTATTGAATTAGGAATGGGCTTCAAATCCTTTGACTAATTAGAGAGGAACGTATATGTGGAATCGTAAATTTGGTAGAAACGCTGATCATCGTAAAGCTATGCTCAGAAACCTTGCTACTTCCGTTATTCTCTACGGTAAAGTAGAAACAACAGAAGCTAAGGCTAAGGATATGCGTTCTGTAGTAGATGAATTAATCACTCTTGGTAAGAGAGGCGACTTACATGCACGCCGTCAGGCTGCTGCTTATATCAGAAACGTTGTTGCTGATGAAGCTAAGTCTCAGACAGTACTACAGAAGCTATTTGACGAAGTAGCTCCAAAGTATGCAGATCGCAACGGTGGATACACACGTGTTGTTAAGACAGGTACTCGTAAGGGTGACGCTGCTCCAATGGCATACATTGAACTCGTTTAATTTAAATATCACAAATTGAACCTGCGAAATTTTTCGCAGGTTTTTATTATAAAAAAAAACAAGTGTATTTCACTTGTTCATCGATTACAGCTTTAGATATTTCATTAATCGTTGTAAGTGTTCTGGGAATTCATTAAACTGTTGATCTGTTTTAATGTTTCCAGAAAAGTTTGTTTCATAATATAGAAATTCAACAGTAACATTAAAAAAATCAGCAATTTTAAATGCAAGATCTACGCCAGGTATTTGAATCCCATTTTCAATTTTACTCAATGACTGTTGTGTGCACCCAATTTGTTCAGATAGTTCTGTCTGTGAAAGACCTTTTTCTATTCTTAATGACTTAATGCGATTTTTCATATATACATTGTAGAAGTGTAAAATCAATATAGTTACATTGAATAGATGTATCCAACAACTTATATATGTAAAAACATAAAACTGATGTTTTTTATGATAAAAATACCAAATTTCAGCGTTTCTTCATATAAGTTTGTGATAAGACTGATATAATACATACGTGATGAAAAAATTATTGAAGGTAGCAATTATATCCACGTTATTGCTTTATGGATGTACAAATAAAAAACAACAACAGTCAGTATCTTCTACTACAAAAGAAGAAACAAAATTAACAAAGCATACAGGTGATGCATTCGCATCTTATATAGAATCTTTAAACAATATTAATAGTGCTTCTAGTTATAGTGCTGGTATTAATTCAGCATATACTATGGGCTACAGCGATGATACAAAAGATATATTTGAATTTGATGGTGTTTTAGAAACAGAAAAGACAGATGCGGATACAAAAGCCCATTTAACACAAAATATTGAATCAAATGGTGGAACATTTAACATCGAGGGTTATTACTATGGAGGAAGACTTTACAATAATTATAATGATGTAAAGTATTATGAGGACATGGATTATACAGAAGTTGAAAAAATAATGCTTGTTCCATTACAACCGTATGCATTTGATGAAAAAATCATTGATTCGATTCAGGCTGAAGATGATTCAAATGGGAATGTCATTTATACGATTCAACTGAAAGCTGATCAAGCTTCTACTTTATTCAGTGATCGTTACGATACATATGGATTGAAACAATATGATGATTATCAGGTCACAAGTAATAAAATTGTTGATACATTTGATGAAGATGGATATTTCATCTCAGAAACGACAGAATTCAATGCAAGTGTATCCAGCAGTGGGCAAAAAGTAAGTATTAAATATACAAGCTCTGTGAATTATTTGAAACTAAACAACACTTCAGTTTCAATCAGTAAAGATCAGAAAAAAGAGATGAAAGAATATGTATATTTTGAAGATATTGATACCTCTTCACTCAGTTCTGATTCACAATATGATGATACTGAAGAAAAGACTGTAACTGATACATTCAAGAAGAGATTAGTAAATCGTCTTGGATATGAAAAAGCAAATGATGGTTCATATCAGCAAAGTTTTAATGAGAGTGAAGCATATATCATTGATTTTAAGAATTATACATTCACATACACAAAGTATAGTATACGATACACATACAACTGGAAAGGTGATATTTCAACAATGGGGTCTTGTACATTAAATTATCAAGAAGATAAAAAATCATCTAGTTGTGAAGAAAGTACTGTTGAGATGATGAAAACAGTGAAACAATACTTTGAGATGGAATTGTATTATTGTGGATTATCTTTAGATGATTTACAAAAAGAGGCAAAATAGGAGGAAAGTTTATGAGAGCCGTTATTTCAGTTGTTGGAAAGGATCATCCAGGAATTCTGGCATTTGTTGCAAGCAAGTGTGCAGAAAAAGAAATTAACATTGTGGATGTAACTCAAAAGGTTTTACAGGGCTTATTTACAATGATGATGATCGTTGAAGTTCCTGAAGGATTGCAGGTACAGGAAATTACTTCATCTTTTGAACAATATGGAAAAGAAGAAGGTTTGGATATTCATGTGATGGCAGAAGATATCTTTAATGCCATGCATACAATCTGAGGTGTATTATGTGGACTACAGCTTCAGATAATATTTTAGAAACAATTCGAATGATCGAAGAAGAAAATCTTGATATTCGTACAATTACAATGGGCATTAATCTTTTAGATTGTGCAGATAGTGATATTGATATTTCTTGTAAAAAGGTTTATGAAAAAATCACTACAAAAGCCAAAAATCTAGTCAAAGTTGCAAAAGAAATTGAAAGTGAATACGGTATTCCAATTATTAATCAGAGAATTACAGTTACCCCAATTTCTCTTTTAGTAAGTGTTTCTGGTGGTGATCCAGTAAAGTATGCTAAAACATTAGATGCTGCAGCGAAAGAAGTTGGTGCATCATTTGTGGGAGGATATTCTGCACTTGTTCAAAAAGGTATGACAAAGGGTGAAGAAGCTTTGATTCGCTCGATTCCACGTGCATTAGCGGAAACCGATATTGTATGTTCTTCTGTAAATATTGGTTCTACAAAAGCAGGAATCAACATGGATGCGGTTAAACTTATGGGTCAAATCGTTCGTGAAACGGCTGAAATCACAAAGGATAATAA
This sequence comes from Erysipelotrichaceae bacterium 7770_A6, assembly GCA_014610835.1. Classification (GTDB taxonomy): domain Bacteria; phylum Bacillota_I; class Bacilli_A; order Erysipelotrichales; family Erysipelotrichaceae; genus Bulleidia. Next base: position 46,902 of record QQXM01000017.1, read on the forward strand.
TTGTTTTGGTGCTGCAAAACTAGTTGTATTCTGTAATGCAGTAGAAGATAATCCATTTATGGCTGGCGGATTCCATGGTGTCAGTGAGCCAGAGGTAGTTATCAATACAGGTGTATCTGGTCCTGGTGTTGTTAGAGAAGCAGTTAGAAAAGCTGGTAAAGATGCATCCATGAATGAGATTGCTGAAATTATTAAGAAGACAGCATTTAAAGTAACACGTATGGGTCAATTGGTTGGCGCAGAAGCTGCAAAGAGACTTGGTGTTCCATTTGGTATTGTTGATTTATCCTTAGCCCCTACACCAGCTGTTGGCGACTCTGTTGCACAGATCCTTGAAGAAATTGGATTAGAAACATGTGGTGGTCCTGGTACGACGGCATGTCTTGCAATGTTGAATGATGCTGTTAAGAAGGGTGGCGTCATGGCTAGCTCTTCTGTAGGTGGTTTAAGTGGTGCGTTTATTCCAGTCAGTGAAGATGCAGGTATGATAGCTGCAGCGGAAAAGGGTGTATTAACACTTGAAAAGCTTGAAGCAATGACATGTGTTTGTTCTGTTGGTTTAGATATGATCATTATTCCTGGAGATACAGCTGCTGAAACAATTTCTGCAATCATTGCGGATGAAGCAGCAATTGGTATGATTAATACAAAAACAACAGCCTGTCGTTTAATTCCAGCGATTGGTAAAGAAGCTGGAGAAAAGCTTGTGTTTGGTGGATTACTTGGAGAAGGCCCAATCATGCCAGTTAAAACAACAAAAGCAGATGTTATGATCAACCGTGGTGGAAAGATCCCTTCACCAATCAACTCATTAAAGAATTAATGTATATACTCTCAAGACAAAACTGTTTTGAGAGTTTTTTCTTATAAGAAATGTGATAATAGAAAATCAGAAAATGGTATAGTTATGCATCTGAAAGATGAATAAGCATGATGAAAGCAAACGCAATTGATTTCATAATATCGATTATTAATGGAATCTAGATAAATCATCTTTATACATGTCATTCACTCAGAATGGACAGAGCATGTAAGCTTAATCATGCTCATGGTGATACTTCATAGATATCCAAAATATTTGATTATGTGAAAATTCTATTTAAGAACATAGATGAAATTCTTCTTCAGCAGTTCTTAACTTGATTCTTTTATCTTAACAATTATTTATTCTGATATAAAGTCTTTTTTTTCTAATAAAGTACTCTATTCTAGAATTAAGGAAGGATAATTTATGCTGAATTACAATCCATCATGGTTTAAAAGTAAATTAAACAATTATCTGATTCATCTGATCGTAAGTGCACTTTTTCTATCTGGTTGTGATATACAGAAGGAACATCACGCAAATATTTCAGAAGATATTGTTTCTCCAATCCAGCAAGCATCTTTATGTAAAAATGTATTTGCGGCAGTTTCTGATGAAGCTATGTATTATCAAATTGAGGGTGGAAAGTTATTCGCATTAGATAAAAAAGGGAATAACATTCAAATTGGCACCATGAATTTTGTGGATGATAAAGAAGCTGGTTCTAGCAGAGATGGGATTCCTGCACCAAAAAGATATTCAGACATTGCGGGAACTGGTGTTGGAATGCTTTATTTTGATAGAAAGATTATTTATGAGAGTGAGTATTATACTGTAGATGGTCAAATGCGATATCGTCTGAATGCATATGATCCTACGAACAATCATTTTCAAACAATTCTTGAATTTGATTTTCAACCATCCTACTTCACTTTACAAAAAGATGTGATTGCGGTAGCAGAAACGATTGCGTCAAGTAGAGAAGGAATTGTTCATTTTTTTGATTTGAATGGAGCTGAAAAAAAAGTTATAAAGTTTGGTTCAGATGTTGTAAACATAACAAGTAATGGAAATGATATTATTATCTATTGTGTTGGATATTTGTATGGTGTAGATATTGATACATTAGAACAACGCACACTTGTTCAAAGAGAGAATACCGAATTTGTATATGTGAATGATAATACATATTCATATTGTTCTATTGATGCGGAAGAATTGAAAAAAGAAATTCCGCAGGTTCATTCTGGTATTATAGACAATTCAAGAAATACTGAATTATTTGGGGTAGATAATGCAATCATCGATTATTATGATGATGAAAATATCTATACAACGACACTGGAAAATAATGTGAAGTATAGAATCTATGACTGGAATGGCAATTTAGTGGATGAAATTATTCCATCTGAAACATTAGGTGCATCAGATGGTGCCATTCCAATAGCTTACCATGAAATGGATTATTCTAGTATCGTTCGAGTATGGAATGAACAACTTATTGCTTACCACATTAATAAATCAGAAATAGAATTATTGTCTTGCAGTCTTGAAACACATGCATGTGAATTTCTAAAGTCATAGGTAAGTTATGTAAAAGAATGTTTAAAAAATTATGATTCATCAGCTAATTTACAACCGTGCGGCTGCAGATTAGCTGTTTTTATAGTATGAAAAAGAGAATCAATTTCGATTCTCTTAGTGCGTTATAATAATGCTAATAAATCATCTCTAGATAGATTAGAGGAAGAGATACCATCACCAGATAGGATCTTATTTGCTAGATCACTCTTTGATGCCTGTAATTCAAGGATTCTTTCTTCAATTGTATCTTTCATGATTAACTTATAAACAGTCACAACATTTGTTTGTCCAATACGATGTGCACGATCACTTGCCTGGTTCTCAACAGCAGTATTCCACCAAGGATCATAATGAATTACAATGTCTGCGGCAGTTAAATTCAATCCTGTTCCACCAGCTTTTAAAGAAATCAAGAAGACAGGTACATCGTCATTCTGGAAAGCTTCTACCATTTCAGCACGTTTCTTTTTCGAGGTTTTACCTTCTAATTTATAGTATGGAATCTTTTTCTCGTTTAATAGATTAGAAAGCTTATCTAACATTGTGGTGAATTGAGAGAATAGTAGAATTTTATGTCCACCTTCAATTGCATTGCATATAAGATCAATTCCCATATCTGTTTTAGCAGAATTCTGTCTATATTTATCATATAGCAATCCAGGATAACAACATAATTGTCTTAGCTTTGTAAGTTCGGCTAATATTGCAAATTTATTTTCTTTGAATTCCTGATCTGATTGTTTGCCAACAAGTAATTTGATTTTTTGGACTTCTGCTTCATAAAGCTTTTTTTGTTCACCTTCAAGTTGTGCATAGTAAACTTCTTCAAGTTTATCTGGAAGATCTTTTAATACATCTTTTTTCAGTCTTCTTAGCACAAACGGAGTAATCATTTGTGTGAGTTCTCTTTCCATGAGATCATCATGATCTCTTACAATTGGTGTCTCAAAACGCTCTCTAAATGTTCTATACGAGTAGAAGAAACCAGGCATGAGGTAATCAAAGATAGACCACAATTCAGATAATCTGTTTTCAATTGGTGTACCAGTTAAAGCAATCTTGAATGAAGCATTAATATACTTCACAGCTTGAGAGTTTTGTGTGTTCGCATTTTTGATATATTGTGCTTCATCAATGACTTCACATGAGAATTGCATATCTTCATAACAATCAATATCTCTTCTAAGAAGTTCATAAGATGTAATCAATACTTCATTATCATTAGATGTTTGAATCAGTTCTTTTCTTTCTTCTGGTGTACCTTGAATCATACGATGCGGAATGAAAGGCAAGAACTTATCAATTTCCTTTGACCAGTTATATACAAGAGATGCTGGACATACAATTAACGTTCTTTTTCTATTTTTCCATGTACCAAGCATTGCGATGACCTGCAATGTTTTACCTAGACCCATTTCATCAGCCAGTAAGCCACCAAATCCATTATCTCTTAATGCACATAGCCATTGCATGCCATGCAGCTGATATGGGCGCATTTCAGCGTTTAAATCAATTGGAGGTTCATAGTCTTCCTGATTGACTGTATGCATTTGTTGGATCATTCTTCTAAAAGAAGTATCATAGTCTAAGTTGTATGCTTTTTTATCATTGAGTGTTTCAAGATACATTGCGCGGAATTTTGGAATATCTGCACTACCTTTTTCCAATTCTTTCTGACTTAGTGATAAAGAATCTTTGAGTGCTAGCAGTTCATCAATATTGGAGGTTTCTGTATTTAAGAATGTTCCATCTTTTAAGCGATAGAATTTCTTCTTTTTATCATATTTAGATAATATTTCCGCAATTTCTTTCATAGAAAGCGTATCACAGACAAGATCTAAGCGAAGCAGGTCGTGGTTTACAGAAACGCCAACATTGACCTTTGGCATTGCTTTGATTGTAATTCTTTTTAATGCATCAGAAATATATACCGTTGCAAGTGACTGTAAGTATGGAATTGTAGCAGTTACAAATGTATAAATGCCTTCATCATCTCCATGAAATACAAATTTATGATTTAATTCATCAAGAGCATTAAATGAAGGAGCTATACGATTGACCATAAGAGCTTCTTCATCCTGATCACGTTTAGATAGATCTGTATCTGTTTCTGTGTTATAGACTGCATTGTTGTAGATTGCTTTGATTTCACATGTAATCGCGTCTTTTTGTGGACTATCTAAATAGAGTTCAAAAGATGGTTTTTCAATGACATAGTCATAAGGATCAAATCCATCATTTTTAACAAGTGTCGTTTTAGAAATGACAGGATAAACGTACTTAGAAAATTTAGGCAAATCTTCTTCAGAGATAAACTCTGGTTTTTCATTAACTATAGATAAATGACGTAAAAATGGAATCAAATCATCATTTGATTTCGAAATAAATATAGTAGAATTACGATAATCAAAGATATAGATATGATCATTTCCTAATGCGAAAGGATACTTTGCACCCTGAAAGATACATCCATCTTCTTTCTTTGTCAGGGACGTATGTATTTCAGGAATGCCCTCTTCAACTTTAAATGGAAGATCATAATCTGTAATAGGATTGGATACAATGACATTTTGATCTTTTATCAGATTCATAAATGCATCTAAGTATCTACCACGAAGACATAAAGAACGCTTCATTGTTTGCTCCATATATCCGTAATAGCCATAATTGTAGTATTGGTTTGTATTTGAAGACATATATGAATCATCTTTATAGTATAAAGACATTAAAAATTCTATGACAGGTTTTGATTGCATATCAAATGCATCAATCGTATGAATAAACTCTAAGGATTTTCCGTAGTATTTGTTTTCATGGTTATGAACCAAAGTGCAAAAGGAATCAATGCTTTTAATGACATAAGAACGATTATCAGGTTTGTTTAAAGTGAAAGAAACCTCCACTTGTTCATCATTTGTACAATTTAATGTAGGTGTTATATGAACAATTGGCTGTACAGCATCTGCAGGTTTTGCATAGGTATCCAGTAAATCTTGAATGGAACGATCACTTTGTACAGATACAGGTTCTTTTGCATATCCATTTCCAATTGTGGATAATTTATCTTCATCAATATATTTCAACAAAACTGCAGCGATGTGTTTGCATGGTTCAAAGTTATCCTCGAAGTAAGGACATGTACAATCTTCTGTAATGATATTACCATTTTTCCCAAGTAATACACGCACTTGATATTCATCATATCCACTTGAGCTGTTAACCCATGTTTCAATTTCTGTCAGGCCAGAAGATTCTTGATCAAATACCATGAGATCACCAACATCATTTGAACGGAAAATATTTTCTCCTCTTTCAAAGATACGGTTATTTCCAATGTGACGTTTGATTGAAGCTTCATTGATCATAAAAAGCACCTCCTGAAGTATCTAACCATTTTACCATGAAAATAAGTTACACAGATATTGTTTGTCAATTTTCTGATAAAATATACTCATGGAAAAAACGTTGATTGAAATCCATGATGAAGCAAGAAAAGAGCATGTTCCTATTATGCTGGATGACGGGATGGCTTTTCTTTTGAATTATATTCGAAAACATGAAGGAGTACGAGATATTCTTGAAGTTGGTACTGCAGTTGGGTTTTCAGCGATTAATATGGCTAAAATACGCTGGGATAATACAATTGATACATTAGAAATCAATCCAAAAATGTATGAAAAAGCAATTCAAAATATCAAAAATGAAAAATTGGATGATAGAATACATGTGCATTTAATAGATGGTGCTGCATTTGAGACAAATAAAATCTATGATTTGATTTTTATAGATGCGGCAAAATCACAGTATCGCAGATATTTAGAACACTTCATGAAAAATAGTAGAATAGGTACTGTTTTTATTTTTGATAATTTGAATTTTCATGGAATTGTTGACAATGAAGAGTTATCTTCAAATCGAAGTACGATACAAATGGTTCATAAGATTAAAAAATTCAGGGAACATCTATTGAATGATGATCGTTTTATTACTTCATATTATGAAGTGGGAGATGGTATTGCGGTAAGTGTAAGAAAAAAATAAATATCAGAAGGGGGAAAAGAATGAAAAGTAATTCAATGGTAAAAGATCTTACGAATGGATCTGTGCCTAAGCTTTTGTTTGCTTTTGCGGCACCGTTGTTTGTATCAAATGCATTACAGGCAATCTATAACATCGTTGATATGATTGTTGTAGGACAGGTGATTGGTGGATCTGGAATGTCTGCGGTGAGTACTGGGGGAAATATTCTTCATTTATTAACTTTCGTAGCGATGGGTTTTTCAAGTGCAGGACAAGTTATTATCGCACGTGAAGTTGGTATGCAGGATCATGATGGAATCAAGAAAACAATTGGAACATTATTCACGTTGTTATTTTCAATTGCATTATTGATTTCTGTGGGATGTTATATCTTTAGAGATAACTTATTACAGCTTGTTAATACACCACAGGAAGCATATGCATATACAATGGATTATACTGTCATCTGTATCTTAGGCTTGATTTTTATTTATGGATACAATGTTGTTTCTGCCATTATGCGTGGTATGGGAGATTCCAAAAGACCATTTATGTTTGTTGCAATTGCGGCAATTATCAACATTGTATTAGATATTGTATTTGTTGCAGGATTTAAGATGGAAGTTGCTGGAGCTGCCTGGGCAACAGTTATAGGGCAATCTTTTAGCTTTATCTTTGCATTTGCGTATTTGTATAAAAGAAAAGAAGAGTTTGGGTTTGATTTTAAATTAAAGAGTTTTATTCCAGATGGAAATGCAATGGCAAAGATTTCTGCATTAGGCATTCCAATGGCATTACAGTCTGCTTCTATTTCTATTTCACAGACGGTTGTTGCGGCATGGGTAAATTCCTTTGGAATCATTTACAGTGCAATTGCGGGTATCATCAGTAAACTCAATATGATGATGGGTATTATGTCAAACTCTATTACAACAGCTGCGGCAAGTATGATTGGTCAAAACTTAGGTGCAAGAAAGTATGATCGTGTTCCTAAGATTCTTGCCTGGGCATTTGGTGGAGCATTCACATTATCAGTCATTGGAAGTATTGTAATTAAATACGATCCAGATATGATATTTGGAATGTTTACTTCTGATGAAGCTGTATTAGCGGAAGCAACAATTATTGTTTTACCAGCAATTTTGAATTTCTTTGGTGCAGCGACACGCTGTTTTGCATTTGGTATTATTAATGGTTCAGGAAACTCTAAATTAAACCTGTGTGTTGCGATATTAGACGGCATGATTGCACGTGTTGGTTTAGCATATCTTCTAGGATGGGCGCTAGGTATGGGGCCAAAAGGGTTCTGGCTTGGTGATGCCTTGGCAGGATTTATGCCGCTTGTCATTGGTGGTGTATTCTATCTCAGTGGATTCTGGAAAAAAGAAGAGTAAAAATAAAACTCAGACTTGGATGAAAACAAATCATCTTTGTCTGAGCTTTTTTATCTTTTCTTGTATAGAACAAGTTCTGGATTGATTCCATCTTTTTCATATGTGCAGATGAGTAGAAAATCCATACTTGTAAGAATACCAAAACATCGATCTCCACCAAATTCAGATTCTAATTGATTGCCTAGATATGTTGTGTCATCATCTAGAAATTGCACTGTTTTTCCATTTGGAAGTGGATATGCAAGATTGACATATTTTCCAACCAAAGCATTTAATTTCTTAACTTCTGGCAATCCTTCAATATGAAGCGCATTGATTTCTTGTAAGAGTTGTTGTTTAAATGCTTCAAATTGTCCATCATCACTGAGTTCTTCATATCGTTTCCAGTAATCTAGCTGTGGAAGAATTTCTTCCATATAGGGACGTGCCTGTTCTTCAGTGAATTGATCATTGACCATATTTTTTACACATATGTCAATTAAGTCATTCATGTTATGATACGTGTATGTTCCATCTGCATAGCACCATTTGCAGTATTCTTCATTGAATGATCCATCACTTTCATGACTTATGATGGAATCATCTGTAAGTGGCATTCCACAACATTGACAAATTAGCCTTCTAGGTGAACCTAAAAGCGTATTGATGGAAACGTTGAATTCTTTTGAAAGAAGTTTGAGAGTTTCAGTATTTGGAATTGTTTCTCCATTTTCCCACCGAGATACTGCTTGTCTAGTTACCATGACTTTTTTAGAAAGTTCATCTTGTGATAATTTATTTTTTGTACGCAATTCTAAAATGATATCTTTTGTTTCCATTTTTGATTTCCTCCATTAACTATAAATTAGCAAAGAAAAGAACATGGGTAAAGCAACGCGTTGTTACCCATCAAAAAAAGCCACTTCGTTTGAAGTGACTTTCATAGATCGATTACTTGTTTACTGTATTGAATACTTCTTCGTTGAGAGAGTTTTCACTCTTGCATACAACCATTGCACAGGCAGTATCACCTGTAACATTTAATGCGGTAACAAGCATTTCAATTGGTCGGTTGATTGCGAGAATCAATGCATATACTGATAATGCGATAGGATTTGTGAATCCAACGCCAGATAAGATTGTAAATAGGATAATTGCACCTGCACCTGGAGCAGCTGGTGTACCAACAGAAGCAATAACAGCTAATAAACCAATTAAGATCAACTGAGGAAGGTGTACTGTGTATCCAGCAACACCTGCGATAAAGATTGTAGCGACAACCTGCATTAATGCAGTACCATCCATGTTGATTGTCATACCAAGTGGTAATACGAAGGATGCGATTTCTTCAGATATACCTAATTCTTTTTCTGCAGTTTCAATATTCATTGGAAGAGTAGCTGCACTTGAAGATGTTGAAAAACCAAATAATGCAACCTTAGCAATCTTCTTTGCGAAGATTGTTGGGGACAGCTTTGTTGTAACGGATACGAACAATGGATAGAAGATAAATAAGAATGCGAGTAGTAATACTGTTGTTAATACAATATAGCTAAGTGCTGGTTTTAAATAAGAAACACCATACGCTGCACATGTTCTTGTTAATAAGCAGAAGATTGCGACTGGAGCGAATGTATTAACGATCCAGGATAAGATGATTGTAACAAGTTCGGAGATCTGTTCACAAAGAGCTGTGATCTGTTTGAACTTTTCTTTATTTGTATTAATACCAAGACCAACAGCAACAGCGCAGACAACAATTGCTAATACACCGCCATTATTGCTCAATGCAGATACAAAGTTGTTTGGCACTGCGTTAACGATGAATAGTAATGGGTTTGAACCACTCTTGCCAGCAGCTGCTTCAAGGTTTGTTTCAACAGCCTGGAAAAGACCAGCGTTATAAGTAATCATTCCACAAACAGCGGCAACTAAAATTGCGATAACTGTTGTTAATAAAAAATAGCCAATTGTTTTACTAGCAATTCTACCAAGTTTCTTAGCATCAGATATTCTAATCATTGCAATAACAATAGATGTGAATACCATTGGGATGATGATAACTTGCATTGAATTAACAAACAATTGACCAACAATATAAAATAAACCAATAGCTTTTTCGTTTCCTTCAGCTGTAATGTCAGCAAACAATAAATTGTTAATCGCTGACCATGTTGCTTCTTGACCGTTTTCTGTGAGATTAACCCTTAAAAAAATAGCCCCAATACCGACAACTATGCCAAGTATCAGTGCAATAACCATTTTTTTAGCTAATGACATTTTTGAATTTTTCATAGTTCCTCCTAAAATTGCCTGAACTATGATATCAAATAAAAAAGATTTGTCTATATATTTTTGAAAAAAATATGTGAAAGCTGTGGGTGAAAAATGTTTATAAATGAAAAATTATATTTTTTTTGGCTATATTAGCAAAATGGTGAATTCAAGAAATAGAATAAATGAAAAGATCATCTTTCTTCATGTCAGCAATAC
>QQXM01000149.1 GCA_014610835.1 Erysipelotrichaceae bacterium 7770_A6
CTGAAACTAACTTGTTCAAAGAATTTCATTTTCAAACTTTTTCATCAATTTCTGTTGACTTTTATATAGTTAGCTTTTCATCCACTAATTCTCTCATTTTTTTCTGTTCGTACACTTCTAAAACAATGCCCATCACAAGTACGACTCCTGAAATACATAAAGAAAGCAAATCATAGTCAGCAAATTTCAAGAAATGAACATAATTTGATAAAACCCAAAGCACAATACTGATAGAAGTCACAAAGAAACAAACTGCACCGTCTATTTCAATCACTTTCTTTTTCACTAAACAGGCAGTTAATATCACGCTAAAAATAAACAAAACCATTTCCAGCACAGCAATCAAAACAAGATGTTCCTTTAACAACAAACCACATTGAATACCCCAGTAGAAATGCATGGATAAAAGAATAATGCACAGATTATGAATGAAATAGAACATCAAATTCAAAATCATCGCGAAAAAAATAGATTCTTTCCATTTCTTCCCAGAAATAATTAATACTATTGTCGCAATCAGAATATAAAAATATGATAGATATCCTTGATTCACTACACCATTTCCCCAAATGAAAGATTCAGTAACACAAACGCTCAAAAACAACGATATAACACTCTTCAAAAAGGATTTACAATCAAGAATACTCACATAAAACAAAAATACAGTGCATAAAAGAATACATTCCACAATTTTATCCATAGCAGTCACCCAAAATATACAAACTATATTTTTCTTTAATCCGATGCTTGTTTGCTCGACTGATATAAAGATTTGTTCCATCCAGTAATGTCACTTTTTCTTTCTCCATCTTTTTGATGTATCTAAAATTCACAATAAAACTGCTCGATATTTTTCCAAATCCATCTAACGTATTTTCATCTATTTCTTTTAATCGTTTCTTATCTTTTAAGATTGTTCCATCATGCATATGTAAAAGCAAATAATTATGAGATGCTTCAAAATACACGATTGAACGTAATGGATACTGCATTTGATCAATTGGATACATCTTTTGAGATTCATTCCCTATTTTCTTTATCATTTTTTTCAAATCTTCAAGCAGATGATCTTTTCTAATAAAGCAAAAAACATCATACTTAAATGCTTCAAAAACAAGATTATTATGTTTTGTACAGAAAACGATTTTCGTATCTGGATATACACTTGAAATAATTCTTGCCACTTGAAATCCATTCATTTCTTTCATATTTAAATCAATGATACACACATCCGCATGAATACGCAGCAATTCATCATGAAATCCAGTAAATTGATATACATTTAAATCATATTGATCCATAGGAACAACTGTCTTTAAATGTAAAAACGTTTGTTTCAATTCTTCTTCATTATCATCAATCATGATTACTATCAATTCATTTTTCATAAAATTATCTTATAACAGTTTCCCAAAAAAATATTTCATTTTTTTCTACACAGAAACAATTTATTCTTTTTGACAATTGTTTTCCAAAAATGTAATATAGATACACATCACAAAACGAAAGTTTTAGAGGAACTGTGTAATTTACATAGTTCCTTATTTTTTTCATCATAAACACATACATCCATCTATATTGTTCACACCCAAACAATATGGTATAAAAAGATTAGGAAAAACAAGGAGAATTTAACTATAAGGAAGTCAAGAGATAAATGAAAGAAATTGGGGAATGTTAACAAATCCAGCAAATTCCCAAAC
>QQXM01000150.1 GCA_014610835.1 Erysipelotrichaceae bacterium 7770_A6
GGTGCTGCTGTGTTTGTTGCTTTTAAAACAGCAGTGCCATTTCTCTGCACTGCTGTAGGTAAACATATCTGTTCATTTGACAGTCCTCTTTTAGAAGCTGAACCACCACGTTTTCTTGGTTTCAAATTATCTATTTTTTCGCCTTTGTGTGAATTTAGTACATACTTTTCATCTAATTCTATTTCTCCAGAGACAACTGTATCTGCAATCATTTTTTCAAGCATATGAAGCAGCTTCATTCGCATACGCCAGACTG
>QQXM01000151.1 GCA_014610835.1 Erysipelotrichaceae bacterium 7770_A6
TTGAGGTGTTGAAATTCTTTCAATTCCTCATGTTATTTGAAAATCAATTTCTTGACACCTCATCCAATTTTGGAGCGCCTTTTTATTTAGTCTTTAAAGATTTTTGTTTTATCTAATACATTCGTTAAGATCACACCAAGAATCACCGCAATGACTTCACCAAGTGCAACCCATGTGCCATTGATCACTGTTCCAAGAAGGAAGTTTTCCGGCATAAACAAGCAGCCAAGTTCTGCTCCTACAAAGAAGAAGTTCCAGATCACTGGCATTAAGATTGCGAATAGTGGATATTTTCCAACTTTCTTATCTCTTAGCTTCCAAGTACAGTATGCCGCAAAGAATGTTGCTGCAGTACCAACAACGGCATCGATATAGCCTGTAGGATTTACTCCACTCATTGCTCCAATTAAGTTACTCAAGAAGCATCCAAGAGTTACACCATAAATACTTGGCTGATAGATGAGTGGAAGCATTGTTAATGCTTCAGATACTCGAATCTGTAAGTTACCGTAAGAAATAGGTGCTAACGCAAGTGTCAAGACAGTATATACTGCCGCAATCATCGCAACTTTTGCGAATGTTTTTGTGTTCATTGATTTCATCTCCTTATTTTAGTTAACGAGAGGTAGCCGCTACTCTCGGTCAAAAAGACATGTACTATTGTACAAAGGAATGAAAGAAATGCAAGAAAAAAAGTGCATCCGCACTTTCAGTCAATCACTTCTTTTGCAATCATGGCAACCTGTTCAAACAAACCAGCAACCTCATTACTCTTTTCTTCACCCAACTCATCACAGATCGCATCGATGATTCTTAAGATATGTTTATGCTGTTTACGATAGATTTCCATCATTTCATCATTCAATACAAGAAAGATCTGTCTACGATCTTCTTCATTTCTAACACGATGAATCAGATTCTTCTTTTCCATATTCATAATCGTACGATTCATCTGTGATTTCTGCATGCCAAGCCATTCACATAACTGTGAAGCAATCACATGTTCACTTGCATGCTGATATAAATATCTACAAACCATTGCTTCATTAAATGGCAAAGAAGATGTCATTTTATCGTTATTAATAGCGGTTGTCATATTCAACCATGATGTTAATACTTTTTCATTGATTTCATTTTTCATATTCGTTCTCTATGACAAGATTCTAATAGATTTTGTTCATATATTCAACTATTTTATTCTCATAAAAAAAGACTGGTTTTCCCAATCTTTTCACTTCAGATTCTTAGGTGTTATGTAATGATCAAACAGGTAATGACCAACACCACCACTTTCACAATCATATTCTGTGATGTCATCTGCACACTTCTTTGTACCATCTGAACCATCCATAAGACAAACGCCCCATCCAGCATCCATCAACATTGTATTGTCATTTTCATTATCACCAAATGCAATAACATCTTTCAAATCAATATTTTCCCAGGAAACATATTTCTTCAATCCTGAACCTTTATCAATGCCTTTATGCATCACTTCTACAGTACCAGGGAATGTACTGATGATCTGATAATTGTCAGAAAACTTCTTCAAGAAATATTCTCTCAGTTCAGCTTCATTTTCAGCTTCGCCACGGAACAGGAACTTGAATGTCGGTCTTTCACAGACACGTTCAATATCTCCTGTACAATCAACAAAGTCAAAACCATGTCTTCTAGAAGATTCCAGTAATTCTCCAGAAATATTCATCGCATTATGATTCTCATTTCCTTCACAGTTTACCGCAACTTTGTATTTATCAATCAATGGTTCCATGTAGTAAAGAATATTCTTCATTTCCTCTGTTGTCAGGTAGTCTGTCTGCCAGTAATTATCATTTCTATGATCCAGAACCATACCACCATTCATTCCCACAACAAAATCAAATTCAAAAGATAAGCCCCATTTCTTACCCATGCCTCTTAATGCCTGATTGATTTCTCTTCCTGTTCCCAAACCAATTCTAACATCATTGCGATGCAGGATTTCAAATGCTTCCTTTGTGATTTCTGGTAATTCTCCACCCTTTGCGGTCAACGTCATATCAATATCCGCAATGACAACTTTCATTTCTTCTAACATAAATTCTACCTCTTAAAAAACTTACTTATATTCTACTAAATATATTCCGAAATAAAATTTCATTTTACAAGAAATTTTATTGCTTCTTCTAATCCACCTGCATCAATATCACTTGTAATATAGTCAGCTCGCTGTTTTAAAGAATCCACAGCATTTCCCATTGCTACGTTTTTTCCACACGCTTCAAACATAGAAATATCATTTTCACCATCTCCAACACTGCAGCTGTTTTCCTTTGAAATACCATAATAATTGAGTACATCTGTAATGCCATGTTTCTTCCCACATTCCTTATGAAAACAATCTACCGCATATGCATTCCAGCGAACTTCTTTCACATTTTCAAAAGAAATCTGATCATAGATTTCCTGTTCGACCCATGGAATAAACATATAGATATTATTTTCAAGAATTCTTTCAAGTGGTGCAATTGGATCTTGCTCAGAATGAATCTTTTCCAGACTTTTTTCAACAAGAGAAGAATGCATATTCATATACATATACTTTGCTTCTAGAAATTGTACAGGAAATGATTCTTTCTTTAAGAAATCATACAATGCATGAATATCCTGCTTTTCAATTGGATAAGAACTAATTACACAAGATTCTGTATAGTTATATGCTCCATTCATTGTGATCCAGCCATCTACTTCTAAATGCTCTAAAGGCAGTTTTTCTAATTCTAAAGTATGTCTACCTGTACAGCCAAATACTTTGATTCCTTGTTTTCTAACTGTATTGATTGCTTTTAATGCAGAAGAAGGAATTGTATTTGTTGTGTGAGATAAAACAGTACCATCAATGTCTAAAAATAATATTTTCATGCTTCCATTATACGAAAAAAAGCACTTCAATTTGAAGTGCTCAATCATTAGATATTTAATAAATCAGAATATACAGCTAATGCACCATCAGTTTCATGTGCAAGTACCTTCTTAGCAAGTACCTTGCCAAGCTGTACACCTTCCTGATCAAAGCTGTTCACATTCCATGCAAAGCCCTGGAACATTACCTTGTTTTCAAAGTGAGCAAGTAATGCGCCTAAGCTAGCAGGTGTTAATTTATCACCAATGATGATAGATGATGGTCTTCCACCGTCAAACTTCTTGTTTGGATTTGCATCATCTTTACCACAGGCAAATGCAACGATCTGTGCAGCAACATTTGCACATAGCTTCTGTTGAGAAGTAGAACCTTCAATCACTACATCTGTACCAATCTGAGAATTTCTATATCCAATAAACTGTAGAGGGATAATTGTCTTACCCTGGTGGAGTAACTGATAGAAAGAGTGCTGACCATTTGTACCAGGCTCGCCAAAGATCACTGGTCCTGTAGGATAATTTACAGGTTCAGCAAAACGGTTAACAGACTTACCATTAGATTCCATATCCAATTGCTGTAAGTGTGCAGGGAAACGAGATAATGCCTGAGAATATGGTAGTACAGCAGTATTTTCATATCCAAGAACATTTCTTTCATATACACCAATCAATGCATCAAGCATTGCTGCATTCTTCATAACATCCTTTTCACATGCAAGCTTATCTTCTGCAGCTGCACCATCCAGGAAATCAGCAAATACCTTTGGACCAAATGCAAGAGACAATACTGCACATCCAACAGCAGAAGAGGAAGAATAACGACCACCAATGTAGTTATCCATATAGAAAGCATCTAAATAACCTTCATTCTTAGCAAGTGGAGAAGTTTCAGATGTAACTGCAACCATATGGTTTGCTGGATCAAGACCAGCATTCTTTAATGCATCCTTAACAAAAGCTTCATTTGTTAATGTTTCAAGTGTTGTACCAGACTTAGAAACAAGAACGAATAAGGAATGTGCAACATCAATGCTGTTGAGAACAGCCGCAGCATCATCTGGATCTACGTTAGAGATGAACTTAGCTTCCATCTTTAATGTGTTGTTCTTTCTAGCCCAGTTTTCAAGTGCAATGTAAATCGCACGAGGACCTAGATCAGATCCACCGATACCAATCTGTACAACTGTTGTGAACTTTTCACCAGCTGCGTTTGTAATTGTTCCGTTATGAACCTTTTCAGCAAATTCAGCAATTCTTTTCTGCTGCTTTACATAGAATTCTCTCTTGTTAACGCCATCAGCAATGACATCTTCACCTAACTGACCTCTACATAGCTGATGTAATACAAGTCTCTTTTCACCTGTATTTACCATCTCACCATTGTAGAGAGCTTCAAACTTTTCACTCAGCTGTGCTTCTTCAGCAAGTTTCTTGATTGCTTCTAAAACTTTAGCATCAACTGCTTTTGCGGCATAATTATAAGTAAGTCCTTCAGCCATTGCACAAGAATAAGTCTTTACTCTTTCTGCACCTTCATTTCCACTCATGACTGTTTTCAAATCCACTTTTTCGCAAGCTTCTAATTCTTTAAAAGAATTTAGCTCATCAAGATTTTTCCATTCTACCATCTTGAAAAATTCCTCCTAAATACGTATACAATTTTATTGCAACCCCTAAAAAAAAGAAAGATGATTTCTCACCTTTCTTTATTTTCGAATAAAGAATGCACTTCTAGAACTGACAACATTTTCATGAATGCTGTTGCCATGATAGGAATAAATTACTTCTCCATTCAGATCAACATCAACTTTCCGATCCTGATCACCTGGATTCAATATAACTAGAATCTTCTCATCTTCACTTTCTCTTTCATAAATCAATGGATATCCATTTTGCACAAGCTTGAAAGATGCACAATTTCCTAAAGCAGAATGTTCTTTTCGAATTTCAATGAGATCCTGTACTTCATGAAGCAAAGAATTTTCATCAGCTTCTTCACTTGCAACGTTAATTGTTTTCATACTTTCTTCATCCTGCATGATATACAAATCTTCTTTTCTAGCACTAGAGAAGCCAGCATTTGTACTTGTATCCCACTGCATTGGACTTCTAGAGCCTGTACGGTCATATCCACCTTCAATGGAATGTGGTACATCTACATAACGCATGCCAATTTCATCTCCATAATAGATAAATGGAGCTCCTGGCATAGATAATAAGAATGCAAAGGCAATCTTGCTTTCTTCTTTGTCTAATGTTCTAGCCATACGATCCATATCATGGTTTCCACTAGGGATACAGATCAAACCACCATTCTTTACAGCCTTTTCATAATTCTGCTGGTAAATATTCCAGAATGCATCTAGATTTCCTTGTGCCAGATGCGAAAAGAATGGATGTTCTGTTCTAAATAAATCTGGATAATGTGATGGACCAAAATGCAAAAGGAAGTCCATGTCAAATCCTGCTTCTAATGCTTTATCAGGTTCACCCCATTCAGAAACCATAACTGCTTCTGGAAATTCCTTCTTCAAGAATCCAGACACATCTTTCCATAATGCAATGGTTCCAGCTTTATCTGGATCATTTTTTACAAGGCTGCCAGCCATATCCACTCTAAATCCATCGCATCCAAGTCCACACCAGAAACGCATGATGTTTTTGATTTCATCACGTGTTGCAAGTGGACCTGCATCATTCATATCCTGCTGCCAGTCTTGTCCTTCATCTTTCTCGTAAAATCCATAATTCAATGCAGGCTGTGCTGTAAAGAAATTCAATGCAGCTGCACCATCACGGTCATATCCTCCACGATACCATCCTGTAATGCTTCCAACACCAACAGGTGCATTCCATACAGTATCAGACCAGATATAACGATCTGTATACGCATTCTTTTCTGCCTTGCATGATTGTTTGAACCAGTCACTTTCAATCGATGTATGTCCTGGAACAAGATCTAGAATCACATGCATATTTCTTTGATGTGCTTCTATGAATAACTGCTTCAAATCTTCATTTGTACCATATCTAGGTGCAACTTTGTAATAATCTCTAACATCATACCCTGCATCTACAAATGGAGAATCAAAGCAAGGATTCATCCAGATTGCATTACATCCAAGTTCTTCAATGTAATCTAATTTAGAAATAATCCCCTGGATATCTCCAATCCCATCTCCATTAGAATCGCAAAAAGACTGTGGGTAAATTTCATAAAATACCGCATGATTTAACCATTGATTTGTCATATGATATGTATCTCAAAAAAGCTGAGAATCCTCCTTAAATTACTTAAAAGTTTATACCGTATACAAAAAAATAGAAAGATGGTTTTTCATCTTTCTATGTGTTTTTTGTCATGTATATGAAAGAACTTTTCAATATGTGAGATCTTCTCCATTGGATGCAATCACTTTCTTCATCCATGCAAAGGAGTCTTTCTTCACTCTCTTCAATGTTCCATTTCCTTCATCATCCATATCCACATATACAAAACCATATCTCTTCTTCATTTCACCTGTGCTCAATGAAACAAGATCCAATGGTCCCCACATCGTATAGCCAAAACATGGAACATGATCAATATTGATGGCATCTTTCATTGCCTGAAAATGCTTGGATAAATATTCGATACGATAAGAATCATGTACCGTTCCATCTTCAAACCGGTCGATTTCACCCAATCCATTTTCAATCACAAACAATGGCTTTTGATAACGGTCATACAATTCATTCAAACAATAACGCAATCCAAGCGGATCAATTGGCCATCCCCAAGGTGTAGATGGTAAATACGGATTTCCTTCCCCACCCATAATTCCCATTGGGTCCATTGTCGTAAAGTGATCTGCGGTAATCGTACTAGAACGATAGTATGAGAATGACACAAAGTCTAATGGATATTCTTTGATCAGTTCTAGATCTTCATCTTCCATATGCAAATGTACATTTTTCTCATCAAAGATCTTCTGTGCGTAGTTTGGATATTTTCCTCTTGCCATAACATCAATGAAGAAATAATTCATTCTACGATGCTCATAGCACGCAAATACATCTTCAGCTTTGCATGTTGCAGGATACATCTCACTCATTGCAAACATTGCCCCAAACATTGCACCCGGCATCATTTCATGACCAATCTTGATTACTTTACTGCTTGCCACAAACATATGATGCTGACACTGATAGAATGTCTGTGGTGTTTCTTTATGAATACCAAGCTTTGCATATCCATGAATTGCATTCAATTCATTAAATGTCAGCCAGTATTTACACTTACCACGATATCTTTCAAATAATGTTGTCGCATATTTCACATACGCATCAATTAAAACACGACTGTTCCATCCATCATAGTTTCTCGCAAGATAATCTGGCATTTCATCATGACAGATCGTAATTAATGGCTCAATATTATATTTTCTACATTCATCTATTACCGCATCATAGAATTGCAAACCTTCTTCATTTGGTTTTTCTTCCACTCCTGTTGGAAAGATTCTAGACCAGCAAATTGAAAAGCGGAAAATATTGAAGCCCATTTCCGCCATCAAAGCAATATCTTCCTGATAATGATGATAGAAATCCACTGCCTTATGTGATGGATAATATACATCATCATAGAGCTTTGCTTCTGCACCATCTGGAAAAGATTCCAGTGAGTTCACAGTTCCTCTCGAACCATCTTGTAATTGTAATGTAATCTGGCGTTTCTGTTTTACAGATCCACTCGTTACAAAATCCTGAGAGTTAATACCTCTTCCACCTTCGTTGAATCCACCTTCATACTGAAAGTCAGCTGTTGCACCGCCCCATAAAAAATCTTTGGGAAAACTTGAATTCATATTATCTCCTCTCCATGAGATCCTGGATCCAGTCCTCTAAGCAATATTTAATTGTGTGCCTAACGGATTCATATTCTTCTTTACTGATAATGTGATGTAGATACATTGAGTGATAGAATTTTTTAACACTGCTTGAAACAGAACGTATCATATGTGGAGAAGACCACCAGCATTTCTGAGGTACAAAATAATCAAAGCATTCATTTAAATAATCCACACCTTCTTCTACACTCAACGGTTCACGAAATGTTAAAAAATCATCAATATAAAACTTTACATAACGTACATGATTATTAATGGTTTTTTCTGATAGATCTGAAATATCCTGCTTGAATAAAGCAATGAGTTTTTCATTTCTCCCCCATATCTCTTCACATTTCTTCATGTATTCATCGTATTCCATATAAACTCCCTTCAAAAGTATGCGCTTACCTATAGTTTACCGTATTTCAATCTAAAAAAAAGAGAAGACAATGTTTTTCTTCTCTAAATATGTTACTATTCACCGATAAACAAAAATAAATAGAACAGGTAACCGATACTTAACAGTATCAGATCCTGTTCTGTTTTTTCCACATTCAAGGAGATGACATTATGAAAGATACTGAAATCATTAACTTTTACAACAATCTAGATCAATATGCAAAGGATAAAATCGATAGACAGTTAATCGATTTGACAAATGCAAAGAAAGAATCAAGAAACTACTGTATCAAGGTTTGTCCAAAGTGTGGTGCAGTTAATCCTAAAACAGCAGTGCCATTTCTCTGCACTGCTGTAGGTAAACAGATCTGTTCATTTGACAGTCCTCTTTTAGAAGCTGAACCACCACGTTTTCTTGGCTTCAAATTATCTATTTTTTCACCTTTATGTGAATTTAGTACATACTTTTCATCCAGTTCTATTTCTCCAGAGACAACTGTAAGATCATCCAGTTGAACTTCTTCAGAAGATAGTATTCATCGCTTTTCCTGTTTCCTGAGTATTTCTTCATCGTCCTGATTCGTACGGAATCTATGCGCCTGCCAAGCTCCTGCGACAGATGGAAGTGATCCACAATACACACACTGTTCGGAAAGCAGGCCCTGGCAATTGAACG
>QQXM01000018.1 GCA_014610835.1 Erysipelotrichaceae bacterium 7770_A6
TTTGTAGGGATAAAAATAAGGAGAGCGATTTGCTCTCCTTCTAAAAACCGCTATTATCAACTAATTGTTGTGACATAGCCTTAATTATTATATTTGGAAAACAGCTGCTTCGCTTATTTAATTCTGATCCAAATGTCATTGCCTTTGGCTATCAAAGATTATTCTGGATTTTGTCATTTGAAGTAATTAATGGAACCATTGATATTATTTCTGGTGCAATGAGAGGATATGGAGAATCTCTGACACCTGCACTAATTGCACTTGTATGTATCTGTGGTGTTAGAATTGTATATATCTTTACATATTTTGCTTCCCATAGAAGTTTTACAACATTGATGCTTGCGTATCCAATCAGCTGGATCATTACAGTGATTGTTATATCGGCAGCGTATCTCATCATGCGTAAGAATGGCCTTGGCTATCAGCAAGAGACAACATTAAAAGATTTCAAAAAATAAGTTTGCAAAAAGGGATTGAATTTGGTATTATAGATGAGCTCGGATGAGAAAGGCGGTGAGTAACAATGGCAAGAGTAGTCGTAAAAGAAAATGAAAATCTAGATGATGCATTACGCCGCTTCAAGCGTCAGGTTAGCCGTAATGGTACATTAGCAGAAGCTCGTAAGAGAGAATACTATGTAAAACCTGGAATCAAGAGAAAGCTTAAGAGTGAAGCAGCTCGTAAGGCTAGAAGAAGAGGTAAGTAAGAGATGAGGTAAAACTCATCTTTTTTTTGTGAAATAGTTGAAAGTTGATATAATCATATAAAGGAATGAAGGAGATTTAGTTTGAATAGTGAAGTAATAGAATTTTCTGGATTGCAGGAAGCAACATATATTTCATTCTGTGGAGTAAATGATGCAAATTTAAAAGTATTGTCTCAATGCTGCGGGAAGAGAATCTCATTCCGCGATGAGAAGCTGATGATCCAGGATTGTGATGAAGTCACAAAAATGAATATTGCGCGTGTGGCAGCTAAATTATTAGAAAAAGCGGAAAATGGAAAGAATATCAGTGAACAGGATGTGATCTATATTTATCGTTTAGTAACGAGAAATGAAGATATCAATCTTGAAGATATGAATCAGCATGTTGTTGGCAGAACACTTGCAGGAAAAGCAATTATGCCAAAAACAAAAGGGCAGCTTGCATTTGTAAAGGCAATGCAGGACAAACCAATTGTATTTGCGATTGGACCTGCAGGTACAGGAAAAACGTACTTAGCTGTCATTCAGGCGGTCACTGCTTTGAAAAAAGGAGATGTCAAACGTATTGTATTGACGCGTCCTGCAGTAGAAGCAGGTGAAAATCTTGGATTCCTTCCAGGAGATCTCAAAGAGAAAGTAGATCCATATTTAACACCTTTATATGATGCTTTACGTGTGTGTCTTGGAAATGAAAAGACAGAAGTATTGATTGAAAAAGGAACGATTGAAATCGCTCCGCTTGCTTACATGAGAGGTAGAACATTAGATGATTGTTATGTCATTCTAGATGAAGCACAGAATACAACAACATCACAAATGAAAATGTTCCTGACACGTCTTGGGTTTAATTCCAAAATGATTATTACTGGTGATATTACGCAGATTGATCTTGAACATAAAATCAAGAGTGGTCTAGAAGAAGCAAGTGCTATTTTAAAAGGGATTGATGACATTGCGATTCTGCATTTATCCAGTGACGATGTTGTCAGACATCCACTTGTTCAAAAAATTATTGAACGTTACGAATCCATCAAAAAAGATTGAGAAATTTCTCAATCTTTTTTAGATAATATCTGGTTGAATCACTTTTGTCTGGCTTGTAACGGAAGATCTTGCAATATTGCAGCAGTGGTCCCCCATACGCTCCAAAGTACCTAGAATATCGCAATAGACACTCTCTGCGATTGGAGAAGTACATGTATGATTACTCATACGTACAAAATGTGCTTCTCTAGCATCATATTCTAATTTATCCATGACATCTTCCATTTCAATGAGTCTGCCATAGGCAACCTGATTTTTTGTAACAAAGATTTCAATTGTCAGATCAAACATTTCAATGAATTGCTGATACATGGCATTCATGTCTTTCATCGCTAAGTCTGAGAATATATGATCATCAGAGTAAACCATGTTATAGAACTCTCCAAGATTCATTGCAAGATCGCCAAGTCTTTCAAGGTTCTTTGTTGTATCAAGATAAAGACGGTTTTCTAAGATGTCTTGTTCTGTCAGGTTTGGCTGAACAGATAATTGAATGAGATATTCTGTAATCTTCTTGTCGAACTTATTGCACATTGCTTCATTTCTTTTCAGCATTTCAAGATCTTCTTCACTGCCTTTTTCATTCATGAAGATGCGTGTCTGATTGACATCTTCTTTTACGACATCACTCATTTTCAAGATTGCCTGCTGTGCCTGAATTAAAGCAAAGGAAGGTAATACAGAAGCAACATTTGTATCTAATTCATCAATATCAATTTCCATAAGTTCTGGTTCTTTGCCAGGAACGATCTTTCTAACAATTGCGACAAGCTGTTTCACAAATGGAATAAAGATCAATGTAGTAACTGTTTTAAATATAATATTTGCCATTGCAATCTGCATCATAGGATTCAGACTGCCAAAGACGGAAGAAATAAAACCTGTATACGGTACTAGACACGCCAGTCCAATCACACCGCCAATCACATTCATGATCGTATGCATTGCTGCTGTTCTTTTCCCTGCGGTACTTCCACCAATAGAAGCAAGAATACCAGTCATTGTTGTTCCGATATTCGCACCTAGCATAAACGGAATCGATGCACCTAAGGAAACAGCTCCAGCATTGTATAATTTCTGAATCACACCAATTGTTGCTGCAGAAGACTGCAGTGCTGCTGTAATCAATATGCCAGCTAAGAATCCAAGCAGAGGATTACTTGCCATGCTTAATGCAAAACTTGTAAACTGTGGTAATTGTTTCAATTCTGCTAAGGCAGTACCCATTGCATCCATACCATAGAAAATTAATCCAAATCCAAGAATGACATTTCCATAGTACTTTGTCTTTTGTTTTCCACCAAAGCATATAAACAATGCTCCAAGGAAGACGATATACAATGCATATTTATCCAAGCTGATAGAAATCAAGAATGAAGTAATTGTCGTACCAATATTCGCACCAAGTACTACACCAGCAGCCTGATCTAATGACATCAGTCCAGCACGTACTAGACCAATGACAATTGCTGTGGTTGCAGATGATGACTGCAATAATATTGTAAGCAACACACCAATGATGATGCCCGAAAATGTACTCGAAGTATATTTGTCGATGTATTCTCTAAGCTTGTCTCCAGCGACAGCTTTTAGACCATCTCCCATAAAGGTTATGCCGAACATAAATAAGCCAAATCCGCCTAAGATCATGTTCCAGCTGATTGATCCTAAAGTCATATTCCCTCCTGACGATATGAAACATATTAATTTTACCAAAACTTTATTATCTTCCAACATAAAATTTACATTTTGTTGCAATTTCACAATGAACAATTTACATGTATAATATTTGCAAGAGGTAGCTTATATGGAAATTACATTAATTAATCGAACAAACCAGGATGTTAGTGTATATGCATCTTTGTTTCAGAAAATAGCAAAAAGCGCAGAAAAAATATTAGAATTACCAGAAGATTATGAATTATCTGTAACGTTTGTACGTTCTCAGACAATTCATAAAATCAATCGAGATTATAGAAATGTAGATCGTCCTACGGATGTGATTTCATTTGCCATTCGCGATGATGAAGATGATTTCATCAGTGAAGAGGAAAAAGATCTCGGTGATATTTTTATTAATATCAATTACTGCAAGAAGCAGGCAAAAGAATATGGTCATTCCTATGACAGAGAAATGGGATTCTTGTTTACACATGGAATGCTGCACTGTTTAGGCTATGATCATATGTGTGAAGAAGATGAAAAAGTAATGTTTGCTTTACAAGATCAGATCTTAGATCCGATCATTTCTAGAAAGTGAGTTGAAAACGTGAAAAGTGGATTTGTTGGATTAGCAGGAAGACCAAATGCGGGAAAAAGTACATTGATCAATGCTTTAGTTGGAGAGAAGGTGGCCATTGTATCTTCAAAGCCACAGACAACAAGAAGTGAGATCAGAGGTATTTTAACAAGAGAAGACTGTCAGATTATTTTTACAGATACACCAGGTATTCATAAACCGACACAACGTCTGGATGCAAGAATGAATAAAGAGGCATTTGATGTTATGCAGGGTGTTGATGTGATTTATCTGGTAGTAGATGGTTCTGTTCCTTTTGGCAAAGGTGATGAATTTGTTTTAGAAGCAGTGAAAAATGCAGGACTTCCTGTTTTTCTGATTCTAAATAAAATTGACAAGATGGATGATAGAGACATCATGAAGAATTTAGTATCCTGGCAAAAGCGATATGAATTTGCGGAATTCTTCCCAATGAGTGCGAAATATAATCGTTCCTTCCTTGATCTGATCAATACGACAAAGAAGTATTTGCCAGAAGGTGGATTGTTGTACCATGAAGAAATTGTATCAGATGGTGCAGAAAACTTTAGAATTGCGGAAATGATCCGTGAAAAAATTTTAGACTTTACACGTGAAGAAATTCCGCACGCGGCAGCAGTCAAGATCGACAATAAAGAATTCAGAAAAGATGCCTGCTATATTCAGGCAACGATTCTTGTAGAAAAAGATTCTCAAAAACCAATTATGATTGGCAAGCAGGGAAAAATGCTGAAAAGAATTGGTGTTGAAGCAAGAAAAGATATTGAAAAGCTTCTTGGAAGAAAAGTTTATCTTGAATTGTTTGTTCGTGTAGAAGATGAATGGAGAAACCATGATCATCTCATCAGTGAGTATGGTTATGGCGGTGCAGGAAAAGATGAATGATGTTCTTCATGGATTCATTCTAAAACAAATTGATTATAAAGATGCGAGTGTGATTCTGACTTTTCTTTCAGAAGAATATGGAAAGATTTCACTTGTTGCTAATGGTGCAAGAAAAGCATCCAGTAAAAATGCAGGCAGAGTCATTCCATATACAAAAGCGCAATGTTTGATTGACTATCAAGATGGCAGAACAATGTACACATTAAAAAATGTATCCACCATCAAGACATATAAGAATATGCATATGGATCTGGAAAAATCGACAGCGAGTGCAATCATTGCGGAAATTGCAGATAAATTTGTAATGAATGGCGAAGAAAGTGAATATTACAAGGACGTGTATGCATGTATTGATCAATGCTATGCCTGTCTAGAAAATGGCGGGGATGTATTGACGATTCTCACATTGTTCTGCAGTGATATCATGAAATATTTTGGAATTGCGGCTGATGTGGATGAGTGTGTGCATTGTGGCAGCAGGCTTGTTTCAGCTCTTTCCATTAAAGAAGGTGGTTTTCTTTGTAAAAGCTGTGCTTTACTGCTGAATGTTCCATGCACAGATTTATCAGATTTGAAAAGATTTCGTCTGTTAAGTAAAGCATCAATCAGAAATTATGATGTGATTATAAAATCATGTCATGTTTCTTACCGTGATTTGAAAACGTTTATAGAAATGATTACGGTTCATACAGGTATAAAAATTACATCTTTTGGCTTATTCGAAAGACTTTTTGCGATTGAATAAGCCTTTTATTAGTGCTATATTATTGTGGAATATGTGAAAATAGGGGAGGACTGTCACTATTATGGAAAAAACATTCGATAAAATCGTATCCCATGCTAAAACAACTGGTTTCGTATTTCAGGGTTCTGAAATTTATGGCGGCTTAAGTAATACATGGGATTTTGGTCCGTATGGCGTTGCACTAAAGGACAATATCAAAAAAGCCTGGCAGAAGAAGTTCATTCAGGAAGATCCTAACAATGTAGAAATTCAGGCTGCTATTTTAATGAATCCAAAGGTTTGGGAAGCAAGCGGACATTTAAAAGGTTTCTCAGATCCTTTAATGGATTGCAAACAGTGTAAGACTAGACATAGAGCTGATCAGCTGATTGAAAACTGGAGTGAAGGAAAGGTTAGCTGTGAAGGCTGGTCTAATGAAAAAATGGAACAGTTCATTCATGACAATAACATTCCATGTCCTGACTGCGGTGGACACGACTTTACACCAATTCGTCAGTTTAACTTAATGTTTAAAACATTCCAGGGTACTTTAGAAGATGCTAAAAATACAATCTACTTAAGACCTGAAACAGCACAGGGTATGTTTGTTCAGTTCAAGAATGTACAGCGTGCATATAGAAAGAAGCTTCCATTTGGAATTGGCCAGATTGGCAAGTCATTCAGAAATGAAATCACTCCAGGTAACTTCATTTTCAGAACACGTGAATTTGAACAGATGGAAATGGAATTCTTCTGTGAACCTGGAACAGATATGAGAGAAGATGGAAGCGGCTGGTTCAGTTACTGGAGACAGTTCTGTATGGATTGGATCCTCTCTCTTGGTGGAAACAAGGAAAACCTTCGTTTCAGAGACCATGAAAAGGAAGAATTATCTTTCTATTCTAAGGGTACTACAGATATTGAATATAAATTCCCATGGGGCTGGGGAGAACTTTGGGGTATCGCAGATCGTACAAACTACGATTTGACGCAGCATCAGAATACTTCTGGAAAGGATCTTACATATCTTGATCCAACAACAAATGAAAAGTTCCTTCCATATGTTGTTGAACCAGCAGTAGGTGTTGAACGTTTATTCTTCATGTTCTTTACAGATGCGTATGATGAAGAAACATTGGAAAATGGCGATACAAGAATTGTAATGCATTTCCATCCAGTGCTTGCACCTATTAAGGCTGCTGTTCTTCCATTAAAGAAGAAGGCACATTCTGAAAAGGCACAGGAAATCTATAAGTCCTTATCTTATGATTTCGCAGTTGCTTATGATGATGCTGGCAGTATTGGAAAGAGATATAGAAGAATGGATGAAGTTGGTACACCATACTGTATTACAGTTGATGATCAGACATTAGAAGACGGAACAGTCACAATTAGAAATCGTGACACAATGGAACAGGAAAGACTTTCTGTTGAAGAAGTAAGATCTAAGATCTTAGGCGAAATCCGTTTCTAAGGAAAGGATATTGATGGCGAGGATTGAACAAGAAGAAATTGATGCATTAAGAAATCAAGCAGATATTGTTAATGTGATTTCACATTACATTCCTGTTCAAAGAAGTGGAAAAGGATATAAAGCAATTTGTCCATTTCATAATGACCATGATCCTTCTATGTCAATTTCGCCTGATAAGCAAATCTATAAATGCTTTGTTTGTGGAAATGGTGGAAATGTATTCACATTTGTTGAAAACTTTGAAAAGGTTTCGTTTGTTGAGGCAGTTGAAAAAGTTGCCGAACTGACGGGATTCCACCTTTCTTCTAAACCGGCAGTCAGTAAAGTTGAAGTTGATCCTCATAAGAAAGCGTTGTATAACGTTTTAAATGAGACAATCAATTATACGATGTATCAATTAGATACAAGTGTTGCGCTTCACGCAAAAGAGTATCTTGAAAAAAGAGGCATTGATGCTGAAACAAGAAAAGAATTTCAGATTGGATTTGATCCAGATCGTACTTCAGTGACAAAGTTTCTAAGAGCAAAAGGATTTGAAGAAAAAGATCTTGTTTCTTCAAATGTATCCAGAGTCAATGAAAATGGCTTGTTTGATGTATATGCAGAAAGAATCACGTTTCCAATTCATGATATGAATGGAAATCCAATTGGTTTTTCAGCGCGTACAATGGATCCAGACAATCCTAGCAAATACATCAATACAAACCAGACAGATATCTTTACAAAGGGTGATATTGTTTATAATCTGCATCGTGCCAAAAACGAAGCACGCAGAAATAAATGTATCTATCTATGTGAAGGTGTTACGGATGTTATTGCTTTTTATAAGGCTGGAATAAAAAATGCGGTATGTACATTAGGAACCGCATGTACGCAGCATCAGTTATCGTTGTTGAAAAGATGCAGTACAAAACTCATCTTTTGTTACGATGGTGACCATGCAGGTCAATCAGCTACATATAAAGCATGTAAGCTTGCTTTATCTTTAGGAGCACAGGTTGGAATTGTATTAAACAAGACGGGAAAAGATCCAGATGAAATCATACGAATGTATGGAAATGAAGGATTGATCAATCTTGTAAAAACACCAATTACATGGGTTGAGTTTCTTTACAACTATCTAGTTGAAAATACAAATTTAAATAGTTATTCAGAAAAAAAAGAATTGATTCAAAAAGCAAAAGAAGAAATTCAAACATTAACGGATTCCACAGATCGTTCTTATTTCATTGATAAAATTCAGGAAGTAACGAAACTGCATAGTGATTTTGATGTCAATGTACCTGTTACAAAGAATGTCACGCCTTCGATTCGTCTTGTTGTTCCAGATGGAACAAAAGATGCTGAAGAAATGATATTAAGCATGATGCTGAAATCCTATCAGGCAACACAGATATTTGAAAATGATCTTGGGTATTTAATTGAAGATACATATTCGAAGCTTGCATTAACGATATTAGATATTTCTCGTGAAAGAGGAAAATGTGATATTCAAGTGCTGATTGATGCATCAAGTGATCAAGCCAGCAGAAATCTAGTTACAAAGCTTGTGACAAGAGATGACTATGATCAGGCATTTGACGAAGAAAAGATGAAAGGTGCTGTGCGTAAGATCAAAATGGCAGTATTGTCAATGCAGTCTGCGCAACTCAAACAGCAGATCAATCACGCACTGAATGGGGAAAGTTTAAGCTTGTTAATCAATAAATATAACGAGTGTCTAAAAGAACAGAGGAGATTATTAAATGAAGAAAACCAAAACAGCAGCAATGAGTGAAAATGAAGAAGAAACAACACAGACAAAAAAGGCCTCTGTAAAGAAGACAGATGCTAAGAAAACGAAAAAAGAAGAAAAGAAGATCGAAGGTACAAAAGGCAAAGGCGGCAATTCCCAAGTAAAGACACTGGATGAATTGAAAGAAGATTATAAAAAGATCTATGCTGAAGAAGGAATGATTTATCAAAAAGATATCATGGCTTCATTAGAAAAGCTGGATATGAATGACGATGATCTTGATAGCCTGTGGGACTGGTTTAGAAATGAAAATATCGATATCTCTGAAGATGAAGATATCCAGGATGAAATGGAAGCAGATTTACTTGGTAATGATACTGACGATGTTGATGATGATGATGAACATCCAAAGGCTGATGTAGATATTCGTACAATTGATCAGATTTCTCGTGCGGTAATGCATGGAAATACACAGGTTCAACTGAACGATCCAGTAAAAATGTATCTGAAGGAAATTGGTAGAGTTCCTCTATTAAAACCTGAAGATGAACCAGAAATCGCAAAGAGAATTGAAGAAGGTGATGAAGAAGCAAGAAATATCCTGATTACTTCTAACCTCAGACTTGTTGTATCTATTGCCAAAAAATATGTTGGTAGAGGCATGCTGTTTTTGGATTTGATCCAGGAAGGTAATATGGGTCTAGTAAAGGCAGTTGAAAAGTTTGACTATACGAAGGGATTTAAATTCTCTACATACGCAACATGGTGGATCAGACAGGCAATTACGCGTGCCATTGCTGATCAGGCACGTACAATTCGTATTCCTGTTCATATGGTTGAAACAATCAATAAATTAACACGTATCCAGCGTCAGTTAGTACAGGAATTAGGACGTGATCCAACAGCAGAAGAAATTGCTGCGAAGATGGATGGTATTTCTGCAGAAAAGGTCAGAGAAATTCAGAAGATTGCCTTAGAACCTGTTTCTTTGGAAACACCAATTGGTGAAGAAGATGATTCTCACTTAGGTGACTTCATTGAAGATAAGGATGCAATGAGTCCTGATCAGTATGCAAGTAATCAGCTGTTAAAAGATGAAATCAATGCAGTTCTTTCTGGTTTAACAGAAAGAGAAGAAAAAGTACTTCGTCTGCGTTTTGGTTTATACGATGGACGTACTAGAACACTGGAAGAAGTTGGTAAAGAGTTTAACGTTACACGTGAACGTATTCGTCAGATCGAAGCAAAAGCTTTGCGTAAGTTAAAACATCCAACAAGATGCAAGAGATTAAAGGATTTCTTTGATAAATAATGAAAAATACCCGTATTGAAACAATTGCGGATATGGTAAAAGAGGGCATGGTAGTAGCAGATATTGGTACAGATCATGCTCTCTTACCTATTCTGCTTGTACAAAATAACAAATCTAATAAAGTGTATGCTTGTGATATTGCGGAAGGACCTTTAGCTTCTGCAAAGGCAAATATTGAAAAGTATCACTATTCCTCTTTGATTCAAACGATTTTATCCAATGGATTTGAACATGTTCCTGCTGATAGTGAAGTTGCAGTAATAGCGGGAATGGGATATTTAACTGCGTGTGGTATTCTGGATGCGGCGATGCATCGCTTACCTTCTTTCAAGCAGATCATTCTAGAAATCAATCGCGATCCAGATGAAATGAGAAAATGGATTTCTTCTCACAACTTTACAATTGTTGAAGAAAGGTATGTTCATGAAAGAAATCATGATTATGTCATTATGAGCTTTACATGTGAATATCATCCTTCCTATACAGAAGAAGAAATTCTGTTAGGACCTGTATTGATGCAGAAAAATGAAGATGATTATATTGCATACTGTCAGAAGCAATATGAAAAATATAAAACAATTCTTGAAAGATCTTCTGGAAGATCGGATGCTTCTATACAAAAAAAATTCCTTATCTTCAAGGAATTCTTAAAACAATGAAAAAAAGACTTCGATTGAAGCCTTTTTTTATGCAATTCATTAAGCGATTGAATTTACTGCCTTAGCGAGTCTAGACTTCTGACGAGCTACGTAGTTCTTCTTCTTAATAGAAGATACGATTGCCTTATCAAGAGCCTTGTTAGCAACGTTATATGCCTTAACAGCTTCTTCCTTGTTTCCTGCTTCTACAGCAACAAGAACCTTCTTAATAGCTGTCTTGAGTTCACTCTTCTGACCAGCTTTGGCATTCTGTCTCTTAAGGTTAGTCAATGCACGTTTCTTCTGTGACTTGATATTTGCCATGAGAACACCTCCATCCTTCTTTTAGCAGAAGTGATTATAACAAATCAAGTATAAAAATGCAATGAAATAGTTATCCGTTTACTGTATAATTATACGACAGTAGGAGGTACCTATGAACAAGACTAGAATTATATTTTTTGGAACGCCAGAATTTGCGGTCTCCATTTTACAGACATTAATAGATTTAAATTGTAATGTTGTTGCGTGTGTTTCCCAGCCAGATCGTCCCGTTGGAAGAAAACATGTGATCACGCCAACACCAGTACATGCATTATGTATTGAACGTAATATCCCATGTATTCAGCCAGAAAAACTTTCAAAAGAAGTTGATGCAGTATTTGCATATGAACCAGAACTCATTATTACATGTGCATATGGTCAGTTTGTGCCAGGTACGATTTTGAACTATCCAAAATATGGCTGTATTAACATTCATCCTTCTTTACTGCCAAAGTTTAGAGGTGGTGCACCAATTCATCATGCAATCATGGCATCTGAAACAAAGACTGGTGTTTCTTTGATGCAGATGATTCAAAAAATGGATGCAGGTAAAGTATATGCTCAGGTGGAATTGCCAATTGGGGAAGATGAAACACAACAGGAATTATCTGTTCGTTTAAACCATGCAGCATGTCAATTGCTAAAAGACAATCTGCAAGATTATATTGATGGAAAGCTTCCTGGTGTTGAACAAGACGAATCAAAAGTAACCATTGGTAATAACATCACAAAAGAAGAGGAAGAAGTACATTTTGCCTCTGAAGATATTCATAAAATCTACGACCATATTCGTGCTTTGATTGACTGGCCAATTGCATATGGTGTATTAGATGGAAAACGTATAAAATTCCATAAAGTGCGTAAACAGGTTTGTGAAGTTTCACAAAAAGCAGGAGAAGTTATTGGTTTTAAAGATCATGCACTTGAAGTTGCCTGTATTGGCGGTATCTTAAAGATTTATGAACTGCAGATGGAAGGAAAAAAGAAAATGGATGCAGATGCATTTAAAAATGGTTATGCAAGTGAAGTGAGAGGAAAGGTATTTGAATAAAAATGGATCAAAAACACATTCGAAATTTTTGTATTATTGCCCATATTGATCATGGCAAATCAACACTTGCTGACCGTATTCTTGAAATGACGGATACTGTTCAGCAGCGTGATATGAAATCACAGCTGCTTGATGATATGGATCTAGAAAGAGAAAGAGGAATTACAATCAAGCTCAATGCGGTACAGCTTTCCTATACCGCAAAAAATGGAGAAGAATATCTCTTTAATCTGATTGATACACCAGGTCACGTAGACTTTTCCTATGAAGTATCAAGATCTCTTGCTGCATGTGAAGGTGCAATCTTAGTGGTAGATGCAACACAAGGCGTGCAGGCACAGACACTTGCAAATACATATCTTGCTTTAGATAATGATCTTGAAATTATTCCTGTTATCAATAAAGTAGACATGAATAATGCACAGCCTGAAGTCACAAAAGAAGAAATTGAAAATATCATCGGTTTAGACTGCAGTGATGCACCATTGATTTCCGCAAGAAGCGGTCTCAATGTAGATCAGGTACTGGAACAGATCGTAGAAAAGATTCCTTGTCCAAGTGGAGATAAAGATGCACCTTTACAGGCTCTTGTATTTGATTCCTTCTATGATCCATATCGTGGTGTTATTGCTTTGGTTAGAATTCGTGAAGGTGAATTAAAAGTGGGTGATAAGATCCGCTTTATGGAAACAGGAGCAGAATATGAAGTTCTAGAAGCTGGTATTCGAAATCCAAAAGAAGTCAAAGTCAATAAACTGATCAATGGCGACGTTGGATGGTTTGCCGCAAGTATGAAAGATATTCATGAAGTACTTGTTGGTGATACGGTTACAAATGCAGATCGTCCATGTGAAAAGCCATTGGAAGGATATCGTAAAATGAATCCGATGGTATATTGTGGATTGTATCCAAGTGATGCTGCAAAATATCAGGATCTGCACGATGCATTAGACAAGCTGCAGCTGAATGATGCTTCATTACAATATGAGCCAGAAACATCTCAGGCACTTGGATTTGGATTCAGATGTGGATTTTTAGGTCTTTTACATATGGATGTCATCCAGGAAAGACTAGAAAGAGAATACAATCTGGATTTGATTGCAACAGCGCCATCTGTTATTTATCATGTGTATCTTTCAGATGGAACAATGATTGAAATTGATAACCCGGCAAAAATGCCAGATGCTTCTTCGATTGATCATGTAGAAGAACCGTATGTTAAAGCATCCATCATGGTACCAGATCAATTCATTGGTGCTGTTATGGAACTATGCCAAGGAAAAAGAGGTATCTATCAGACAATGGAAGTGATTGATGCTGGAAGAAATACAATTATCTATGAAATGCCATTGTCAGAAATCATCTTTGATTTTTTTGATCGCTTGAAGTCAAGTTCTAAGGGATATGCTTCTTTGGATTATGAATTGATTGGCTATCGTAAGGATGATCTTGTGAGAATGGATATTCTTTTGAATGGGGAAGCTGTCGACGCATTGTCTGTGATTATTCACCGTTCTGAAAGTTATCGCAGAGGCAGTGAAATTACTTCAAAATTAAAGGATCTGATTCCTAAGCAGCAGTTTGAAATTCCAGTACAGGCTGCTTTAGGTGGGAAAATCATCGCACGTACAAATATTAAATCTTTACGTAAAAACGTTTTGGCAAAATGTTATGGTGGTGATATTTCTAGAAAGAAGAAATTGTTAGAGAAGCAGAAAGAAGGTAAGAAACGTATGAAGGCAGTTGGTTCTGTAGTCATTCCGCAGGAAGCTTTCATGGCAGTTCTATCTATGGATGATGACAACAGCTGATTATTTATATGTTCATATTCCATTCTGTAAAACGATTTGTTACTATTGTGACTTTGTTCATCGTGTATATCAGGAAGATATCGTAGATGCGTATCTTTCATCATTACAGAAAGAAATAGAAAGCAAAGAGATTTCTAGTTTAAAGACAATTTATATTGGTGGAGGTACGCCAACAAGTCTCAATGAAAGACAACTGGATAGATTACTATCACTTTTTGACAGTTATGTATCTGAAGTGAAAGAATATACGATTGAAATCAATCCAGAAACGTTAACAGAAGAAAAGATACAGATTTTGAAGAAGCATGGTGTAAATCGTGTTTCGATTGGATTGCAGACAACAGAAGACAAGCTTTTAAAGCTGATGAATCGACATCATACATTTTCATGTGTTCAGTCTGTTGTTTCTTTGTTAAAGCAATATGGAATTAAAAACATTTCATTAGACATCATGTATTCTTTGCCATTTCAAACAATGGAGTCTCTAAAGAAGAGTGTTAATGATGCATTGTCTTTGCATCCAACACATTTATCACTCTACTCTTTAACAATTGAAGAAAACACTGTCTTTGAAAGAAAAGGATATGATCATCTGGATGAAGATACAGAAGCTGATATGTATGAATGGATCGTACAGAAACTCAATGCTTCTTTCTATCATCAATATGAAGTATCAAATTTTGCATTGGAAGGATATGAATCACAACATAATCAGGCATATTGGAGATATGAAGATTTTTATGGATGTGGTGCTGGTGCAAGTGGAAAAGAAAATCATATTCGATATGAAAAAAGTAAAGATATCAGACAATATATACAAGATCCATTTCAACAGGAAGAAATTCTCTTAGATAAAAAAGATGAGATGTTTGAAAATATTATGATGTCTTTAAGAATGAAACAAGGAATGAACATTCATGCATTTGAAAAGACTTTCCAGACATCATTTATAGATGTTTATGGAGAAAAAATCAAACCTTTAATGCAGAAAAATCTTGTTGAAATAGAAAATGGATATTTTCGTTGCAGCGAACAAGGATTTGAAATTATGAATTCGATTCTTGTAGAGCTGATGTAGGAGAAATTATGGCAGGCGGATTAAAAAAATCAAATATTAAGAAAAAAAGTCAAAGAGCAGAGCTCATGGCTGAAGAAAAACGTATAGAACAAGAAAAAGAACAGGCCAAGAAAGATGCAGCAATCAGAAAGAAAAAGAATTACAACAAGAATGCAATTGATACAATGTTCCCATTGTATGGATTGATTGGTGCATTTTTATCAGTCTTGTTCAACCAGATTGGTATCTTTTCACTTGTTGCACTAGTGCTTGGATTTTTAGGCATGAAAAGAAATGCAGATAAGAAAGACAAGTTCTATTACATCGCAATTGCAGATATTGTTGTGGGATTGATTACTGCAGTATTATTTGTCTTATTTATTACAGGTGTAATTCATCAATAAATCTTGCACATCGACTGGATTAGTGATATAGTATCAAAGCTTTTAGGACTGGGAATACCGTTCCTCTGACGATATGCTCGGTGTAAAAGTTATAAGAAAGAAAGAGGAAAATAAAAATGTTATCAAACGAAAAGAAAGCTGAAATCGTAAAGAACTTTGGCCGTAAGGAAGGCGATACAGGTTCTACAGAAGTACAGGTTGCTTTATTAACAGAACAGATCAACGTTCTTACAGAGCACATGAAGGCTAACAAGAAGGACTATTCTTCTAACCGTGGTCTATTAAAGATGGTTGGACGTAGAAGAAGTCTATTAGCTCACTTAAAGAGCAAGGATGTTAACCGTTACAGAGATCTTGTTCAGAAGTTAGGCTTAAGAAAGTAATACATTTCAAGCAAAATGGCACTAGCATAAAGCTAGTGTTTTTTTTATAATACATGTAAGGTAAAAAAAGATGAGCTATATTGAATTTCGTGATGTAAAAAAGACATATCATGTCGGTGAAGTAGACATTCATGCATTGGCAGGTGCTTCTTTTCAAGTAGAAAAAGGAGAATTTATTGTCGTTGCGGGTGCTTCTGGTGCTGGAAAAAGTACAATATTAAATATTCTTGGTGGTATGGATACATGTACAAGTGGTGAAATTCTAGTAGATGGGAAAAGAATTGATTCTTTGAACGAGAGACAGCTGACAGATTATCGTCGATTTGATATTGGATTTGTGTTCCAGTTCTATAATCTGGTACAGAATTTAACTGCGTTAGAAAACGTTGAACTGGCAACAGAAATATGCAAGAACCCACTGGATCCAGATGAAATTCTGGATAAAGTTGGACTGCAGGATCGTAAAAATAACTTTCCTTCACAGTTATCTGGCGGTGAACAGCAAAGAGTAGCAATTGCACGTGCACTGGCAAAAAATCCAAAGCTTTTATTGTGCGATGAACCAACAGGCGCCTTGGATTATGTGACTGGCAAACAGATTTTAAAGCTTTTGCAGGAAACTTGTCGAAAGCAGAATATGACAGTGATTGTGATTACACACAATCTAGCGATTACTCCTATGGGAGATCGTGTGCTTAGAGTTAAGAATGGATTGATTGTATCTGATACAGTCAATGAACATCCACAGGATATTGAAACAATCGAATGGTAAAAATATACGAAACGCAAAAAAAGGATATCGTTAGACTGATCCAGAATACGAAAGGTAGATTCTTTTCACTTGTGGCAATTATCATTATTGGTGTTGCCTTTTTCGTCGGTGTATCAGGCAGTTCATATATCATGGGAAAAAATGTAGATGCCTATGCAGATGATACAAACTTGAAAGATATTACAATTTATTCAAATTATGGATTTGATGATGAAGATGTAGATGCGATATCACAAATGAGTCAAGTTGATAAAGCAGAAGGCAGTAAGTTTGTTGATGTACTGGCAAGCAGCTCTCGTATGTCAAAAGTTACAAGAGTGCATTCCTATGATGCTAATAATGAAATCAATCAATTTGTATTAAAAGAAGGACGTCTTCCGCAAAATGAAAATGAAGTTGTATGTGAAAGTGGAACAGAGATGACTGATCTTTTTGCGGTTGGAGATGAAATTACGCTATCTCGCCCTGAACATGACTTATCCGATTTTTTGAGCGTTGAAAAAGTAAAAGTTGTTGGTCTAATTGATACACCTTTATATATCAATGAAACAAAAGAAACTTCTACATTATCGAATCAATATATTGCGACATATATGTATATTCCTTCTGATGCATTTTCTATGGATTATTTCACAGAAATCAATGTATTAACCAAACAAGGAAAGAGCTTATATGCTTTTTCTGATGCATATA
Organism: Erysipelotrichaceae bacterium 7770_A6; assembly: GCA_014610835.1. Classification (GTDB taxonomy): domain Bacteria; phylum Bacillota_I; class Bacilli_A; order Erysipelotrichales; family Erysipelotrichaceae; genus Bulleidia. The sequence continues at coordinate 17,292 of QQXM01000018.1, forward strand.
AAGAATATTGTGCAGAAGTAAAAGAAAATATCCAGGATCTAGGGATTGTTCAAAGCAAGCATAGAAGAGATACGATCATTGAACAGGCAAAAGAAAAATACCAGGAAGGCTATGAAGAATATAGAGATGCATTAAGAGAATTCAATGATGGCATCAAAGATGGAGAGAAACAATTAGAAGATGCGGAAGACGAACTGGCAAGTGGAAAAGAACAGCTTGCTTCAGGAAAACAGACGCTGATAGATTCTCAAAATACATTAAATGAACAAATCAGTTTGAATCAGGCAACACTTGATGAAAAACAAAACGAATTAAACCAGGCAAAAGCAAAACTGGAAGATGGTAAGAAACAGTTAGATGAACATGCAGATGAAGTCAGTCAGGCAAAAAATCTTGTGAATACTTATGATACGTTAGGTTCTATCAAATCTCGTCTTCCAGAAGAAGATAAGGATCTTAGTGATGATCCGCAATATCAGGAATTACTAGAACAGTTAAAGAAATTCAGTGCATTTCTTCCACCAGACAGCAATTTAAATGATGGAAAGATTCTTGTTTCTACTGTTGCATCTATCATTGATAAAGCACAGGCAAAAATCATTGAAGAAGCTGGTATGTCAATCGATGAAATACGTGCAAAGATCAAAGAATATGATGATGGCTTAGCACAATATGAACAAGGCATGACACAAGTTATTTCTGGACAGTCTCAACTGGATGCTGCTTATCAGCAGTTAGAAGCAACACGTTCTTCTTCCCAGTCACAAATTGATTCTGGATGGGCAGAAATCAAAAACAATACATCTAAGATCAACGAGGGAGAAACTTCTTTAGAAGAAGGAAAACAGACACTGGAAGAACAAAGACAAACTGGTCAGCAAAAGTTAAATGAAGCAAAAGAAAAACTTGATAAGGCAAAACAGGATATTGAAGATCTAGAAAAGGCAAAATGGACAGTTTTAGATCGTACACAGCATTATGGTATGGAAACATATTCTGGAACTGTAGATCAGATGGCCGCAATTGGTAATATTTTCCCTGTCTTCTTTTTCCTTGTTTCTGCTTTAGTTTGTCTTACAACAATGACGCGAATGATTGATGAAGAAAGAGGACAGATTGGAATATTAAGAGCGCTTGGCTATACACAGTTTCAATGTGCATTTAAATATTTATTCTATGCATTCAGTGCAACTTTGATTGGGTGCATGATTGGTTCTATCATCGGAACATTAACATTTCCAAAAATCATCTATGAATCCTGGAAAATGCTTTATATCGAACCAGATATGCATTTATATATTCCTTTCCATTTGATTATCATCGCAACGATTTCATTTCTTATTGTCATGTGTTTTACAACATACTATGTATGTCATCAATCCATGAAAGAAGTACCATCACAATTGTTGCGGCCAGCTTCTCCAAAGCTAGGAAAATCAACATTCATTGAACATATTGGTTTTATCTGGAATCATTTATCGTTTACATGGAAAGTGACTGTTCGAAATTTATTACGCTATAAGCGTCGTTTGATTATGACGGTTATTGGTGTTGGTGGATGTTCTGCTTTAATGGTGATTGGATTTGGCATTCGAGATTCCATCAATCAGATGGTAAAACTTCAGTTTACAGATATCACTCACTATGATGGTTCTGCTAAAATCAATGCGGAAATATCAAGTGAAGACAAAAAAGCACTTATTGAAAAAGTGAATGCTGATAAAGAAGCAGCAAGCAATCTGACAGCAGTATCTTATACAGGTATTGTTACATTTAATGATGAAGATGAAACGGTACTGACACAGGTATTTGAAAACAATGCAGAAATTGAACAGCTGTATACGATACGTACAAGAAAAGGACATCAACCAATTCCATTAACAGATGAAGGTATTATCATCTCTGAAAAGCTGTCTGAAGATCTAAATATTCACACTGGTGATACGGTTACAATTGAAAGTAAAAAGGGTGTCAGAAAGAAAGTACAGGTCAGTGGAATCTGTGAAATGTATATTCAGCATTATGCATTTATTTCTAAACCATTGTATGAAAAACTGTTTGATACAACATTAGAAGATGATACGATGTTTATCACATGTTCAACAGATGATTCTACACATCTGCAGAAGATGCTTGCAAATGATTCCCATATTGATTCCATCAGTTTCTATGATGTCACTTTAGAAAACTTTAATCAGATGGTCAGCACATTGAATTATATTATTATTGTATTGATTGTTTCTTCTATGGCATTGGCATTTGTTGTACTAGGCAACCTGATGAATATCAATATTTCTGAAAGACAAAGAGAAATCGCAACACTAAAGGTTCTGGGTTTTAGAAAGAAAGAAGTGCAGTCATATGTCTATAAAGAAAATAATGTACTGACATTGCTTGGAGCTGTTGCAGGATTGCCTCTTGGTATTGCAATTCATCATTGGATCATGCGTGAATTGCAATTCTCGTATGTGATGTATGGCGTAGATGTTATGCCGCTCAGTTTATTCTTGTCTGTCATATTGACGGCAGCCTTTGGAATTTTTGTGAATCTTCTGATGCGTAAGAAACTTTCCGCAATTGCAATGGTAGAAAGCTTGAAATCTGTTGAATGAATTATGTATATATACTGGAATGTGAAGATGGTTCCTATTATACAGGCTGGACAAATGATCTTAATAGACGCTTTGCAATGCATTGTAAAGGAAAAGGTGCAAAATATACGAGAACGCATCATCCGCTTCGAATTGCATATTTTGAAGAATTTGAAGATCGTATACAGGCAATGAAAAGAGAATATGAAATCAAACAGTTTTCACATCTTCAAAAAGAAAAACTAATCAAAGAAAACAAGTGATGAATCACGATTCATCGCTTGTTTTTTAAGCGTAAATATTCATAGTTTTATATAGTTATCTGTGATATAATTGCTAACGTTACGTGATTAAAAAAGTCGAATAGTGAAAAGGAAAAGAAAAGAAAAATGGAAAAGTTTAAGAAAAGCTGGGAATTTCACGGAAGAACATTAACAGTTGAAAATGGTGAAATTGCCAAACAGGCAGGAGGAAGTGTTGTTGTCAGATACGATGATACAGTTGTATTATCTGTAGCTACTGCAAGTAATCAGGCAAAGGATACAGACTTCTTCCCATTAACAGTTTTGTACAATGAAAAAATGTACGCTGCAGGAAAGATTCCTGGAGGATTTTTAAGAAGAGAAGGTAGACCAACAGAGCATGCTACTTTAACTGCTCGTTTGATTGATAGACCAATTCGTCCTTTATTTGCGGAAGGTTTCCGTAATGAAGTGCAGGTTGTAAATACAGTTATGTCTTGTGATCCAGATGCTAGTAGTGAAATGACTGCTTTATTTGGTTCTTCATTAGCACTTTGTGTATCTAACATTCCATTCAACGGTCCAGTTGCTGGTGTTGTTGTTGCGAAAGTTGATGATGAATATGTGATCAACCCATCTGTTGAACAGGCCGAAAGAGCAGTATTGTCTTTGACAGTTGCTGGTACAAAGCAGGCAATCAACATGGTTGAAGCTGGTGCAAAAGAAGTCAGTGAAGAAGAAATGTTAACTGCTTTACAGATTGGACATGATGCAATCAAGGAATTATGTGCCATTGAAGAAGAAGTCATTGCTGAATGTGCGAAGGAAAAGATGGAAGTTGTTCTTTATGAAATTGATCCGTCTATCAAGGCATATGTTGATGAACATGCTGCTGATGAAATTCGTAAGGCTGTTTCTATTAAGGGTAAGCTTGAAAGCTATGGCCGTATCGAAGAATTAAAGAACCAGATGGTTGAAGAAATCGGTGCAATGGAATATGAAGATGAAGCTGCACAGATCAAAGCACAGAAGCAGGCTGCTGAATATTGTGTAGAAGTTGAAGCTGCTGAAATCAGAAGATTGATTTCTGAAGATAAGGTTAGACCAGATGGCCGTAAGCTTGATGAATTACGTCCATTAAACTCACAGGTTGATTTATTGCCACGTGTACATGGTTCTGCTATGTTCACTCGTGGAGAAACACAGGTTATCTCTGTTACAACATTAGGTCCTCTATCTGATGCACAGTTAGTTGAAGATCTAACAACAGTGACAGAAAAGAGATTCATGCATCAATATAACTTCCCACCATTCTCTGTTGGTGAAGTTGGCAGAATGGGTACACCAGGTCGTAGAGAAATTGGACATGGTGCATTAGGCGAAAGAGCACTTCTTCAGGTATTGCCATCAGTAGAAGAATTCCCATATACAATCCGTACAGTCGCTGAAGTATGTGAATCTAACGGTTCTTCTTCTCAGGCATCTATCTGTGCTGGAACAATGTCATTAATGGCAGCAGGTGTTCCAATCAAGAGAATGGTCGCTGGTGTTGCAATGGGATTGATTACTGTTGGCGATACATATTCAATCTTGACAGATATTCAGGGTGCAGAAGACCACTATGGCGATATGGACTTTAAGGTAGCTGGTACACGTGAAGGTATCACAGCTTTACAGATGGATATCAAGGTTACAGGTATTTCTATGGATATCTTAAGAGAAGCTCTTGCGCAGGCACATAAGGGCAGAATGCAGATCTTAGATAACATGGAAGCTACAATCAGTGAACCACGTAAGGAATTATCTAAGTGGGCTCCTAAATTCTCTACATTTACAATTCCAACAGACAAGATCAGAATTGTCATTGGTAAGGGTGGAGAAACAATTGATAAGATCATTGCTGAATGCGATAACGTTAAGATTGATATTGATGATAATGGCAAGGTAGTTCTCTATCATACAAGTCAGGAAGTTCTTGATAAGACAAGAAAGATGATTGAAGACCTCATTCGTGAAGCCAAGGTTGGCGAAGAATATGATGCAGTTGTATCTGAAGTACGTGATTCATTTGCATTCGTTACATTATTTGGTTCCACAGATGGACTTCTGCATGTATCTCAGCTGAAGTGGGAAAGAGTAGATGATATCAAGAAAGAATTGCATGTTGGTGATACAGTTCATGTAAAGGTCATCAATATTGATGAAAGTGGAAAGATCAAGGTATCTGCAAAGGAATGTCTTGAAAAGCCAGAAGGTTATGTAGAACCACAAAAACCTTCTCGTCCACACAAAGGTGAAAGAAGAAGTTTCAAACCTCAGAATGAAGCAAACGTTGAAAAGCGTGTATTCAAGAAGAAGGAAGAAACTGCAGAATAATTGACAGGCCTCGTTTGAGGCCTTTCTTTGATTAAGGAGGGAATATGAAAAAAGGAATACTGGTATTGGTTTTGGGTTTGTTATTGTCTTCTTGTCAAAGTAAAGTGATTCGTTATACAAGTGCTGATGTTTCTGATTATAACCTGCAGACGACAAAGTCTTCAAAGGCAAAAATGATCAGTGTGAAAAAAGTAAATAAAGATACAGTATGGACATTTCAGGAATCTTTTGATCGCGGATTACAGTGGCAGACAATTGATCATCATACAATGGATTCTGCTTCGTTTTATGAAACAAATGTATTGTTGAATAATTATCAGACAATTGTGATGGATCACTATCTATCTTCTTATGAGGATTTATGTAAGTTTTTTAACATATCCTATCGTTTTCTAGATGGATACAAGTCAGAAATCATTTTCTTGAAGGAATTTAAAAATCGTGATGAATTGAAAGAGGCATATGCATTATTAATGAAATTTCAAAGTGGTGTTATTGAAGAAAATGCACAATACTCTGATAAAACATTAAATTATCCACTGCATGTTAAATTCACAAATGGAAAAGAAGTAATTTCAATTTCTAATTTAAAAAATTTTGAAGAAATTGATACACCACATTTATTAAATAGTGTGATTTATCAAAACTATGATGCACTTGTAGATTATTCCAAACAGGAGATTGCTTCCTGCAGGCAAGATCTAGATCAAATTTATATTCGGGCGAATGATGAAGATTCATGGACTGCTTTAGATGTTTATACATATCAGAAACAGTATCAGATTGCTTCAACAGTTTTATATGACATTCTACAAGAAAAAAAATTAGAAGATATTACACTGGAAGGTACAAGAGACAGTTACACAGTTTCTAGAAAAGATATAGAATATGGTCATTTTGAACATTGCATGATTCCATTCTATACTGCACAGAAAATAACAGACATGCAATTTTCTACGAAAGTGAATGAAACGGCTATGGATTGAGTATCTTATCGTTTCCATGGTAAAATCTCATCTTTGACAGTTTAAGAAGACAAAACAGTCAGAAAATGGCTTATTTACGCCGAATTCTGACTGTTTTTGT
>QQXM01000152.1 GCA_014610835.1 Erysipelotrichaceae bacterium 7770_A6
AGGTATTTCATGATTTCTTCAGTCATTGTCAGTATTTCAGCCACATGCATACATTCATTACTGTGTACTTCTGCAGGAACGCAATCCATAGCACGATGATATCTGCCATTCTGTTCGTTACACCAGATCAATGCATCACAGTTCAGATCTGTAATGTTTCCAAATGTTCTTCCGACAATAAAATTTTCTTTTACAAAGCGGACAAGTCTTTCCACTTTTCCCTTTGTAAATGGGTGTCTGCATTTACACAGCTTTGTATGGAAGCCGATTGTTTTCATGAAGGTCTCATAATCCTTCTGCCATAGTGGATTTCCTTCCACATCTCTTCC
>QQXM01000153.1 GCA_014610835.1 Erysipelotrichaceae bacterium 7770_A6
TGTTAGGGTCAGGAGAAAATCACCAAAAAGTGTCAGTCGGAAACAGCCAATTTTAGTCAAAAGAAAATCGCCATAATTTAACAATATAAAAAAGACCATTACCATTATTCAACAACAGTCCTACACTGATATACGTCAACACATCAGATAAAGGAGGTTAATTTGAATATTAATAGTAATGACCTCGAGGACATATTAGCACATGCCCTTGCCACCATAAAGGAAAAAATGGGTGAAAGTTATTCGATTGAGAAAGTGAATCTGGCAGAACTGCACAGAATTACAGGCATCAGTCGAGCCAAGCTAAGAAGATTAAAGAAAAATGGTTTTGTAGTAAAACCAAATGGAAATAAAGGAAAAAAATCCGATAAAACTGTTTTATCTGGATATGAAGGTGTCATTAATAATCTTCTTAAAGGAAATGTTACAAATTCTGAAGTAATCTATGAAAGAATTCAGACGCTTGGGTACACCGGAGGGCTGACAACCATAAAGAATTACATTTCTGAAAATAAATTTCTCATTCCAGCACCAAGAGAGATTGTGAGTCCACAAGGAAACAGAGGCAGAAGATATCATACAGGTCCTGGTGAGAATTACCAGATGGACTGGGGATTTGTTAAAGTGAATGCTCCTGACGGTATTTCTTATCAATGCGCATGTTTCGCCATGATCTGTCATCACTGCGGCGAGCGATACATTGAATTCTTTCCAAATGCCAGACAGGAAAACCTGTTCATTGGTATGATTCATGCGTTTATTTACATGGGCATTCCAGAAAATGTTCTTACAGATAACATGAAAAGCGTAGTCATCGGAAGAGATGTGGAAGGAAATCCACTATGGCAGAAGGATTATGAGACCTTCATGAAAACAATGCATGGAACATGAAGGATTCAATTGTTGACTTCTACAGTACGGCAACGATTGAAAATGCCGGAGAAAAGCTTAACAGAATTATAGAAGAATTCGATGATTCATCTGTGACAGAGATGAATGCATTTGCGAAGACACTGAAAAAATGGAGAAAGGAAATCATCAATTCCTT
>QQXM01000154.1 GCA_014610835.1 Erysipelotrichaceae bacterium 7770_A6
AACAGAACAGGATCTGATACTGTTAAGTATCGGTTACCTGTTCTATTTATTTTTGTTTATCGGTGAATAGTAACTTTCCATGTCTCACACTTCTCTGCGGCCCATTGAATATACTCTCTTTTCTCTCTCTTTGCAAGGAAAATTTCATTTATTTTTATTCAAATGCTATTTTTCGCTTCAGCATTAAAAAAGTAGTAGAATACCTGTATTAGAAAGAAGGTATTTTTATGGCTTGTACAACAATATTAGTAGGTAAAAAAGCAAGTAATGATGGATCAACAATGATTGCTAGAAACGATGATGGTTTCTATGATGTAAAAAAATTAGTGGTCATTGATCCAAAAAAACAATCTCGCAAATACAAATCTGTGATTTCGCATGTTGAAATCGAACTTCCTGAAGATGGAATGACATATACATGTTCACCAAATGTTGATAAAAAAGAAGGTGTCTGGGCTGCAGCTGGCATCAACGAAGAAAATATTGGCATGACTGCAACGGAAACAATTACAAGTAATGCACGAACTCTGGGAGCTGATCCTCTTGTAAAGTATAAAAAAGCAAAAAGTAAAAAAGAAAAAGATATTATTGGTGGTATTGGAGAAGAAGATCTTGTTGTTCTAGTACTCCCATATATTCATTCTGCAAGAGAAGGTGTCATTCGTTTAGCATCACTGATAGAAAAATATGGGACTTATGAATCTAATGGTATTGCATTCAATGATAAAGATGAAATCTGGTGGTTTGAATCTATTGGTGGTCATCATTGGATTGCTAGAAAAGTTAAAGATGAAGAATATGTCATTATGCCTAATCAATTTGGTCTTGATCGGTTTGATATTGATGATGCCTTTGGTGAACAGAAAGAAAACATGTGTTCAAAGGACTTAAAAGAATTTATTTCAGATAATCATTTAGATACAAATAATGATGGAGAGTTTAATCCAAGATTGATCTTTGGATCTCACTCTGATCAGGATCATGTATACAATACACCTCGAGCATGGTATATGGCTCGATACTTCAATCCAAGAACATATATTTGGGATGGTGAAAACGCAGACTTTACTCCAGAAAGTGACGATATTCCTTGGGCAATGGTTCCAGAAAGAAAAATCACTGTCGAAGATGTGAAATATATTCTCTCATCCTATTATCAAGGAACAGAATATAATCCATATTCTTCATCTCATTCTGATAAAAAAGGCATGTACAGAACAATTGGTATCGCAAGAACAGGATTCATGTCTATTAATCAGATCAGAAATGAATTACCTGATGAAATTCGTGCTATTGAATGGATTTGCTTTGGTCCAAACCCTTTCAATGTTGTGATTCCATTCTATACAAACACTAAAAAGTTACCAAAATATGTAAGTGAAACAACATTAGATGTAGATTCCAACAGTTTCTATTGGGTAAGTAGATTGATTGGTGCCTTAGCTGACGCAGATTATGCAGCATCCATTCAGCTTGTAGAACGCTATCAGGGTACAGTAGCCGCAAGAGCACATGAAATTATACGCTGTTACGATCAAAAGATGATGGAATCAAATAACTATTCACTCATTGATAAAGCAAATGAAGCAATAGCTGAAATGGCAAAGGAAGAAGCAACAAAAGCATTGAATAACGTATTGCTTGAAAGAAGCAAACATATGAAATGTAACTATAATCGAGCTGATAACTAAAAAATTCAAACATAGCTAAAAAGAGTAGAGAAACAGCATTCCCTACTCTTTTTCATATTAAAAAAATAAAAAAAAAGCAAAGACCTGGCAACGTGCTCGATTCACCGTAAGGCTATTTTTGCCGCTGATGTGCTTAACT
>QQXM01000019.1 GCA_014610835.1 Erysipelotrichaceae bacterium 7770_A6
GTCTTTTCTCTGCATCATTTTTTTATTTAATTTGAACATATTATTGGTTTTATGTGTATTTAATTTGGCGTTCTACAGCATGGGAACAGGCTGTGCGGTGGGCAGCTCTCGCAGCGTGATTGTTTCGGCTATGAATTTGCGGCTGGGAATGTCCCCTTGCTGACGGAGAACATCGTTCCAGTCTTTCCTTGCCGGGACAAGGCGAATGACGGCGATCTCGCCGGGAATGGACTGTGCCAGTCGGGTACAGGCTTCGCTTCCTGCGGTGTCGCTGTCAAGGCAGAGGAACACTTTTCGGGTGTCCTTGCGTTCAGAAAGAAAACGGTCAAGGGCTTTGCCCGAAACGCCGCCCAGGGCAAGATAGCTCCTTGTCTGCCAGTCCTGCGGATAAAGGCAGATGAACGATAACAGGTCAATCGGTGATTCAAAGGCAAAAAGCTGGTTGCCGTTTCCCTCGTATCGGAACGGATAGGACTTGTCAGACCCGACAATGTCCTGTCTGAATGGGTCTGCTGTTCCTCTCACATGGGCGTATCTCGGCGTACCGCTTCGGTCTCTGCCGACAAACACAACATTGTGCCGCTTTGCGTCCTCGTAAATATCCCCGGAAAGAAGAAAAGCCTCAACAAGCGTTTTGTTGAGACCTCGGCTTTCTGTGAGATATTGGATTGCTCTGTCGGCTGTTCTGTTGTGCAAGGGCAAGTGAAACGCTGTGGGCGGTGCTGTGGCGGCTTCGGTCTGCCCCTCGCCGCTTTCGCCGGTCAGAAGCTGGACGGCTTCGGGAAAGGACTTGCCGTAAAACTCCATGACAAAATCAATGGGATAGCCGCCCTTGCTCTGGCTGTGTCGAAACCACTTGTTTCCACGGACGGTCAAGCTGTCATGTTCTTTCCAGCGGTATTCTCGTCCGCTTTTGATTAGCGTCTCTCCCTGTGTGCGGAGAAAATCTTCCAGACTGACGGCGTTTGCCCGGTCAATCTGCGCTTGGGTATAATTCATCGGGATAGTTTCTCCTTTTTGTGTCGTGTTTGGGGTCGATTTTGGAGCTTTTGTTCCTCTGCGCGCTCGTTAAATCGGGTGGCAGTATCTACGCATGACTTGACCTTCCAAAGACGGTGTAAATCGTCTCTTACGGTCTTGAACTCGCCGTAGGTGGTTTCATGCGCCTGTTCCAACTCGTCATACTCTTCGGTCAGCTTTTTCATATCCACCTTGCCGTCCGGGAACTCTCCGGTCAGCTTTCGTCTGGCGGCGTAGAACTGTTTCAGTTTCGCTTCATGCTCTGCCTTGTACTTGGCTCTGGGCTTCTCAAACTTGATTTTCTGCAAGCCGTCATAGACAGGCTTCAAGCTCTGGAAAGCAGCGGAGCTGTCATAGAGCTGCTTAATTGCTTTCATTCGGGCGGTCTGTTCGTCCAGCGTTTTCTTCAAGCTCTCTGTGGCAGCACTGTGTTCGCTGACACGGTGTTCCAAATCTTCAAGGGAGTAAATGCCGTTTGCCCGGAGATAATTGAAAGTTTCGTTCATCTCCTTTAGGTTGCTGACCTTGCCTTTCTGCGAATAAGCCCCGGCTCTGCGCTGGGTGTAATAGGCGTTCAGCAGAGAAACAAGGTCGGGTGCCTGCGGCTTGGCAAGCTCCGCTTTTGCTTCGGCAATCCAATCAAACAGGAGAGCGATTTTCTTCTTAATGTCCCGGATAACGGCATTGGTCGCTCTGATCCAGCGATTGAACTCGCCTTTCTCGGTGCGTATACCTTTCTTCTCCATTGCCCGGACGGTTGCGCCCTCATGGACGGTGGGAAGAAGCTCTACGCCCTGACGCTCATAGCTTCGGTGGTCGATACGAACGTCAAGCCCCTTTTCCGCAAACTTGGCGTTGCATAACTCTGCCCATGTCTGCCGCCAGTATTCCAGCGTTTCGGGACTGCCCCAGTCGGTAGTGGGAACGGCGTTGAAAACAAACTCGCCGTTCTGGTCCCGGATACGGTTGCCGTCCTCGTCCAGCTCATACACCCGGCGTTGCTTTAGCCCCCATTTGCCGTTCTGCTCGATGGGGCGGATAGGGCAAAGCACATGAAAATGTGGATTGGGTATGCCGCCGTCCTCCCGGTCTGGCTGGTGTACGGCGAAGTCAACCACCATGCCCCGGCTCACAAAGTTCTCCAATAAAAATTGCCTTGCAAGAGCGATGTTTTCCTCAAGGGAAAATTCATTCTGCAAGGCAATGTCAAAGCTGTATGCAAGCTGGGCGTTCTTTCCACGCTCGGCTTTTTCCACGGCGTTCCATAGGGTCTGGCGGTCTGCGTATTCGGGCGGTGCATGGGACGGCAGGAGAATGTCAGAGCAGATCACGCCGCCCTTGCGGGTGTAGTCGCTGTATTCGCCGTAATACTCGCTATACAATCGCTCCCCGGCACGGTAGGCGGCAGAAGCAATAGCGGACTGTCCTGCGCTTCGCTTAGTCTGCGTGACGCTCAGATGAAATAGTGCCATCGGCTTTCAGCTCCTTTTCTCTGTTCGCTTGGTTGGTGTGAGTAATCGCCATGTGCCGGACGGCTCGCTGGACTTCGGACAGAGAAAAGATGTGTTCCATCAGCTCTGTCATTTCGGTGCGTGTGAGATCTTTGACCTCCGGGGCAAGGCTCTCAATCGTGCCGCCCAGATTGCAAAGGCGGTGGGTGCGCTTGGTGCGTTCGCCTTTCTCCAGATACTTCTTTCTGTTCTCCAGACGCTCCAGCTTGTGCTTCTCCTGTGCAAGCTGCGTCTCAGCTCGTTCCTTTTCGGCTCGAAGCTGATCGAGGGTTTTCGGTTTTGTCATTGTGATTGACCTCCTTTTTTGATTTTTGGGATAAAAAAAGACCGTCAACTTTTCGCACATTGCGACCAGTCAACGGTCTGATTTTCGGTATTTATTTTTCCAAACTTGCTGGCGGCGAACAGCATTTCATGCTGTTTGCGGACGGCAAGTCCACAAGGGATAGACGCACAAGCGTCGCAAGGGAGTGTAGCTCCCTTGACGGAACGAAGTGACGAAACATTTTCGGTCAAGCAGTTTTTCTCTGCTGACCGGGAATGAAGCTCCGCAGGACGCACATACTCCCGATAGGAGAGTATAGAAGTGCGCCCTTTAGTTCCTAAAGGGATTTTCTTCTGACCCAAATTACATAAAATGTAGATCAAGACATTTCTAAGAGGTACTCTCAGATTTTCACAACATAAGGTTCATCTTCAATAATACCCTGATCGTGGGTAACAATGATAACCGTTTTACCTTCTTCATTGAGTTCGTGCAATAACCTCATAACAATATCTCTATTTTTCTTGTCAAGTGAGCCAGTAGGTTCATCTGCCAAAACAACAGAACATTTTTTCATCATAAGACGAGCTAAAGCAACTCTCTGTTGTTCACCACCGGAAAGCTGATAAACTTTTTTGTTAACTTCCTTTGATAACCCCACACGATTAAGAGCTTCTTTAAGTGATACTTTAGTTCGGCTTGATTTTTTAATCAAACTTAAATTTTCTTTAACTGTCTTATTTTCAAGCAGTGCAAAATTCTGAAAAAGAAACCCCACTGTATCCGCAAAAAAACTGTTTTTATTTTTAAGCCGGGTAATATTCAGCCCTTCGATTATGATACTGCCGCTATCCGGCTTTTCGATACCACCAATCATATTGAGCAAAGTGCTTTTTCCACTGCCGCTATCCCCGCTGATTACTACAAAACTTCCATCCGGAATTTCCAAATTAAAGTTGGAGAAAATTATTTTCTCTCCAAATGCTTTATTTAAGCCACGAATTATAATCATAAACATCCACCTTTCAAGGACTTTGAGATATTTGTTTTTTCAACCCACATAACATTTGTGAAAATGATTGCCATTTCAATAATGGTGAGCAATGCTCCAACCAGTAAAGCAATCCCGACACTTGCGTTAGATATAAAAAGCGAAACAATGCAAATCAATATCACAACGGCTATATTTTCTAAGAGATTAACGGAAATAAATCTTTTGTGCCTTTCATAAAAGCGATAGCCCAAAACCTTTTTGAGGGAGATTTCCATCGCATTAAGTCTAAATTCCATTTTCACTTCAGATATGATGATAGCGATATCTAACAGCAATACTAATACGCAAAGAGAGCTTATAAAGCCAATCAGTTTCACGAGGAAACTATGACTATAAGTATAATCCTCCCCGACATTCGTCAGCATAAAATAGTGTGGACCAAGCTGTTCTGCATATTTTTTCGCAGCATTACGAATTGTGCTTTCATCGCATCCGTAGATCACCTCACCATTATATGTTCCTGTTTCGATATAACTTCCATTCAAAGCAACAGCCTCATTTGCCTGATAAATAACAATCGGATTTGTTGCTCTTGACAATCCGTCAATAGCCTCTTCTCTGTTCGAATTGAGATAATAAAATTGCTCTCTGCCAGAATATTCTTTATAAACAACACGCAGTTCTTCTGCATTTTGGGTAAGAGAGTCAATTTCCTCTTTTGCGATATCTTTGTATGATTCCGCATTTTTTCCCTTTGGCACGAAGACCACGATATCCTCTTTTTCATCATCTTCAGTAAGCATATCAGAAAACCCTTGCAGCATATCTCTGGCATTATGATTTACAAAAATATAATTATCCGTATCGCTTATCCGGCTGCCTATGCAGACCACCGGATTTATAGTGTTGTATTCATTTTCGTAAAGGTCATTCCAAAATTCGCTCTCTTTGGATTCCTCCTCATTTTCTTCAAAAGGAGGTTCAATCTGCATAACTCCAAAATAGTAATCATTATAATGATTTTCTAAAAGAGTAGTGTTTGTAAGTAAATTACCTTGAATGCTACTGAGATTTGTAGTTATTGTAAAAATCGTCATAGCAGTAGCAAATACTTTAAGACCGTTCAGAAGATAAAACATACCTTTTTTATCTGAAGCATTGGCAAAGGCTTTTTTTACATCAAAGCGGACAAAAGCAGCATAAGGAATTACGGAAAGAACTGCTCCGGCACAATACACTGCCAAAATGAGATGATCTTCATACGCTCCCGATATAAATTGAGAAACAAGCAACTTTGCTAAGACGAATAATGCAGCATATGAAATCATATCAGCCACTACAGCTTTTAGAGCAATCACAGCAGCATTTTCGCCCAGAGAAGCTCGTACAACTACTTCCTTTTGTCTGCGTATCACCTCAATCATATTAAGTACAATCATCAATATGGCAACCAGGCCCCAAACAATGAACATCATATCAGTTTCGGTTGATTGCCAAAACTCTGGCTGCGATATAGAATATTCTTTTGCCAAATCTTGATATGTGGCAATAATGTCATCATCGTCACCGATATAGCTGACCATTATTTCCTGTCCATTGCCTGTGTTTTTTGCTTCTCTAAAATCTTCAAATTCTATTACGGTGATTCCGCCTATCAAAGCCGTATATGTTTTTTCCTCAATATCCATTGTGCTTTTAAGACTATCCCGAACAACGGTATCATCACCATAAATATAAAGTCTTGTCTGATAATTAGAAACTCTCTGATTAAAAGTCGAAAAAATATGAACACCATGCTTCTCAGCTGTATCTTCTGCATTGGCTAAAAATGAATCCATATCGTCATTAGTAGTTGTGTATCTGGACGATAAATAATAAGCACCATTAAAGTTCCAGAGCATATTTTGATATACTTCAGCTTGCATAACAAAAGCAAAAATAATCGTAATCAACAGCAATATATTTCTTATATGTTTCATTTAAAATTCTTAAACCTCCTTTGAATAGGTAACAGACACACGATTGCCCAAAATACTAATATGGATTTTTTCATACAACCACATTCTCTTGTTAGATTCTAATTTTCCGTTTTCTTTATTCGCATAAATTGTACCATAAAACTCGTGAACAATTCTACCGCAACTTTGGACTACATGAGAAAAGTCCGAACAGTTTTCTGCCCGGACTTCCTCGCTCAATCATAAATCAATTCCACTTTCACAATCTCCTCTGCCTGTGCCTTGCAAGCGTTCATCTGCCGCACCCATTCCATTTGGTTTTCGGCTTTCAGTTGCTCGGTCACGCCGTTTTGCTCTGCCAGTGACCGCACGATCAGCTCCATGCGGTTTCGTGCTGTTTCGTCAATCTCGGCGCAATGCTCAAAGAGCTTGTCGGATAGCACCAGCTCATTGAACAGTATCGGACGGTGCATTTCCAGATACGCCTTGCGAAGTCTGCCGTAGTGTCCGAGGGGCTTGGTCTTGCGGATAATGATGTTTGGGATAAGATAATCGCCGTTCTGTGTGTAAGTGATATTCATGCTGTTTGTACTCCTTTCATCGGCTCTCTCTGCGGTAAACTGCTGACAGGGACGAACACGCCCTTTGCAATGTCCTCCGCACGAATGGCGGCTTTCTTGGCTTCGATTTCTGCCTTTTTCCGCTTTTTGATTTTGTCCTCGTATCGCTTCTGTGCTCCGCTGGCTTTCCGCTTCAAGTAGTTCTGGTGGAGCCTGTCCTTGCGTTCCTCACGCTTGCGGATTTCCTCTAATTCCTCCGGGGTAAGCTCCGCTTCGCCAAACGCAGGGGGAACGAAACGACCCACGAAATTGAAGTAAATCTCGACCTCCTGTGTGGTCTGAATACTGCCCTTGCGGTCACGCTCATGCACAAGGATTTTCTCAATAAACTCATTGAGCATGGCAATCGTCAGCTTGTCGAAGTTCTCATACTTGTCAATCAGAGCGATAAAACGGTCAGCGTCCTTTTCGTGCTTCTCGTAGCTCTTGATAGCCTTTTCCAGAACAGAGATTTCAGCGGTAAGCTCGGTCTGCTCCTTTTCATATTGAGCGTCCAGAGTGGCATATCTGCTGTCAGACAGCTTTCCTAAAATGTTGTCCTCATAGATTTTGCAGAGCAGGACTTCCAGCTCGGAAACTCTCTGCTTTGCGGTGGCAAGGCGTATCCGCTGTTTCTTGACCTCTGCCGTCTGCTGGCTGGACTGCGCTTCCTGCACCACTCGGACAAACTCGGCTCTGTCATGCTTCGCATACTCGGCAATAGCTTTGAGCATTTCGGAAACAAGGGACAGTACCACATCTTCATTGATACGGTGCTGTGTCGTGCAGAGCTTTCCAACTGGGACTTTGCTGTATTGGGAACAGGTATATTGAGAAATACGCTTGCCGTTGTTGGTACGGTGGACATACATCTTGCCGCCGCAATCGGCACAATAAAGCAAGCCTGTGAGGGGAGCTGCTTCGCCCCAGCCGTCCGGGTAGCGTCTGACATTCCCACGGATTTTCTGCACAAGGTCAAAGGTCTGCTGGTCAATGATAGCTTCATGGGTATTCTCGAAAATTGTCCATTCGTCCTCCGGGACATAATGGCTTTTCTTGTCCTTGAAGTGCTTTCGGGTCTTGAAGTTGATGGTGTGTCCCAGATATTCACGCTTTTCAAGAATGTTGCAGATGGTGGAAGAACCCCAGCCGTACACATCTTTGAAGGTCTTATTTTTGTTCACGCCCTCGCCGTGCCGGGCAAGGTAAGCGGACGGAATGAGGACTTTTTCTTCTTTCAGCTTGCTGGCGATCTGATACGGACCGTAGCCGTCAATCGTCATGGCAAAGATGCGCTTGACCACCTCGGCGGCTTCGGGGTCAACCAACCATTGGTCTCTGGCTTCGTTCCAAAGATAGCCGTAAATGACCGTGCCTGTGAGGTGCTTGCCGGACTTGCCTTTGGACTGGAAAGTGGAACGGATTTTACGGCTGGTGTCTCTGGCGTAGTATTCGTTCATAATGTTGCGGAAAGGGGTAAAATCATCGTCCCCTCTGGCACTGTCCACGCCGTCATTGATGGCGATAAGGCGAACGCCACGCTGACGCAGGATTTCCATAATCTGACCGACTTTCAGATAGTCACGACCCATGCGGCTCATGTCCTTGATGCACAAATACTCCACATTCCCGGCTTCCACTTCTTTCATCATTGCTAAAAATCCGGGACGGTCAAAGCAAGTACCACTAATGCCATCGTCCGTGAAATGGACAATGTTTGTAAAGCCCTGCCGTGCGGCGAACTCCTCCAACATTGCCTTTTGATTGGATATGGAATTGCTCTCACGCTGTTGGTCATCATCTTTGCCAAAGTCATCACGGCTCAGTCGTTCGTACAGAGCTGTGATTTTCTCATTTTTTCTCATAACTTGCGCTCCTTTCTTCGGTTTTAGGTTGTGTGTTCTAAGAGACTTCCCAACCGCTTGATTAAGAAGTCTTTTAGAGCATACAACACCAGAAACAACTTTATTTTTTTGTATCAAAAAGATCACTTCACAGTGATCTCAGATTTCATCATTTTCAATTTTGATACTAGCTTCTTTTAAAGTTGTACAAACTGCAGCTACCATTTCTCTAATCTCATCTGTTGGCTGAACAAGATCCGGAACCATGATTGTTCTAGCACCAGAAGAAACACCCGCATTTACACCATTGAATGCATCTTCAAATACATAACAATCTTCAATTGGAACACCAATACGCTCTGCAGCAAGCAAAAAAATATCTGGTGCAGGTTTACCATGTTCAACTTCCTGTCCGCTCACAACCGCATCAAAATACTGTTCAACGTGTGCATTCTTTAGATTCGTTTCAATCATTTCTTTTCCGCTGGAAGAAGCAACTGCCATCTTCACACCATGCTTTTGAAACATATCTAAAATATCCAAAAGACCTTCTTTCATATCTAGATGTTTCTTCTCATCATCCGCAACACCTTGTCTAACACGCGCTCTAATATCAGAACCATCTTCTACATGATAATATTTCTGAATAATATCCAGCATGTGTTGTCCACTGGAGCCACAAATTTCCTTTTTAAATTCTTCTGGCAATTCAATTCCTAGTTTATCTGCTTCTTTTTTCCAGTTTGCCTGCCATACTTTTTCTGTATCAAACATCAAACCATCGTGATCGAAAATCGCACCTTTCAACATATCATCCTGTCTCCTTAATGTTTTAATCTTACCATAATTTTACTTTTCCTTGTCTTGTTTGCAAGATTAGTAAGTAATAAAATAATTATATGAATGTTAGAAAAGGAGCACACAATTATGCTTAGAGTAGGAATGCTTACAAGTGGTGGAGATTGTCAGGCATTAAATGCAACGATGCGCGGTGTCTATAAAGCTGTTACAAATAATGCAAAAGAACCTGTTGAATTCTATGGTTTTGAAGATGGTTACAAAGGGTTAATGTATGGAAAATTCAGACTTCTCAACGATGATGATTTCTCTAATATTTTAACAGTTGGGGGTACGATTCTTGGAACATCTAGAGTTCCATTCAAACAGATTCACGAACCAGATGCCAATGGTCTTGATAAAGTTGCCGCAATGAAAGAAACATATCATAAGCTGCAGTTAAACTGCTTAGTTATGCTTGGTGGAAATGGTTCTACAAAAACAGCGAATCTATTAAGTGAAGAAGGTTTAAATGTCATCACATTACCTAAGACAATTGATAATGATACATGGGGAACAGATATGACATTTGGTTTCCAGTCTGCAGTAGATATCGCAACAAGATGTATTGACGAAATTCATACAACAGCTAACTCTCATGGACGTGTATTTATTGTTGAAATCATGGGTCATAAAGTTGGATGGCTTCCACTCAATGCTGGTATTGCGGGAGGAGCAGATATTATTCTGTTGCCTGAAATTCCATATGATATCAATAAAGTCATTGAAGTCATTGAAGAAAGAGATAAACAAGGAAAACGTTTTACAATCATTGCGATGGCAGAAGGTGCAATTTCTAAAGAAGATGCTGCATTAAGCAAAAAAGAATACAAGAAAAAACTCATGAATTTCCCATTCCCTTCTCCTTCTTATGAACTCGCAGAACTCATCAAAACAAAAACAGGCAGAGAAGTAAGAGTCACAGTCCCAGGTCACGTACAGCGTGGTGGTGCTCCTGATCCATATGACCGTGTATTTGCATCCAGAGTAGGTGCAGTCGCTGGTATGTATGTATTAAAGAAGAAATATGGTGTCATGGTTGGATACAAGGATAGAGAAATGGTCGCAGTTCCTTTGAAAGAAGTTGCTGGAAAACTAAAAACAGTTGATCCGAACGCAAACATCATTAAAGAAGCAAAATCATTAGGTATCTCATTTGGAGACTGACATACAAAAAGGAGCACTGCTCCTTTTTATGTTATACATTTCTTTGAATGATTTCTGTTATCAATGGTACGATTTGTTTTTTTCTAGAAATCAGTTTTTCCATAAATACATAAGATGGAAAATCTTTTTTAAACCAGTTTGCTATTTTCCCTTCAAAATAGAAATAGGAACCATGATCCGCAACACTTGTAAATACAAGACAAACAAGATCACAGCTTTTATCCATAACATATTTCTTCAATTCATCTTCAATAGATTCATGGATGCTTTCCATCCATGCACAAGATGGAATAACAACCTGTGCAATGATAACCTGATATCCTTCCAGATCAAATGATTTCACATCATCTTTCAGATATTCTGAAACAGATCTTGCTTCATGATTTGCATTCATAAACAGAATGGAATATGCAAGTTCATCAACATTCAAGCCAGATACTTTTTCTAAGTATTCTGCCATTCGAAAATCTTTTCCTGTTGTTGTAGGAGATTGAAAATTCAATGTATCTGAAATCATTGCACCTAACAATAAACCAGCGATGTTTTGGGGGATATCCACTTGATTTTCGATATATAGACCTGTGATGATCGTTGCAGTACTGCCAACGATTTCATTACGAAACATAATTGGTTTTTTTGAATAGAAATCATAGATACGATGATGATCAACAACTTCTAGTACTTCTGCTTTTTCTATTGCAGGTACGGATTGAGAAAATTCGTTATGATCCACTAAAATCAAAGATTTATTCTGATATATCATCGCATGGTCTTTTAAAATACAGGTAACAAGTTCTTTTGAAGCATTTACAACAGGATATGCACGATATCTTTTACGACTCATTCGTTTTGCAACATCTTCTAAGAATTCCTCTTCTGAAAAGCACATTACATTTTTCTTCATGACATAAGAAATTTCAGGTGCAAAGAATAAATAACGAGAAGTATTCATCGCACCAATTCCACTCAAAATAATTGGACAATGATATTTTTTCGCAGTATCTATCACACTATCTTCAATTGCATCTGCCCATACAACAATCAACATTCCCGCACCTTTTTCAATCAGTGCCTTTTGTGATTGTGCATCATCTCCAATAATAACAATGCGATCACTCACTTCATAATTGGATATTTCATGCTTTGAAAAAGCAACAATACTGACTTTTCCATTCAGATGCATCTTTTCATCTTCATAAATAATCTTTCCATCAATTGTTTTAGAAAGATTTTCTAAATTTACCTTTTTCAACAAATCAATTCCAAAAGCAGTATCCCCTAATCCAACATCTGCCAGATCATTTCTTGTAATAATACCTGCGACATGATGATTTGCATCTACAACGCATACAAATGGCTGTTCATGTGCTTTCATTAATTGAAGTGTTTCAAAGATTGTCGCTGCTGGATTGACACAAATTGGATGCTTCAAGGAAAGATCACTCAGTTTTACACGCGCATCTTCAAGTAATACAGGTGCATCAAAACCAAAACGATTTAATAAATAATTTGTTTCACTATTACACTCTGATAATCGACAGGCAATTGCATTGTAACCAAGCTTCCGTTTCAAATATGCATACGCAATAGAAGATACAATAGAATCTGTATCAGGATGTCTGTGTCCACAAATATAAATCTTATCCATGAGCATTCTCCTAGTATTATTTCTTTTCTATGCTATTGAATAATTTCTTTAAAACATCAAAATGATGTGAATTCATATAAGAAATTGCAAATGCAACTGTATTCCAGTTCATTCCAGATAACCATAGCATCTGTCTCAAACATGTTTCATCCAGCATCGAAGCATCCATACCTTCCACAAATCCACGATCTGCAGCTTTTTTTGCGATACCATAGATAACTTTTCCAAGCTTCTTCTGCTGCAATTCAGCAATGGTCGTATCTGGAGTAAAAGGGTATGCCTGATGTGCTTTGGGCAAAGCATGATTTAAGATTGTTTTATATGATGCATCATCTACATGTAAAATGCCATCTTTGAGATAAAACATCTCCTTCAGCATTGTAGAATATGGCTGCATTGTTCCAGCAAGATAAACTTCCTGCTTCAATGATAAATGATCAATACATCTACCACACGAAATCACATACAAACCATCTTCTAATACATATTTCTTTTGCTTCACATCATAATATTCAAGATTCTTTAAAGGCGTATGCAGGATGATTTCTTTTTCTTCATCTGGCTGCAGTGATACTTTTATAAAATCAATGAGTTCATGATCACAGCGTACAATCTGGCTGGATGGAAGAGATGCATAGATTTGAATGATTTCTTTTCCTTCTACTTCACCTGTATTTTTTATTGTTACATGGATACATAAATGATCTTTTTCTTTTTCAATGAACATTGAACGATATTGAAAAGATGTATAGCTCAACCCATAACCAAAAGGATATTGTGGTTTCACATGAAAGGAATCATAGTAGCGATATCCTGTAAAAATACATTCTCTATATTGTGATTCATAAAGATCATTATTAAACCACTGATACGATGGTACATCTTCTTCTCTTTTCGGCCACGTTTCAGCCAGTTTTCCACTTGGACATGTTTTTCCATATAAGATGGAAGCCGTAGCACTTCCACTTCTTGCTCCGGCAAGATATGTTAAAACAATTCCTTTAACATTCTTTTCAAATGGAAGCAGCACAACGGAACCACTCTGTAATACCACAACAATCTCCTGATTAATAGAAACCATCTTGTTTAATAAAGCAATCTGATTTTCAGGAAGACATAAATTCTTTCGGTCATACCCTTCTGATTCTTTTCCTTCCATCAACCCCATCACAAATATCACTTTATCATTTTCTTTTGCTTTTTCTAATGCAAGAGATTCTTTTCTCTCATCAATTTCATCCTTTTTGATAGAATATCCATCCACATAAGAAATATTGGAAGAATACTTTTTCAATGAAGAATACAGATTATCAATAATATCTGAATTAACAGAAGAACTGCCATTTCCTAAAGCTCTTGGATATTTTGCAAATCCACCAACAACTAAAATACGTTCTTCTTTTTGAAGTGGCAGAATATGTTCTTCATTTTTTAATAATACAATCGATTCTTCAGCAGCTTTTTTGGCGAATGCAAGATGTTGATTGCGGTCAAATGGCTGTTTTGTGTAGTTGCCACATCGCAAAGCAAGCAGTCTTATATATTCACTAGAACGATGCAATGTTGATTCTTTCAATATTCCTTTTGCAATTGCATTCATGATCAAGTGGTCTGCACCAATATTGCCGCCTGGCATTTCTAGATTCAAACCAGCTTTCAATGAAGCAACAGGATCATACACTGCACCCCAGTCAGAAACAAATACACCATCAAAACCCCATTGTCTTGCTTCATCCATTAATGATTGATGTTCTGTACAATGGATACCATTCAATTTGTTATAGGCATTCATGATTGTATATGGATGGGAAGCTTCAATCGCAATCTTGAACTGTTTTAAATAGATTTCATGCAGTGTTCTTTCATCCATCACACTGTCATTGATCATTCTTCCATATTCTCTATTGTTTGATGCAAAATGCTTTAAAGAACATCCAATACCATGCTTCTGTACACCATTGATATATGCGCCTGCAAGTTCTCCAGAAAGCAGTGGATCTTCTGAAAAATACTCAAAATTTCTGCCTCCTGAAGGAGAACGTTTATGATTGACACCTGGCCCTAGAAGAATATCTGTACCTGTCGATATACATTCTTCTGCTAAGATTTCTCCATATTCTTCCAGTAATGTACGATCAAAACTACAGCCCATTAAAGCTGCAGTTGGATATGCAATCGCTGGTTTCGAAAGAGGAAAGCCTAACGCATCATTGAACTCAATGCGTAATCCATTTGGTCCATCATGCATTGTGATTTCTTTAAAATCAGTATTTGGAATATGATTGGTATGCCATTTATCTTTTCCTTGAAATAAACGTGCTTCCTCTTGTATAGACAATGATTTCATACAATCTTTCTCATATTTTGAATCATCTTTAATATCAATGCATTGAATTTCTGATTATCTTCTTCTGAAATATCTGCAAAAATAATATCTTCCAGATCATTTAATGCTTCTCTAATCTGTTCATAGATTGGATGGGCAGTATCTGCAAGAGAAACATGCGCTCTTCCTTCTCTAGCTTCCATTGTCACAATGCCCTTCATATTGAGCTTTGTAATAATAATAGAAACATTTAATGAAGAAATGCCCGTATAGTCAGAGATGTCATCAATTGTATTATCATGACCTGCATTTACCAAAGCAGCTAAAACTTTTATATCATTCAGATTCATCTCATTTTGAATCGCAATTGTATTCAATTTCTGTTCAAACGCTTTATTTACATAATATGCAAATGCAAGCATGGAATCTTTTTCACTTGTATATTTTGCCTGGATTCTTTCCTGACCAAGTTTTTTCACACCTGGCAAAACACCAATTGCAGAACCATCTTTTGCACCATCAATCAAGAATGCCGCAATCAATAAACGATCTTTCCGGTACTGTTTCTCATCAAGGATATTCTTATAGAACTGGTTGTAGTATGCAAAAACAGTCGTTTTCATCTGATAGATCTTTGATATCGACATTGCCTGAGATACAAGAGAACCTTCTGTTTTCACATAATAATACACAGGTGCTTTTAAAGGAATGATCTTACGTGTATGCAGATAATATTCAAGATTAAAAATAAAATCTTCTGCGAATTTGCAGTTTTCCTGCATTCTTAAGTGAAATTTCTTTAAAATATCTGCACGATACAGCTTGTTCCATAAAACCCCATAATAAAAATCTGCAGGAGACATCATCATAAACTGTGCATATTCCTGTAAAGTTAAAGCTTTTGTTGTATCAATACTTCCCTGGATGGCAACATTTTCACCAACAACACGATAAAAATAGCCAATTGCAAGATCCGCTTCATTTTCTTCCATTGCACGCAGCAGAAGCTTTGTAGAATCCGTAGGAATCCAGTCATCAGCATCTAAAAACTGTACATATTCACCACTCACAACATCCAATGCTGTATTTCTAGCTTTTGATACACCACCATTTTCTTTATGAATGACCTTTAATCGACTGTCACTTTCAGCTAGACGATCCAGAATTTCACCAGATGCATCTTTTGAACCATCATCAACCGCAATACATTCAATATCCTGATATTCCTGATCCAGGATACTGCGAATACATCTTTCAATTGCTTTTTCTGCATTATATACAGGAACAATCACACTTACTTTTGTCATACTATGCCTCTAAGAATGTTACTCTTTTGTTTCTTCCTGCTCTGTTTCTTCTTTTTTAGAAGTTAGAAATGGAGAAACGCCTGCACCAATACCAATACCGAAAGAAACCATATACGATAAACTTCTTGTAAAACAATACACAGCTGCTGCACCACCCGCAACAACGACAAGGAAAATCTTTCCATACAATGCTGCTGTCTTTACTTCACTGTTGTTATATTCAAAATAAAATGTTGTAAAAAGAAATCCCACAATAACACCAGTTATCATCATCAAAACTAAAATCATGTTTCACTCCTTATATGTCACCCATTCACTATTTCCCGCAATCCATTGCTTTTCACCAATGCGGTACCATGTATATCCATCTGCATCTTTCTTCTCAAATACTTCATACGTTTCGTTTTTTGTTGCGGTACCATTTGCTGGTTGAGAAGTACCTGCATCTGTTCGTATGTTTAAAGAATCAATATTGATTGTGACAGTACCAATCATATCTTTGCTTTCTTGTGTATCACTTGTTTCTTTTCTAGCTACAGGTGCATCACTGACAGTTTCCTGAAAGATCGATACATCTAGTTTCTTTTTAGAAGCAGCATCTTTTAAATTCAAGATGCCTGCTTTTTGATCTTTGATGATAAATGCTTTACCTTCATACAGGTTCGAAGCATCATCAAACATAAAATCAGTCACTTCTTCCCCTTTTTCATTAATATAAGCCCATTTACCATCTGCATTCATCACAGGACAATATCCATCACTAAAATATCCAACGTCTTGATATTTCAATTCAGTAATCAGTTTCCCATGGTTTGCATCAAATAAGCCAATTTTATCAGAAGCATCCTTTTGATATACAGCTAAATATCCATTGACAAAGATACCACTTTCTCTATGGAGTACTTCATAGTCAACTTTACATAACACTTTTCCTTGTCGATTCATAATGACTTTCTGTTCTATCACATTTGCACTGTTGACGATATTTGCTAAAAACAGATCAGAATGAATCTTTCTGTCATACTTTTCAAATTTGTATCCATCTGTATCTTCACCATTCTTATTTTTAATATGTGATACAATGCCTAATTCTTTATTTTTAATTGCGATATCACCAAACTGCTGATTTCCATCATATGGATATGCAATAAAATCATTTTCATTCATTTCAGAAATAGAAGCAAAATCACCATGGAATACAACAGCTTTTTTCTTAGGAATACGCATTCCATACACTGTAGAAAAATAGTTATTTTCACTAGATGTTCTTGCATATCCAGCCATTATTCCATCTTCATGATATGTATTGGATACATTTTCATTCACTGTATAGATTAAATTTCCATCATAGTCATAAATACTTTGTACACCATCTTTTTCCATGACAACTGCATTGTCTGTATATCCTGTATGCATCGATGTATTTAAATATCCCGTCTGATTTGAAATCAATAATGCATTACTCCCATTCTGATGTAATTCATCATAAGAAAACGGTGTCAGTTCTTTGATTCTAGAAGCATCTATATCTGGTAATACATGCCATGTATTTGCATTTGTTAACGATGTATTTTCTTTTGAAATTTCTTGCTTACTGCTACATCCAAAGAGTAAACAAGCTACGACATTCAGTCCAATCAACACTGTTTTTTTCATACGTAAATTTTCTACCATTCTTCTTATCATTTCAAGTGGGTGCGTGCTCCCTCCATGAAAAACTAAATATTCATACCATGATTCTTATTAACATGTTATATTATGAATAGAAAAATCTTCATTAAAGTTTTCTTAAAATTGCTTTTCAGTATTGCAGTACTACAATTGTATCCCTGTAAATGATTCTTAAGAGAAAGTTGAGAGAAAATATGAAAAGGAAAATGATTATTGCCACCTGTTTCGTACTCGCATTGTTTGTTGGTTTTTTACTTGGAAGATGCAATTCTTATGTTATGAATACACCCATCAATGGAAGCTATACTGAAAAAGAACTGCAAAGTGAAAAAGGACCATTTCAGCTGAAACTGATGGATGATACATATCAATATTATGATCCAGGTACAAATGAAAATGGAGAAGGAAGCTATGAAATATTAGATGATGGTGTCATTCATTTTACATCAGGAAATTTCTAAGATAGCATTGTGGTAAGCAAAAAGAAATTCATGAACGATACTACATTTACTCTATATGATTCATCTAGAGAAAACAAATTAGAACTCGTCAAATTCAAGTGAAAAACAGCTCTGAAAGAAATGAAGTCTTTTAGAGCTATTTTCTTCTTTTTGAAAGCACTACGAATCATTGTATAATACTTGCGATATGAATGGTTATGAGTACGAACAATACTGTGCAGAGTGGCTAAAGAAACACGGATTCCATCATGTACATGTAACAAAGGCAAGTAATGATCAAGGTATTGATATCTTAGCAAGCAAGAAGCAGAAACGTTATGGATTTCAGTGTAAATACTATGAATCTCCTGTTGGAAATGATGCTGTTCAACAGGCTTTTAGCGGTGCAGCTTTCTATAATTGTGATTGTTGTGGTGTTATCACTAATCAGACATTCACAAAAAGTGCCATTGCTTTAGCAGGAGAAACAGATGTCATATTGATTGATTCTGTATGTGTAAAACAGACTTCTTTTCTTACAATTGTTTTTCTAGTGTGGATGATAATACTATGTGGTATTGGGTGCAGTTTGCTTGTTTATCAAAGTACAACACTACACTACACAGACGAAACGATCCTTGCTTCGGTATTTATGATTCTTTCCTCTTTGCTTGCGATATTTTCAAGTAAAAGTGATATCTGCTTATGTTGTGGATGTTTTCTTTCTTTTTGTTGTGTACTGCTATCCTTCTTTTATTCTTTTCAAAATCCAGTGTTTTTCAATGTTTTACACATCAACCTATTTTTATTTCAGTTCATTTTAGATATCAAAGTCATCCTTCTGCTACGAAAGAAAAACAAGATCTATGAAGCTGCGCTCAAAGAAGAAATGGAAAGTTCCTTTCACGAAGACACAAGCCAAAAAGGAAAAGAAATCGCAAAAACACTCGCAGAAGAAATCCAGCAGACAATCACGTTTGATTCCTACGAAATCAAAAATGGAAATATCGCATATCTTTTTAAGACAACAAAAGATATTTCTGAGGATTTCGCATTACTCGAATACACATTTCGCCAATATGCAAACTATACAAACAGTCAGGAAACATATACATTTTCACAAAAAAGTCCAAAATCATTTTATTTAACAGTACGAAAATCAAGAAATCCACAAAATTAAGATATATAATATTTCCCATATGTTAATTAAAAAATATTTTTCTCAAATCACTTCTATTATGATTACATGTATCCTGTTAATCTACGCATTCATGCATAAATCAATATTCTTACTCAATGTAGAATATCCATATGTGTGGATAGGTACAGAAATATTATTACTAGCGGGAATTCTTTTCTTTCCTTTCTTAAAGGAAAAGAAAAATAAATACACCACAACAGCCATTTTCTTATTCGCACCACTTCTCATGATCATTGCGGTAGAAATGTTAAATGGAAACATGTTATGGGATATTGATATGTTTGGAAACGTATGTATGAACTATTTCATCGCATTTCTATTGTATCTGTTGATCTATGCCGCAAGTGGAAGTACAAAATGTTCTATTATTTCAATTTCTATCCTGCTGGAAGTGTTTGGTATCGCAAATTACTATGTCAAACTCTATAAAGGGTCTCCACTATTGCCTTGGGATTTAAGTGCGATTACAACTGCCGCAAATGTATCGGATGCATTTTCATTCAATATCACGAAAGAAGTCATTGTTTCATTCACAATCGTTGTCTTTCTGATCAAGGCAACTTCTGTCTGTATCAAAAATACGAAAACAAAAACATATCGTATCGTAAGAAGCGTTTGTGCAATTCTTTTCTCCCTTGTCTTCTCCATCTTCTATTTCACAGATATTGTCGCAGAAACATTCCAGGCAACGCCTGATTTCTTCAATCAGACAAGAGGATATGAAGCAAAAGGTGCCATTGCTGAATTTCTAGTCAATACAAAATACATTCATTTATCTCAACCAGAAGATTATGATCCATCAACCTTAGAAAAAAACATCAAGTCTTCTACTGAAGAGGATGCACCAACAATATTAGAAACTGCATTAAAAAATAAAAACAAAGAAGTTGATTCAACAGCTTCCACAGTGACAAATCCAAATATCATCACCATCATGAATGAAAGTTTTTCTGATTTAAGTGTCATTGGTGATTTTGATGCAACGGTTGACTATATGCCATTCATTAACAGTCTCAAAGACAGTGAAAACTGCATCAGTGGATACAGCTATGTATCAACAATTGGTACAGGTACAAGTAATACAGAATATGAATTTTTAACAGGTAATTCCATGGCGTTCTTGCCAATTGGTTCAAATGCATATCAATTATATGTAAATAATCCATTACCTTCCCTTGTTTCTTCTTTGCAAAGTGAAGGATATACTGCTTCAGCTTTTCATCCATACTATAAAGAAAACTGGAATCGTATCAATGTATATCAGAATATGGGATTTTCTTCCTATACAGGATATGGAGATTACACAGATTTTGAAAAACTCAGATTATTTGTATCCGATGAAAGTGATTTCCAGCATGTAGAAGAATTATATGAGAACCGTGATACAACAAAACCATTCTTCTTGTTTAATGTAACGATGCAGAACCATAGTTCCTATGATCAGGATACAGGTTTGTGGTATCCACAGGTAAAGCTTGCCAACATGAAAGGTACATATCCTGAAACAGAACAATATCTTTCTTTGATCAAAGAAACAGATGATGCATTCAGTAATCTTGTATCTTACTTCAATCAAGTCAAAGAGCCTACGATCATTCTTATGTATGGAGATCATCAGCCATATATTGAAGATACATTCTATGAAGAAGTTATGGGTAAAAAACTATCCGAACTGACAGACGAAGAGCAACAGAAACGCTACATCACAAGATTTGTGTTATGGGCAAACTATGATATTCCTGAAGGATGGATTGATGAAATTTCCGTCAATTATCTTTCTGTCCTTCTACAACAAGTCGCAAACAATCCATTGACAGAGTATCAGAAATATTTAAATACTTTATATACAAAAGTACCTGTTGTTACGATGATGGGATGTAGAGACTGGAATGGCAATTACTTTAAATATAATGATGATACTAAATACAGACAATTGTTAAATTACTACAGTCAGGCAAGCTATAATAACGTCATTGATGAAGTCAATCGCATTCATTCATTATTTTATCTGCCAGAAAAGAAAGAAAATGAATCCAGCTGACCCGCCAATATGGTGGGTTTTTTCATATGAAAAAAGAGAGAAGTTTATCTTCCCTCTACGATTGATTTTGCCCAGTCTAAATCAATTTCTATTGACTGATCAGAAATGATTTTATTCTGATATTCTTTCTGGATGCTTTCATATTCTTCTTTTGTAAATGGAACTTTTTCACGAATTCCATTTTCTTCTACAACTAAAAATACATAATCATCACCATCTGTATTGAAATACAGATCCAGCATCTCTGGAAAAGATGCTTTTAATTCCTGCATCTTTAGAAAACGTGCAATTTCAATGATCTTATCATCCAGATTCAAATGTGAAAGCAATACTTTTTCCTGTAAAGAAAATACATCTTTCACAAGTCTGACATCACAGTTTTCCAGCCAGTTTGTTAATACTTCATCCAGCTTTGTATCTTTCTTTTTTGAAGTCAATGAAGCCTTCATGTCATTGTAGTCTTTTTCATTATCTCCATATGCCACCAACAGCTTCTTTGTACCATCATGGTACATACAGGAATATGAAAGTGGCTGCACCTGATGACAATGTGGGCATACATGTGTAAAGTACTCAGAAGACAATAGTTTTCTAGTTGCCTGTGGATCTTTGATGGGATCCATTAATGTATGCAATTCAAATGGACTTTGTTTCCCACAGGAAGGACATCTCACATTGACTGTATAAATATTCATATCTTTCATAACTCAAACCTCGCTGTACCATTCTAACACAAATCTTATTTTTGTTTTGCTTTCTGGATTCGACGAATCACAATTCCGATAAAAGCAAATACACCAGCAATTCCACCAATGACAACTGCATATGGAAACGTACTCGAATCTTCCGGAATTATTTCCTTTACTTCTTTGATGACAGGTGCTTTTGCTTCTGTTACTTTTGCGTAGCGGAATTGAATACATGGAATCTGTTCAGGATAAGACTCAGGTACTGTATATACAATATCCGTCTCATGAGAAACATATCCAGATGGACTGCTTACTTCATGTAAACGGAATGTCATTCCTGGGTACAATACATCGGAAGTAAATACATGCTGATTATCGTTGATGATTCCGATTTCATTTCCATCCTGATTCAGAACTGAATAGATTGCACCGCTCAGCTTTTCACCATTTTCATTCACATATGTAATTTCAAATGAAATAGGATGCATTTCCACACTTCTTTGTATCAAAGATTCTTCACTGCCTGCTACTATTTTCTGAACCATTTCATCAACATAAAATCCGTAAGGTGCCTGCAGCTGTTTTAAATAATATGTTCCTTCTCTTAAAAACCATTCTTTATTTGTATCTTTCTTTGTGTAGTTTCCATAGATATCTTTAGAAAGATATGTACAGTATGGATCTTCATATAAAGCAAACAAGCCGTCTGAGAGTATTTTTAAATTTACATATGCTTCACATTCCAATACAAGATCCATTGCTTCTTTATATGATGGTATTGTAAAAGAGACAGGTTTCTTATCATATGTATATAAACCATCGATGTGTTTGATACGAATTGCATACGAATGATTTCTTTCTAGATATGGATAGATTGTTTCAACTTCCTGTGATAGAAATGTTGATAATACATTTCTAGAAGCATCTAACAATTCCAGTACAACATCATCTTTCCTGCCATGAGAATCTTTCACTTCAACATGAATTCCTGTATGTTCCATGTTCATTGTAAAGAGTTGATTTCCTTGATCACATACTATCTTTTTGCATTCATCCATCAAATAGTAATGGGGATCTACATCATTCAACAAAGCATAATATGTTCCATTCCGAATACTTGTCTGCTCAACATTTTCAACACGATTTCCATAAATATCTTTACAGATACTTTGACATGCTGCATCTGTATACAATGTATATTTCCCGTTTACTTTCTGTTTTCCATCTAACAGCTGCAAAGTTAAATTCGTATATGGTGTTTTTGCATATGTAAATTCAATCAAAGAACTGCTTCCACTAGAAGGAATCAATATTTGTTTATCTTGCAATGAGAGATATCCTTTCTCGGAAGCAATTTCTCGCAACGTATAACAAATTCCATCATGCAAAGAAAAGCTGACAAAAGACGCACCTTCTAAC
This sequence comes from Erysipelotrichaceae bacterium 7770_A6, assembly GCA_014610835.1. GTDB lineage: Bacteria > Bacillota_I > Bacilli_A > Erysipelotrichales > Erysipelotrichaceae > Bulleidia. The sequence goes on from QQXM01000019.1 coordinate 22,938, forward strand.
GAAAAACGCATCACTTCCTGTTGATTCTCATTAAGAATTGCATATGTGCCACTCGAAAGTATTTTGGACGTATCTTCATTGACGAGTGAGATCGATACTGTAAACGGCTGAAAATATGCTATGATCTGTTCTTCTTTTTCAAACTCACTCGTTTGATACTGGAATGATGTACATGGATAAAATCCATCTGGATGCATTTCATCTCTAAAATCATAAGATGTATTTCTAGATAGATATACTTTTGTATTCGAGCATATTTCTTTCTGCAGCTGTTCACAATACACAGCACCATCAATATCTGCTTCCGTTTCCTTATTTCTTAAAATCACGTCAGCAATCACTCTTTTTTCATGTACAACTAGATTCATCGTTTCATTTTCTTTTACATTGATTTCTACAACACGGTTCTGACGATAATACTGCTCAGAAATATCAATCTGCTTTAAATAATATGTACCTTCTTTTAATTCCCACGAAAATACTTCATCTTGTCTGATGAGAGCTTCACATAGATTTTTATGTATATCTTTTACCTGATTTTCACATGTTGCTTCTTCATACAATGCATACGCAACTTCTTCTACTGCATTCTCTTCCTGATCTTTTGCCTGCACATGCAATATGCCATATGCTTCATGCATACATACAATCATCATAGGTTCTTTCGCAGGTTCACTTTGAATTTCAAAAGAGACAGGTTTCATATGTTGATAAGAAGCAGGCTGCTTCTCTTGTATCGTATATGTGTGTTGAATTTCAAAATCATATGCAATCTCGCCACTTTCTTCAGCATTCCACTCCAAAAGCACAGTATCCTTGTCATCTTTTAATACATATGTTGTATCTATAACATCAGATGTATACACTACATGAATCGGAAAGCATGGAAATGTATTCCTTTTCTCCACTGCATATACTGTTGGATCAAGATAATAACCCTGTACTGTTTTAATCTGCTTTGCATACACTTTTCCCTGCGGCAGTGAAAGATTAACGGACTTCTCTTCAAATGTAATGCATACATCACCATTTTCATCCTGCAATGGTTTTTCACATTCCGCATCTTCATACAAGCCATATTTCATTCCTTCTACAGCAGTATCAAATGCATACGTATATTCCTTTTTACTCAATGAAGGAAAAGTAAACAATGAGGTAAAAGAAAGTGACAATAACAGCCATTTCAGCATGCCTCTTCACCCATTTCACTAGGATCCACTACATTCTGTGCAACGATACGATAAATTCTCTTATCTGTTCCATCTGCAGCTTTGTACTTCTGATACTGAACAGTTCCCACAAAAGAAATACGACTTTGATCCGCAAAATGCTCCTGAATAAATTCAGCAACGTCATCCCAGGCAATGACACTCAGAAAATCTACCGACTTTGATGGATCTTTCCGATGTACCGCAACGGTAAAGCGGCTTAGCAGACCATTGGTCTGTGTTTTGACATACTTTGGTTCATTAAAAATCGTTCCTGTAATTCTAACTTCATTTAAATCTTGCATAATATCCTCCTTGGCTTAGTGCCTCTACTATTAATATTCACAAGATTTTTCAAAGTTCCAAAAAAAAGTACACAAATATTGTGTGTACTTTTCATAGAAATTATTGATTTGCCTGCTCTTTTGCATTGATATCTGTATCAATGTGATTAGAACCATCTGCGTGTTCAAATGCGGCTAGTTCTGGATGTTCTCTCTTTTCCTTTGTGTAGTTTTCATAGGAAGGACGCTTATGTGTTTGAGAAGCCCAGATTTCATCTGCTACTGGAGCCCACTTTTCAGCATAATCCTTCGCCTTTCCACAAAGATGTTCAACTTCTTCTGGAGACTCTTCGTTTGTCTGGTATGCGCCTGTCTTGTGAACCATTTCTACCAGCAGATCAGGATTTTCAAGCATTGGACATGGTCTCAAGTGATTACGATTAAATGGCTGTCCTTCATGGTATGCCATAAATAATGGAGATTGCAGCATTTCCAGAATAGAGTGGTCTTTAATATTGCAGTTAGAGAAGTGAATAAATACGCATGGTTCTGCATCACCATTTGAATTGATATGGAAGTAGTTTCTACCACCCGCAATACAGCCACCTACAAATTCACCATCATTCTGGAAATCCATTGGGAAGAATTCAATATCATTGTCCTCTGTACGGATTTCACGAATACGTTTGATCATGTATTTTCTCTGTTCTACTGTTGGCATTAATTCAGGTACAGCATTGTTTCCAACTGGCATAAAGTGGAAGTAGAAGCCATAATGTGCACCCTTTTCACTTAACATATGGAAGAATTCATCAGAAGTAACTGCTTCCACATTTGCCTTTGTATAACAGATAGATGTACCAAATACAATTCCGTACTTCTTTAATAGATTCATAGCGTTCATAACAGCATTGTAATGACCTGCACCACGTCTCATATCATTTGTATCTGGTGTACCTTCAATGGAAAGCATGAATGAAAGGTTTCCAAGTTTCTGGATTTTCTGACATAATTCTTCATCAATCAATGTGGAATTTGAATAAGCAACAAAGAAACAGTCATTATGTTTTTCACAAAGTTTCAAAACATCCTGTTTTCTTACCATTGGTTCACCACCAGTCAGCATGTATAGATGTGCACCTAATTCCTTGCCTTCTGTAACAATCTTATCCATCTGTTCATATGTTAAGGAAGATTTTCTTCCATATGTTCCAGACCAGCATCCAACACAGTGCATATTACATGCCATTGTTGGATCAAATAAGATCAACCAAGGAATATTACAGTTATACTTCTTTCTATTTTCACGAATTGTCTTTGTTCCTCTGAAGAAAGATTCATATCCAAGATTCAATAACATCATCTTTGCATAGTGTGGATCAGCATCATCAATAATATGATTGATCATACGCATCCATCTATGATTTGGATCAGATACATATTCTCTGACAGAAGCAATCTTATCCTTAGCTTCTGGATAGAACTTTTCAGCAAGGTCAACGATTTCAAGATAAATTTCTGTTCTTTCACTATAATCATTTGCATCATTTAATTTCTTTAATAAACGATCAGCCATAGCAGATACTGCTGCTCTTTCAGCGCTGTGTTTTGCATTTTCTAAAATACCCATATACTCTCTCCTCAACTAATATACCTGCATTTTATTTCTTATAAGAAAGAAATAAAATATACAAAAATGAAAAAACGTCATTTTTTTACAAAACAATGTTTTTGTATACTTAGAGTACTCTCACACGAATCATGCCATCTAAATTCTTTAATTCTTCGACTGCCTTTTCATTCACTTCACTATTTACATCAAATACAGAATACGCAAATTCACCTCTTGATTTATTTGTCATATTTTCAATATTGATCCCATCTTTAGAGAAAACAGGCATGATATTTGTCAACATGCCAGGAATATTCTTATGAATCAGACAGATACGATTCATCCCGCTTCTTTCCATCGTTACATTTGGAAGGTTCACAGAATTCTTGATATTGCCATTCTTCAAATAATCATCAATTTCTTCTGCGGCCATACGTGCACAATTGCTTTCTGCTTCATAAGTTGTACCACCTAAATGCGGTGTCAATACTGCATTTGGTGCCTTGCACATTTTTTCTGTTGGGAAATCCGCAACAAATCTTGCCACCTTGCCACTGTTCAATGCTTCAATCATCGCATCTTCATCAACAACTCCACCACGTGCATAGTTAATGATTCTTACTCCATCTTTCATCATAGCAATCTGTTCTTTTCCAATCATGCCACGTGTTTCATCTGTTAAAGGCGTATGCAATGTCAAGTAATCTACATGTTTGAATAAATCATTTAAAGAAGAAACACGAAATACTCTTCTAGATACTTTCCACGCTGCATCTACAGATAGATATGGATCATACGCATAGACTTTCATACCTAGATCTAAAGCAACATTTGCGACTAAAGAACCAACATTGCCTGTACCAACAACACCTAATGTTTTTCCATAGAATTCCGGCCCAACAAACTGCTTCTTGATTTTTTCCATGTATGCTTCAATTGGTCCATGTTCTCCTTGATAGCTGTTGACCCAGTTGATTGCTCCAATCAGGTTTCTGCTCGCTGCAGTAATGCCAAATAAGAATTGTTCTTTCACTGCATTAGCATTTCCACCAGGTGTATTAAATACAACAATTCCTTTGCTGGCACATTCTTCTAATGGAATTGTATTCACGCCAATACCAGCTCTTCCAATACATTTGATGTTATCTGTCCAAGGATAATCATGCAGATCAGACGCTCTTACAAACAACGCATCTGGATCAGCAACTGTATCAGACATTTCATACTCATTTTCATTTAAAACTTCTTTTGCGCTTGGGGAAATATTATTTAATGTTTTTACTTTGTACATGTTAAATTCTCCTTTTCAAACTGTATCATAAATTCTCTCAGTTTCTGCACACCTTCCACTGGCATTGCATTATAGATACTTGCACGCATGCCATTTGTTAAACGATGTCCTTTTAGATTTTCAAGACCAGCATCTTTTGCTTCTAATACAAACTTTTTGTCTAATTCCTCATTTCCTGTTGTAAACGTAACATTCATATCAGAACGTGATTGTTTATCCGCATGAGCAATATACATCTTAGAATGATCTAATACATCATAAAGATATTGTGCTTTTTGATGCTTGATCTGTTCCATTGCTTCTACGCCACCTTGTTTTTCCAGCCAGTCCATTGTCAAGCCAAGCATATAAATACACCAGCAAGGAGGTGTATTATACATAGAATCTTTCTGGATCATTGTCTGATAATCCAGCATCAATGGCGTACAGTCTAATGGCTTCATGACGAGATCCTTTTGAATGATGACTACCGTTACACCAGCAGGAGCCATGTTTTTCTGTGCGCCTGCATAAATCAGACCATACTTTGAAATATCCACAACACGGCTTGTGATATCTGAAGACATGTCACTGACAAGAACAACACCATTTGTTTCAGGAATATAATTCCATTCTGTACCATAAATTGTATTATTCGCACAGTAATGGAAATAGGATGCATCAGAATGCAGACGTAATTCATCTTGAGAAGGAATATGCGAGAATTGAAGACTGCTTCCATCATATGCACATCTAGCTTCTCCATATTTCTTTGCTTCTTTATACGCAATTGTAGAGAAATTACCAGTCAAGGCATAATCTGCTTTTCCCGTATTTCCAATCAGATTTAAAGGGACCATGGAGAATTGTGTAGATGCACCACCTTGCAGAAATAACACTTCATGTGTATCTGGAACATGCATCAATTTCTTGAATTGTGATTTCGTATGATCAAAGATCTGTTGAAACATTTTAGATCGATGACTCATTTCCATAACAGACATTCCTGAATGTTCATAGTTCAGAATTTCTTTCCCAGCTCTTTCTAATACTTCATCAGGAAGCATGCTTGGACCTGCAGAGAAATTAAAGATTCGATCATTTTTCATAATATTCCCTCCGTTTTGAACTATTTTAATGAAATATTATGCTTTCGTCCATTGATTTTCATAGTTATCTGAAAGATAACACTATCTTTTTTTCATTAAAAATGTAACTGTTTTCTATAGAATTGATGAATGTGTATAAAAAAACATCTAAATCACCTTAATCAGTAACTTAGATGTTCATTTTTCTATTCATTCATTGATTTTTTTAGCCAGTTCGATGTGAAATAGTAAATTCCCGTCATAAGAGCTGCCATTGCCCAAGTAAAGCTATAGCCGATACCAATAATAGAAATATGATGATATAAAGGAATTGCAACTGCCAGAAAGATTTGTCTCATCAATACAAATGCGATGATGGAAGTAATCATAGGTACAGAACTTCTTCCAGAAGCTCTCAGCGCTCCTGAATATACTTGATGGAAACATAAGAAGATATAACAAGGACACATGATTCTTAAAATGATTGTTCCATCTTCAATAACATCCATATCACTTGTAAAAATACGCATCAGAGAATCAGAGAACAAGAATACAAAGATGCCCAGTGTTACGACAATACTGATAGACATAACAAGTGCTGCTCTAACACCTTGCTTTACACGTTCATATTGTCTAGCGCCTAAGTTTTGTCCAACGAAAGTTGTAATCGCAAGCATCAAACTATTGACTGGCAATCCCATAAAGTTATCAATTTTATTTGAGCAGGAGAATCCAGCGACACCACTTGCTCCAAATTGATTGATATATGCCATAACAATGACATTGGATACAGATACGATCATTCCCTGTAATCCTGCAGGTACACCTATTACAACGATTTGCTTCAAGACAGAAAAATCAATCTTTAGATTTTTCAATGTAACTTTGTATTCATTCTTCGTACGCATCAATAAATTGATGACTAATAACATAGAGATACATTCACTGATGATCGTTGCCCACGCAGCACCATCAACACCCATACCAAATCCTTTTACAAATAACAGATCTAAAAAGATATTTAAAATAGACGTCGCAATCAAGAAATATAAAGGGTTTTTAGAATCACCAACTGCCTGTAAAATACCAGTTCCTGCATTATAGACAATTAAAAACGTTGCGCCTAAGAAATAAATTGCAAGATATCCATCCGCATCATTGTAATAATCCGATGGTGTATTCATCATTCTTAGAATGATTGGAGAAACAAAATATCCAACGATACTTAAAGTAACGCCAAACAAAATGGAAAACAAAAGAAAAGAGTGAATTGCTTTTGATTCATCCTCCTGTTTTCTAGCACCATAATACCTAGATACAACAACACCAGCACCCGTTGCAAGACCTTGGAAAAAAGCAATCAGAAGGTTAATAATTGGTGTACTTGCACCAACTGCAGCCAAAGCTTCCTTTCCAACATAGTTGCCGACAACAATAGAATCGATGGTGTTATACATCAGCTGAAAGAAATTACCTAACAATAATGGAATCGCAAACAAAGCTATCTTTTTATAGATATTTCCTGATGTCATTAATCCTTTACTCTCACGCATATATTTCCCCTTCTTTTAACAAATATTTTACATCTAAATACAAATACATATAAAAAAGATGCTCACTTTTCAGCATCTTTGATTTTGTTTTTTGTATCTTCATCGATTCTTTGTTTTAATGCAGATAAGTATGGAGAAAATACAACATTTTCTTTCCCATATGTTAACTGCAGATCATATTCTAGAGGAAGCCATGTAGAAATATCAGCTTCATCATGTGCAATCAAAGCTTCCAGCTTATCTAAAGCTTTGTATGTTTTTGCTTCCACTGTTTCTAAAGCATTCATTTCTTTTAACAACGCATTCCATTCTTCTTTTTGTGCTGCAGGAAAGGAATTCACCCAGGAAAAGAAGATTTCATCTTCCTTATTTTCATCTTCTTTGTTTTTATCAAATACAGGAATATCACCTGTAAACGCTTCTCCTAAATCATGAATCAGACACATGCGAATCACTTTATTCATATCCACATTTTTAAATTCATCTTCTTTTGAAATTAACATTGCCATTAAAGCAATTCTCCAGGAATGATCCGCAACAGATTCTTTTCTTTCACCAATTGTCCAGTTATGACGTGTATTGATTTTCAACATATTTGCGCGATGGAGTATTTCTAATAGTTCTTCTGGTGTCATATTTTTCTCCATTTTCTTAAATATTTTAGAGAAAACATAAAATGAATGCAATGTTTCAATTGCATTTTGAATCAGATTCATGTATTATAAATAAGCAGTTTCAAATGCCCGAGTGATGGAATTGGTAGACGTAGGGGACTCAAAATCCCCCGGTGGCGACACCGTGCCGGTTCGAGTCCGGCCTCGGGCACTTTTTTTATTTGATTTTTTCGCATAAATAAACCATTTTAGAAAAAATCGGGAACAAATTTGGGAACAATTTCTAAAAAAAAATAGATCGATGATTGCCTTCACCGATCTATTTTTATTTATTTTTGCTGGTTATTTATTTTTTGATTTTTCAATTACCTTATCAGCAACTTCCTTTGGAGCTGGCTGATAACGATCAAACTTAGAAACGTAACTGCCACGTCCCTGTGTCATCGCACGTAGTTCTGTAGCGTATGTCAACATTTCAGCTAATGGGACTTCTGCCTGAATTACCTGATCACCATGATCATTTGTTGTCATATCAATAATGATTCCACGACGCTTTGTAATATCTCCCATCAAAGTACCCGTGTAATCTTCTGGTGCAACAATTGTAACTTTACCAATTGGTTCCAATAATGTTGGTTTCGCATTTGGCATAGCAGCATTATATGCAAGTCTAGCAGCTTCCTTGAATGCATTTTCCTTAGAATCAACTGGATGATAAGAACCATCATACAATGTAGCCTTGACACCAACTACCTTGTATCCTGCTAATACACCATGATTCATGCAGTCACGAAGTCCTGCTTCTGTTGGAGGGAAGAACTGTTTAGGAACAGCACCACCAAATACTTCTTCCGCAAATACCATTTCTCCATCAGGATCATCGCTTGGTTCAAATCTTACCCAGACATCACCATACTGACCTGCACCGCCATTCTGTTTCTTGTACTTGCCTTGTGCTTCTGCTTTGCCACAGATTGTTTCACGATATTGAACAGTAGGTTCTGCAGTAGTAACTTCAACCTTATATTTAGACTTTAATTTAGAAAGAATCAAATCAATATGCTGTTCACCAATACCATAAAGAACCTGTTCATGTGTTTCTTCGTTATTGACAAAGCGAAGAGTCTTGTCTTCCTGCATCATATTCTTGATTGCTGCTGACATTTTATCTTCATCTGCTTTTGTCTTTGGCTTGATTGCATATCCTAACATTGGGACAGGATATTCCATATCTGGATAATGAACAACTCTGCTTCTTGTGCAAAGCGTATCGTTTGTTTCAGTTACAGATAACTTGACAACTGCCCCAATATCTCCAGTAAACAGCTTACCAACACCAATCTGGTATTTGCCATTGATAACATAGATCTGGTTAATCTTTTCAAGTGTATCTTTCTTTGAGTTAAATACTTGTGAATCACTGTTCAATACACCAGACATTACTTTCAAGTAGGAAATCTTTCCTACGAATGGGTCAACGATTGTCTTGAATACAAATGCAGATAATGCTTCATCTTCATTTGTTTCCATATCAATTGTCTGATCTTTATCATTCAATGCCTGAACACGTCCCTTTTCAGCATAGGAAGGCATGAACTCTGTAATAAGATCCATCAATCTTTCAATACCAGTCAGATTCAATGCAGATCCACAATATACTGGATGAATATCACCAGAACGAACACCAATTCTTAATCCCTTGGCAATTTCATGTTCATCAAATTCTTCACCAGAGAAGAATTTATCCATCAATTCATCATCACTCATTGCGATTGCTTCTGCAATTTCATCATAGTATTCTTTTACCTTAGGCTGAATTTCAGCTGGTACTTCTTTTGCTTCTGCAGGATCATCATAATACCAGGCCTTGTTTCTCAAGATATTTACAGAACCAATAACTTTTCTATCTTTGATAATTGGAAGTTCAAACAAGAATACAGATTTACCAAACTTTTCTCTTAGATCTTCAATGACTTTAGAGAAGTCTGCATTTTCATCATCCAGTTTATTTACAAATAAGATTGTAGGAAGTTTTCTTTGCACAACTGCTTTCTTCCATGCACGTTCTGTTCCAGACTGTAAGCTATCCTTTGCACTGACAACGATCAATGCATTATCACCCATTGTTAAACCCGTATCTTCTTCACCTTCATAGTCAAGATAGCCAGGTGTATCAATGAAGTTGATCTTTTTATTTTTCCATTCAACAGGTGCTAGATGTGCATAGACAGAAACACCTCTTTTACCTTCTTCAGCATCAAAGTTCAAAGCAGTTGTACCGTCATTATTTTTTCCAATTTTCTCAATTGCTTTTGTCTTAAAAAGACAAGCTTCAATCAATGAACTCTTACCTGCACCAGAATGTCCTAAAACAGTAACATTTCTTACTTCATTCGCTAAATAGTCTTTCATGATCATACCCTCTTACTTTAACAGATCCTTCAGATCATCTAGACATTCTTTACGAACATAATGAATTGCTAAATTACCTTCGTAATCTTTCTTGTCTTTATCTGCACCACGATCAAGTAGTAAATGAACGAGCATTGGAATACCAATGTATGCAGCTCTCATTAATGCTGTACAACCTTTATTATCCGCAGCATTCACATCTGCCCCATTCTTCAATAATACTTCAATCACGTCATCTTTATACGCATTTACAGCTTCCATTAATGCTGTACGACCCTGTTCATCTGTAGCGTTGACATCTGCTCCCTTAGAAATCAAATATTCAACTGTTTCTGTTTCACCTAGAAGCGCAGCTCTCATCAATGCTGTACGTCCTTTATTATCATGTGAGTTGACGTCTCCACCAGCATGAACGATCATTCTACAAATTTCTGTGTGACCTTTTTTTGCAGCACCCATTAGAGCAGTCTTATTATTTTTGTCACGTGCTCTTGTATCAGCGCCATTGTCTAATAAGAAACGAACGATATCTTCATATCCTCTTTTTGCACTTCTCATTAACGCAGTACGTCCGTCACCATTTCTAACGTTGACATCTGCTCCCTTAGATACTTGCGCGCAGACCTTGCCGAAGTCACCAGCGGCAGCTGCGTCAAAAAATTCCTGATTTACCTGATCCATAATGATTTCCTCCTGTTAGATAATTCATTCAATTTTTTAAATAAAAAGATGGACACATGAAAGCTCCATCTTAAAACCAATATTCGTGATGATTGAATTTCCCGCCGAAAACAACCCTTTCTGTGTTTCTATTTTGTACAATGAAAACAACTTTTACGTTCTTCATGATAAATACTCCAATCTAGAAATTCAAAATCATCTGTTAATTACATTTTACAAAAACTATAAAATACTTCAAGTGTAAGCGGTTACTTTTTCAACTATTTTTATGAATTTATGAAAAAAGAAACAGATTCATTTTCAATCCTCTATTTCTTTTCGATAATTTCAATTTTCTGGTATGGAATTTCAATATGATTTTCTTTAAATGACTTTAACAGTTTTTTTCTTACATCACTTGCTGCCTGAAATGAGGAAGAAAAATCTTTTGTATACAATGGGAATAATAACCGAATGCCACTATCATCAAATGCCTCTAATCGAATCGCAAATGGAAGTACACCATGCTTCTTTTCTTCTTCACTTCGAATATCAATGACATTCTCTGTATGTAATACTGCTTCATAAATCAATTGTTCTGCGCGATCAATATCACTGTCATAGCCAATGTCAAAACTGATGATCTTCTTATAACCCTTTTCATCACTGATACGGTTTTCAACGATTGCACTGTTCATAATACTGTTAGGAACAATGACTCTTGTATTTTCCACTGTATTGATCACTGTATGACGAAATGTAATTCCAATCACACTTCCAGAAATATCTTTATCCTTTAGATAAATGACATCACCGACATTAAACGGATGATACATCGCAAGAAAGAAACCAGCAATAAAATTTCCAAACGACTCCTGTGCAGCTAAACCTACAACAACAGACATCACTGAAGTTGCCCCTAAAACTGCACTCGAAAGTCCAGATAATGGTTTAATACCTCCTAAAACAGAAAAGACAGCGATACTGTAAATAATTGCACGCACAACTCTTCCTGTAAATCGTAATGTCATTTCTTTCTGATCATCTTTTTTTGCCGCATTCGCAAATAATTTCCATAAAACTTTTGCGATACTGAATGCAATCAGAAGAATCAATATACTACGAATGATAAAGTAGAGAAGCCCTCCATCAAAAAAGTTTTTTCCAATACTCCAAATTGTTTTATCCATGTTTCTTTCTCCTAATGATTTAAGTAGTCACTGTATTTCTTATAGTCTGGCATATATGTTTTTACAACTGCATAGAAATCCTTTGAATGATTTGCCACAAGGATATGTGCATACTCATGTAACAGCACATATGAGAAGCACTTATGTGGGAAATGAATCAATCTTGAAGAAATTGAAATATTTGATTTTGCAGGTGTACAGGATCCCCATCTGCTTGTCATATATTTAATACGAATGCGAGGCAGTGGCTTTTGATTCATCTTGCAGATATGTTCATCTAGAAACTCTCTTTCCTGCTGAATCAGATACAACAGATATTTATTTGCTTCATGATAAAACGTCTTTTCAATTGTTTCTGCACTTCTATCTTTGACATGAAATACAATCACACCATTCTCAAAAGACATTGCATTCCTTTTTGCTTCGACAAACTTCACTGGATATTCTTTTCCCATCCACGTTGCAGAAATACCATCAATGCCTGTTTTTACTTTCTCTTGTTTTTGCATTTGACGATTTCTCGCCTGAATGATCCATGTTTCTTTTTCTTTCAAAAAGGCATAGATTCTCTCTTCACTGACATGTGGAGGACAGCTGATTGTTACATTTCCATCATTATCCAGACGCAAGACTATATTTTTCATGCGTTTTCTTTTGACTGTAACTGTCAATTCTTTTCCCTGTATCGTTATAAGCATGTAGAAATTATATCATTCTTTACAAACATCGACCCAGGATACGTAATTCGATGCATCTTCTAATTCTTCTAATGACATCTTTACTGCACTTTGACTGTTTCCACAAGCTGGATACACTGTCTTGAATTTCTTTAAGCTTTCATCTAAATACACTTCAATCCCTTCATTGATTCCAAATGGACATACACCACCAGGCGCGTGACCAACAAGTGCTTCTACTTCATCAAATGGAATCATTTTTGCTTTGCTATGAAATGTCTGCTTATATTTGTGATTGTCGATTTTTGCATTGCCTTCACATACAATCAATATTACTTTTTCGTGGACAAGCAAAGAAATCGTTTTTGTGATTTCACACGGCTGCACACCTAGAGCATTTGCTGCTTCTTCTACAGTACCACTGCATTGATCAGGAATCATAATATGAGACGCATATCCTTTTGCTTCAAGATATGCTTTTGCTTTTTCAAATGACATACAAAACCTCCACGAAAATAATAGTTATAGTATAGAGCAAAAAAATTTTAAAAAAACTATTGCATTTTTTATTGCACCTATGGCATAATAGATAAGCACTGTGGCGGCTATGGTGAAGTTGGTTAACACACTGGATTGTGGCTCCAGCACTCGTGGGTTCGAGTCCCACTAGTCGCCCTGAGATAAAAAGAAGCTTATTAAAAAGGCTTCTTTTTTTATTTTTTCACAATTGCTTCTAAATCTGTATCATATGCATCAGAAGTCATCACAATCTCAAACACCCCATCTTTCAAAGAATTCAAATACAATACATCATCCTGATCCACAGCCAATACAACTGTATGTGGTATACCAGTACTATCTTCACTAGAGATATCTTTTCCAGCAATATCTTCAATTGCCAGTATACGCGCATGTTCGATCAAAAGCTTCGTTTCTCCCTCTTTTGTATATAGTACATTCACTCTCATATTCCTGACGCATTTCATTAACATCGCTGCATCTACTTCACATTGAAAAATTGCCTGATGCTCTTTTAATAAGCTAGATGCAATATCTGGAATGTCTTCAGCATCTATCAGCATAGATCGATAGAACAAAGACCCTGCAGGAATCTTTCCTTGAATATCTGTATATTTTCCAATGATATCTTTCTTTTTTATAACAACATTGTGATCAATAAATGACTGCGGATAACGCACGTACAACAAATCCTTTTCTTCAATACAGCTTCTAGGCAAAATATCATTTTTCGCAATATATACTTCCTGTAACGATAAAGAAGTATTGATTTTTGACTGTATCATCATAAAAATAATCCCACCAATCATACAAATGCAGATGATACACAATATACATTTCAAAATAATTTTTCTCTTCATATAATACATATTCACAAAATTTCATAACATTCCAAAAAAAAGAGGGAAATTTTCCCTCTTTTGAATGCTTACGCATTTTGAACATGTTCAGCAAGATACTTTTTGATCTGTTCACGTGCTTCTGGTTTACATGGTTTACAGCCTTCTGGTGTAGCTTCGCCATTGACAAGTTTGTCAGCCATAGCTGCACATCCAGGGTTTCCACAACCACCACAGTTATATCCAGGAAGCATTGCCAATACATCATCTACTCTAGTATCTGGTTCAACATAGAACTTCTTTGATGCAAAGCCTAATACTGCACCAAGTACAGCACCAAGTACAAGCATCAATACGAATGCTTTAACAATTGCCATTTTCTGCCTCTTTCTTCTTTTCATATGTTCCACGCATTGCACAGTCTTTCATTCCACATGCACTGCAGTCCGGCGTGAGATTTTCACAACCTTCTGGAACAGGAGTTTTTTTATTCAATCTAAGCAAAACAACATTCAACAGGAATAGTCCAGCAGCCAATACAACTGCGACTATAATTCTTACCATCTTATACGAGACCTGCAAGAGCTGAGAAAGCGATTGCCATGATACCAGCTACTACGAAAGCAATTGGATTACCCTGGAATGACTTTGGAACATTGTTTTGATTTAATCTTTCTCTGATTGTTGCGAAGATGACAAGCATTAACATGAAACCTGCTGGAGTAGCAATGGAGTTAACCATTGTTTCAACAAGTGTGTATCCCTTTGTAATGTTATCCTGAGCAACATAGAGAACTGTACAGTTTGTTGTGATTAATGGTAAATAGATACCTAACTGCTTATAAAGAGCAGGTGAGAATTTCTTTACGAACAATTCTACGAACTGTACGAAAGCTGCAATCAATAGAATGAATGTAATTAACTGCATATATTCCAGATTTAATGGAACTAATACGAAGTAATACAAGAAGTAAGACAATACAGATGCACCAAAGATAACGAAGATAACAGCTGCGCCCATACCAATTGCAGAATCAAGATGTGTAGATACACCCATGAATGGGCACATACCTAAGAACTTAGTTAATACAATGTTGTTGATCAACATTGCGGAAATAAATAACGCTAGAATGTTCATACTTAAGCTGCCTCCTTAGCTGCCTTTTCTTTAGCAAGCTGTGCTGCTTTTGCCTTTGCTGCGGCAACTTTTGCTGCCTTTTCAGCTGCTGCTTCAGCTTCAGCAAGTTTGTTCTTGTATAAAGCAATTAATGCAGCTAATACCGCAAATGTGAAGAATGCGCCTGTTTCACCAGTAAACATTGGAATAATGAACTGTTCAGGAATCAATCTGATTGAGAAAATAACTGCACTTCCAGCAAATGGGTTTGTTAACTCAAGAACACCTGTACCAAGAACCTGTCTAATCAATGACATTACAAGTAATGACAATGTGTAAGATAAGCCCATCATCAATCCATCCTTAGCAGAATCTTTGACATTATGGTTACATGCATATGCTTCAGCACGACCAAGAATAATACAGTTAACAACAATCAATGACAAGAATGCACCTAATGCTGTATACAGATCTACTGCATATGCATTCAAGAACATCTGTAAGATTGTTACTAATGTCGCAATAACTACAATGTATACAGGAATATGGATATCATCTGGAGTAATTGGAGCGATTAAGCTGACTACAACGTTACTTAATACCAATACGAAGATAACACCAGCACCCATACCAAGTGCGTTATTAATAGAAGTTGAAATAGCTAATGTTGAACAGATACCAAGGTATAAACCAAATACTGGGTTATCTGTTAGCATCTTAGAGAAGAAGCCTTGCTTTTTTGTTTTCTTTTCACTCATGTTTCTCTCCTCCTTACTTGCTAGATGCTAAAGCAGCATTGATCATTGTCTTAACTGCTTCACTTGTAAATGTAGCGCCACTGAGATCATCGACTTCATCAGCACTAGATACACCTTCTAAGCTAGATGCATCTTCAAACCAGTCGTCACCAACGCCATCACCATTATCATCACCCTTGAGGTCTTTAACGGATGCAACCTTGCCATCCTTGACTTCAATTGTTGCTGTTAATTCACCAGCGAATCCTTCTGCCTTGCAGGCAAAAGTTCCATCGCCATTATCGCTACATGCATTAGCAGTAGCATTTGCAGAATCTAATGCAGCCTGAATCATGCTCTTAACTGCGTTAGATGTAACTGTAGCACCTGTCATAGCGTCGATTTCATCAGCGCTGGATACACCTTCTAAGCTAGAAGTATCTGTGAACCAGTCATCACCAACACCATCACCATCATCATCGCCCTTAAGATCCTTAACACTGACAACCTTGCCATCCTTGATTTCGATTGTTGCTGTTAATTCACCTGAGAATCCAGTCACCTTGCATCCAAATGTGCCGTCACCATTGTCTGTACATGATGCATCAGACTTCGCACTTGCATTTTCAGCAGCACTTGCAGCTGCATCTGCATCAAAATCGATACCCTGGATTTCGTTATAAACACTTTCAGCTTCTGTAACTGCTGCGCTGACAGCCTTAGAAGTTACAGTTGCACCAGAAATAATAGGAACAGCATCTGTTGAAGTTAAACCAATGACCTGATTTGCATAGTCATCTTTGAATAACTTGTCACCCTTACCAGCAGTTTCAGAGTTTGATAAGCCTTCGTAGCCAACAATGTTTCCATCGTTGTCGAATGCAATCGCAAACTTGAATCCATCTGAAGAGTATCCAGTGTTATGAAGTGTGAAGACATATCCTTCATCCTTTGCTTCATAAACACCATCAATGAGTTCTGTTTCATCTGTTTTATACTTGTCTGTTACGTCAGTAAATTCACCATTTGGGAAGAAGTTTTCAAGAGTTGATTGTACTTGTTTTAATGCGTTATCAGCAATGACTGGAGCTGTAACGGCATTGACTGCAGATAACAGTAAACCTGCACAAGCACTGACAACACCTAGAAGAACTGTTTTATACATACTTGAATTCTTATCCATGTTGTCTATCTCCTTACTCTACATTTACAGTTTCAACGACTGCTGTTTCTTGATTTGCAACGCTAGCACTTTCTGCTTCAGGATTCTTTAAGAAACCACCAACAAGAAGTGTGATAACTAATACAACCGCAGAAACAATACAAACTTTACGCTGAATTGTTTTTGCATCCTTAATCTGAGAACCATCACATAGCTTATCAATTGCTGGAGTAAGCATGTTCATTAACAAGATAGAGAATAAAGCTCCATCTGGTAAAGATGCTTTCCATCTAATCAATAATGTTAAGCAAGCTGCACAAATCGCAAATAAAATCTTGCCAGGAATAGATACTGGTGTTGTCACTGGGTCAGTAATCATAAATACGCCACAGAACAATACACCACCAACTAATAAGTTGAAGATTGCAAATTCAACACCTGCACCATGGATCAAACCTGTAATCAAAGATACAACGAATACAGTTACAAAATATGTAACAGATAATCTTGGATCAATGACTTTCATATAAATGAGCCAAGCACATAAGATGATCAATAGCAATGCACAGCTGCCACCGATAACAGTTGCATAGTTACCAAGGATCATAGAGCCAAATCCGCCTAGATCACTGACAACACCAGAAACAACAGTCTGATTGGAAGCCCATCCCTGTGCTGACATTGATGTTAATGGAGTAGCACCGGATAATACTTCACTTGTAACCTTAGCATCAGCACTTGCACCAAAGCTGTTCATAATCAATGCTTCGCCAAATGCTGCAGGGTTAAAGATATTCTGACCAAATCCACCAAATACAAGCTTGCCGAATACAATTGCAATCACAGTTGAAACGAAAATTGCATAGTAGCTGACATCAATCTTTGTAATTAATACAATGATCATGCCTGTAACCCAGCCATAAGATCTAGAAACATCCTTCATGATATTCTTAGATCCCATAATCTTAAAATAAATAGCTTCTGTTAGTACTGCAGCTACAACTGCACATACACCCATCAAAATCACTCTTAAACCATATGCAAATGAGAATCTCATTCCATACCATGCTGCTGAGAATACAAATACACAAAGAAGTGCAATTGTAAGAACATGCATAATATGTGTTGTAGATTGTTCATTACGATAGTTTGGAGAAGGTTTAAATGTAAACTTCATACTTATTTCTTACCTCCCTGTAATCGAATGAAATTCTTTGCACGTCTGACATTTTCAGTAACCGCAATCTTAGATGGACAAATATATGTACATAGACCACATTCAATACAATCCATAACATGTAATTTATTCAATGTAGCTTCATCTTTGCTCTTACCAGCAGCCGCAATACGAACTGGCTGTAATCCAGATGGACATGTTGTTGTACATCTGCCGCAACGTAAGCAAGCAACTTCATCCTCTTCCTTATTGATTAATACTGTTAAACCATTATTCTGTGGTGCAATTACAAATGCATCATTTGGAATTGTTCTACCCATCATTGGTCCACCAGCAATCAATAATACGTTATCAACACCTTCCTTATATCCACCAACAGCTTCAATAATTTCGTGTGCCTTTGTACCTACTGGAACATATACGTTCTTTGGATCCTTTAAAGCATCTCCACTAACAGTTACATACTTATGTGTAATAGGCATGCCATTGTCAATTGCATTACCCAATGCAATTGCTGTAGAAGCATTGTTAAGAATCATACCAGCTTCAATAGGAAGCATGTTATATCTCTTACCTGTTAGTTCATATACAAGTGTACGTTCCCAGCCCATTGGGTAAATATTTGGAACTGTACGAATTTCAATTGGAGTTCCTTCGAATGTCTTCTTAAGATCTTCAATCTGCTTCTTCTTGTCTTCCTTGATTACAATGCAACCCTTCTTAGCCTTAGAAAGCTTAAATAAAGCCAATGTACCTGTCTTTAGAAGACTTAGGTTTTCTTCAATGTTCTTGTAGTCAGCTGTTAAGTATGGTTCACATTCAACAGCGTTTACCGCAAATAAATCAACATTTTCAGGCTTTAAATATTTCACGTACGTAGGGAAGCCTGCGCCGCCTAAGCCGAGCATACCTGCATTCTTAACGAACTCAAGTAGTTCTTCCCAAGTAGCTTTTTCATAATCGAAAGCTGCAAAAGCTCTAACAGCAGTGTGCTTGTGATCGTTTTGAATCTTCAAATGGTCTGCTTGAGTCATTGAAGATGTCATGAATTTTTCTACTGCAGTAACAGTACCTGATACTGGAGAGAAAATTGGCAGAAAGAATCGATCGTTTCTTTCAGCTATTTTTGTGCCGACTTTAACTTCATCACCAACTTGTACACATGGAGTGCATGGCGCATTACCATTTACAAGTGGAATATAGACATAATCAGGGTCAATGGACTTTAATACTTCTTTATCCATTGTCAGATCTTTATGTCCATTTAGGTGATAATGCATCGGACCTGTAAATAATGACATAGTTGTCGTCTCCTCCTAACAAATCCCTAATATTCTAGCATCATTTGCAAACGTTTTCTCGCTTTTTCGCAAAAGTTTGTGAAATTTTAGTGATTTTCAACTTGTGAATGTTTGAACAATTGAATGGAGATTGAACTGTTAGCGTTTCAGGCATAATCGTGCTAGAATAGCGGCTGTTATGAAAAGAAAAATATTAGCGAAAATAGGATTAGCACTCACACTTTGTGCTGGATGTGCTACAAAACCGGAATCTTCTAAGAAAGTATCAGATTCCTATGCAAACACTTCTCTAACAGAAGTATTTGACACAATGTATTCATTCAAAGAATACTCTGCAGATCACGACTTATGTGTATCTCATTTCAAAGCAAGTGAGAAACTATTACAGAACTATACACAGCTGTTTGATATCTACAACAATTATGATGGCATCAACAATCTAAAAACAATCAATGACAACGCTGGAAAACAGCCAGTTGAAGTTGATCAGGTCATCATTGATATGTTAAAGATGGTAAAACAGTTCTATGACTACAGTGATGGAGAATTTGACATCACAATTGGTTCCTTATTAAAAGTATGGCACAACTATCGAGAAGAAGGCATCAAGCTCAATGAAGAAGGAAAACTTGGAAAACTCCCAGGCAAAGAAGAGCTTGAAGAAGCAAGCAAACATAAAGGATGGGATAAAGTACAGATTGATGAAGAAAACAAAACTGTATTTATTACAGATCCAGATGTTTCTTTAGATGTTGGCGGTATCGCAAAAGGATATGGTGCAGAACTTGCTGCACAGACGATGATGGATAATGGTATGGAATGCGGCATATTAAATGTCGGAAGAAACATTCGACTCATCGGCAAGAAGGAAAATGAAAACTGGACAGTTGGCATTACAGATCCAGATGGAGATCCTGAAGGAAAATTTCCAAATGGTCTTGTTGTACTTTCCTTAAAGGAAGCAAATAGTATTGTTACAAGTGGTGACTATGAACGTTACTACAAGGCAGAAGACGGAAATATATATCCACATATCGTAGATCCTTCTACAATGTACCCTGCTCGTCTATATCGTTCTGTCACAATTATTACAGAGGATTCTGCCGCAGCAGACTGTCTATCTACAGCGTTATTTACTTTAGATATTGATGAAGGAAAGAAACTTCTCGAAACTTACAGTAAAGCATCCGGTAAAAAATGTAATGCAATTTGGATTACAGAAGATGAAAAGACACAAGGACACGAAGGAAAGAAAGTTGGAAATTATACTGTCATCTATACAGATGGTATTGAGGAGGACATCCTTTGGAATTAATTTTAGATATTTTATTAGATACATTTGAAGACGTTTTAAAAATTATTCCTTTCTTATTTATTATCTATCTGATTCTTGAATGGATGGAACAAGAAGCTGGGCATAAAATGGAGCGCTTCTTAGAGAAGCATCGTAGATTAAACCCACTTGCAGGTACAATCTTTGGATTGCTGCCTTCTTGTGGGTTTGCTGGAGCAGCTTCTTCCTTATATGCAACAGGTGTGATCTCTGCAGGTACACTTGTCGCTGTCTACTTAAGCAGTTCTGATGAAATGCTATCCATTATGTTATCAAAGCAGACACCATTTCATGTCATTGCACCAATCCTAGGCGTAAAACTCATTGTTGGCTTAGCCGCTGGATATCTATTAGATCTCTTCAGTAGGCACAACATGATTCATGTCAATGAATTCTGTGAAGCAGAACATGACGATCATTCTCATGGCATTCTTTACAGCAGTGTCATGCATACGATTCAGGTGACAATCTGGTTATTTGTGATTACATTTATCTTCAATGGTATCGTTTCACTCATTGGCGAAGAAACGTTATATAACTTTATTATTTCTCATCCAAATAAATCAGTTCTTGTTTCTTCCCTTGTAGGAATGATTCCAAGCTGTGCGTCTTCAATATTATTAACAACGATGTATCTTGAAGGTGTGATTACATTCCCTGCTGTTTGTGCTGGATTATTAGTCAATGCCGGCAGTGGCATGTTGATTCTCTTCCGTGTCAATCGCAACATGAAAGATAACATGATGATCTTATTTGTTACATGGATATGTGGTTTAGCTGCAGGATTTATACTAGAAATCATCTCAATGTTAATGCTTTAAAGAGTCTACGGACTCTTTTTTTGATGACAAAAACCAGATATGAACAACATACCTGGTTTTCAGTTTCTATAATTTATATTCTTTTGCTTTTTTCACACGGTAATAGAATGCTGGAATCAATACAGTACACGCAGCACACCACGCAGATACTTCAGAAAAGGCAATTCCATCAAATCCAATGAGTCCTGGAAGTGTCATTGTAAAAATGATTCTAGAAAAGAATTCCATGATACCAGATACCATTGGAAGCACTGTATCTCCCATTGCCTGCAAAGAACAGCGATATACCCATAAAAGTGCAAGAACAAACAGGAAAATATACATAATTCTCATGTATTGTACGCCAAGTTCAATCACTTCCACTTCACTGCTTCCAATCATCCATCCAAGGAATGTTCTCGTACAGAAGTAAAGTACAATACCAAATACGATATGAAATACCCCCATCACAAAAGCTATTTCATTTACACCTTTTAAGATACGTTTCGTTTTACCAGCACCAAGATTCTGACCAACAAACGTAGCACATGCATACCCAAATGTACTGCCAACCGTTTCTAGAAGAACCATGATCTTGCTTCCAGCAGAATATGCAGCAATATGCTGGGTTCCAAAGCTGTTTACACCAGCCTGTAATACCATAACACCAACAGCAGTAATAGAATTCATGATTGCAACCGGGACAGACAGAAAGAATGACTTCTTTAATAACGGAAGATCTAATTCCCAGTCTTCTTTTTCAATACGCAATTCTTTGATTTTCAGATAACTCCATAAACAATACAATGCAGAAAATGCCTGTGCAATCACTGTTGCATATGCTGCTCCAGCAACGCCCATATGAACATACATCACAAGAACAACATCTAATACGACATTGATAATGCATGCAATCACCATCGCAATGACTGGATTTTTAGAATCTCCTACTGCACGCAAAATACCAGACAAGAAGTTATATGCATAGGAAACACTCATAAACAAGAAAATGATTTGAATATAGCTCACCGCATCATTCATAATTGTTTCTGGCGTTCCCATCAATAAAAGTACATCTTTTGTAAACAATAAGGATAGTACTGTCATCAATCCACATACAACAATGGATATATAGATATTCATTGTAATGGATTTCCGTAATCTTTGATAATCTTTAGATCCAAAGAATTGTGCAGCTAATATGGAAACGCCTTGTGCCATACCCATAATAAAGCCAAGCACAAGAAAGTTAATCGACCCCGTGGCTCCAACAGCAGCTAAAGCATCCACGCCAACGCCTCTACCAACAACGATCGTATCGACCATGTTATAGAGCTGTTGCAATAAGTTTCCCGCAAGTAATGGCATTCCAAAAGCAAGAATCAGCTTAGAAGGATTGCCAATTGTCATATCCTTTGTTTGTGACATACATATTCCCCCTCGTCATAAAAAGCGAGCGACGGGAATCGAACCCGCGTATTCAGCTTGGGAAGCTGACATTCTACCATTGAATTACGCTCGCATGTAAAATATTATAGTCCAATTGGCTTTGAACAACAATCAAGTTATAATAAATATCTGATGAAATATAGTTTAAAAATAGAAGATGCAAAAGAAATTGCAGAATGGTATCAAAAGAATAAAAGACAGCTGCCATGGAGAGATACAAATAACCCATATGATGTATGGCTGAGTGAAATCATGCTTCAGCAGACACGTATTGAAGCTGTTAAGCCAAAGTTTCTTTTATTCAAGCAGACACTTCCAACAATTCAAGATCTTGCAAATTGCGAGGATGATGCTTTAATGCGCCTATGGGAAGGATTAGGGTACTATTCACGTGCAAGAAATCTAAAAAAATGTGCAATTACACTTGTTGAACATTACAACACTCAACTGCCAGAAGAATATAAAACATTACTGAAATTACCTGGCATTGGACCATATACTGCAGGTGCAATCTCTTCTATTGCATATGGATTACCTGCTGCTGCAGTCGATGGTAACGTCATGCGTGTATTAGCACGCTACTTTGAGATCACAGAAGATATTCGAAACGAAACATTAAAAAAAGAAATTGAGCAAACAATCTTAGAATGCTTTCAAGAAGACAGTACACCTTCTTTTGTATCCAATTTAAATCAAGGTATTATGGAACTTGGAGAAACGATCTGCGTGCCAAATGGTGAAGCAAGATGTTCCATTTGTCCTTTACAGCATACATGCAAAGCACATCTTCACGAAACAACAGATACCATCCCTTATCGCAGTGCACTCAATCAAAGAAAAATTATTGAAAGAACACTATTCATTATTCGTGATGGAGATCAATTCCTCATTCATAAAAGAGCAGATAAGGGACTACTTGCTGGATTGTACGAATTCATTGGTGTAGATGCACACCTGAATAAAAAAGAAGTCATTCAGGAAGTAGAAAAGCATAACATTCATCCAACACATATCAAACGCCTGGAAGATGCAAAACATATATTCACACATCTAGAGTGGCATATGCATGCCTATGAAATCACAGTAGAACAGATCGAGCATTTACTGCAGAAAGATTATCTGCTGCTAAACAAACAAGAACTCGAGACAAAGGCAATTCCTTCAGCATTCAAGAAATATATCAGCTATTATACAATTCGCAAATAATTTTTTTCAAAAAAGTGTTGCAAATATAGTAATAGTCTATGGTATATTAATTGAGCACTGGCGAGTTGGTGAAGCGGCTTAACACACCGCCCTTTCACGGCGGCACTCACGGGTTCGAATCCCGTACTCGTCACCATAGAAAAAGCTCATGGAAACATGGGCTTTTTTCATTTCTAAACAATTGTTAACTTCCTCAAAAAAAAGTTTAAAAAAGTATTGCATAGTATACATCATTATGGTATATTATTTGAGCACTGGCGAGTTGGTGAAGCGGCTTAACACACCGCCCTTTCACGGCGGCACTCACGGGTTCGAATCCCGTACTCGTCACTTTTATTTTAGGGGTATCGTACAATGGTAGTACATCGGTCTCCAAAACCGCTGATGGGAGTTCGATTCTCTCTACCCCTGCCTGAAAGATCCAGAAAATTGGATCTTTTTTTCTATATTTATACCAATTATTCTTGTACAGCTTACATTTCGCATCAAATAAATATAATTAGATTACAGGGAGGACGTTGTTATGCTAGCCGCATTATTATTTGTTGCTGAAATTGGATTTATTATTATTGCTGCAATTACCTGCTTAAAAATTGGTTGGGTATGTGATATTTATATTCAGGAACATAAAAAAGATAAGCAATAGCGCTTATCCATTATAAATTGCAATACTACATGCCAAAGTATCTTCACTTTGTGAATACTTGATTGATCCATCATATTTTTTAACAATTTTATTGATTGATTTCACTCCATAGCCATTCTTAGATGAATGGTTTATTTTTATATTTCCACTTTCATCTAAAATCTGATGCTGCATACTATTTGTACATACAATCATCAAAAAACCATTCTTTTTGTAAATTTCAAAAAGAATTTCTTTTTTCCCTTCTGTATGTCTAATTGCATTATCTAGAATATTTGTAAGTAATATTGTTAAATCATTTTCGTTGATATTGATTTTTTCAATTCTTTCAATGTATGTATCAAATTTTATATTCAACCTGATTGCGCGGATGTAATTTGCATTCACAATTGTATCCAGATATGAATACCCAGTTTCAATTGGCACAAATGCCTGATCAAGAGATGCAGAAATTGCATCTGGATCTATTTGCGATGTTAAAACATGCTTTAAATCATGTTTTAATGTTCTTAATTCCTCATAAGATTCTTTCAGCAATGCTTCTTTTTCACTTTGATATTTCAATGCAAGATCCTGGTATATTGTTGAAGACTCATAAAACAAGTCATTCACAATATACTCACTCTTTCTATCAATCCTGTTTAACCGTGA
>QQXM01000155.1 GCA_014610835.1 Erysipelotrichaceae bacterium 7770_A6
TTTTCAGTGTCTTCGCAAATGCATTCATCTCTGTCACAGATGAATCATCGAAGTCTTCTATGATTCTGTTAAGCTTTTCTGCGGCATTCTCTACCGTTGCCGTACTGTAGAAGTCAACGATGGAATCCTTCAGGTTCCATGCCTCCTGCAGCTGAGGATCAATGCCGAAGAGAAGGTCTTTGATTTCATACAGATTCATATATCTTCTGAAGTGACCGTTCCATTTTCTCTCTGCATTGGGATCCATGACCGGTTCACTGTTGATGTCTGATTTGAAGATCATCCAGTTGAACTTCTTCAGAAGATAGTATTCATCGCTTTTCCTGTTTCCTGA
>QQXM01000156.1 GCA_014610835.1 Erysipelotrichaceae bacterium 7770_A6
AATCTATGGAGAATCGAAGAAAGTTTCAGAATGATGAAATCCGAGTTGGATGCAAGACCCGTATTTTTAAGAAAGAAAGAAAGAGACAATCAGTGGACACTTCTTAATTTGTTACTTAGGAGTACTGTTGATAAGACTCATGCAGATTTACGAATTAAAGGATGAAGACTCCTATCAGGAAATCTGTAATATGTTTGAAAAATACAGATTAGTAAAAATTCAAAACAACTATATCAATCTGTACGACAATCCATCCTTTGCAGAAAAACTAGAAAAAATAACAAATTTACCTGTTGGGAATGCTATGTTATCAAACAATCAATACAAAAAAATGATGAGCTACACACTTGTGTAATTCATCATTTTTCTTTATTGTCTCACCATATTTTAGTTTTAAACTCTAAAGTCAGGTATAAAGTCAATCTTTTTTTTCTGTTTTTAAATAGTTTTTTGCATGATCGTATGGAATACATTCAAAATATTCAATATTCCATGTTTTCAGTTTAGAAATGATTTGATCCTTCACTTCTTCAACATATTTTTGATCATTCATATCATAGAGATAAATGCATACTTTTCCCTGCTCCACAACAAGACAGCCTTTCATCTCCTGGTTGTTTCTTGTACAGACTGCATAAGCATATGGAAACTCTTTATTTCTCACTCTTTTCTCAATTTCTTCGATATCCCATGCATCGCTGCATAGTTGATCACCTCTTAGAAATTCTCGAATTTGAATATTCTCATTCAATGCAACCATTTCAAAATAATCCACATATTCCAATGTCAATCCATTTGCTGGAGCATTATGCCTTTTCACTGAACGATCCTTTGCTTCCAGCATTTCTTTCACATCCTGAATCGTTTTCTTTCCTCTGCCAACATCTAAGATAGCGGCAGACATCATTCTAACTTGATACCTTAGAAAACCTTTTCCCGTAAATGTCAAAGAAATCATGTTTCCATCTTTTTTACAAGACACACCATAAATAGAACGTACCTGTATAGGATATTCCGCTAAAGACGAAGAATTAAATGAAGTAAAATCATGTGTTCCTTGAAACAATTGAATACATGCATTCATTTTCTCTATATCCAAAGGATATGAAAACTGACATGCATACTCTCTAGAAAACACATCATAAGGACCATTATTAATTCTATATGTATATGTTTTATAGCGCACATTAAATCTTGCATGAAAGATAGAATCTTTTTCTTCAACACTTAAGATATGAATATCGTCCGGGAGAAATGCATTGATTGCTCCCATCCATTTTCTCGCATTCATATTTCTTTCACAATCAAACATGAATACCTGTCCACGTGCATTCACTCCCGCATCTGTTCTGCCAGAAGCTGTAATTGTGATTTTTGTCTGTGCGATTTTTTCTAAAACTTTTTCAA
Source organism: Erysipelotrichaceae bacterium 7770_A6 (assembly GCA_014610835.1). Lineage (GTDB taxonomy): Bacteria > Bacillota_I > Bacilli_A > Erysipelotrichales > Erysipelotrichaceae > Bulleidia. The sequence goes on from QQXM01000156.1 coordinate 1,408, forward strand.
TTTGTTCCTGCACTGAAGTTCCACGTGTTTGAGATTGCCATCCTTCATAATGTTCTCCCACATAGGAAACAACACATTTATATCTCATCGAAACCACGCAATCCAGATAATGACACCCATTAATACCCCGCAGCAAGCCAACAAGAACCAGTCTTGTTTCTTCATTTCCAATTGCTTGTAACGTGTTCTAGGCAAACCAGGTGCATATCCTCTTGCTTCCATTGCATTAGCAAGATCTTCAGCTCTTTGGAACGCAGACACAAATAAAGGAACAATCAAAGAAAGAATTGCCATCACTCTTTCCATCAGTTTTCCTTCCTTCATATCCACACCTCTAGATTCCTGTGCTTTGATAATACGTGTCGTTTCATCAATCAAATCCGGAATAAAACGCAATGCAATACTGATCAGCATCGCAATTTCATGAGATGGTAAACCAATCTTCTGAAAGGGACTCAATAGATCTTCAATTCCCAATGTCATTTCCAATGGTTTCGTTGTAGCTGTTAGACATGTTGTAATCATGATCATCAGAAGCAGTCTTACCGCAATATATAATGTCTGAAAAACTGCATCGGAATACAATGACCAGCTGCCAATCGTAAACAATACTGTACCTGTTTTCAATACCAAAGCATTAATCACAAGCAGAAAGAAAAGCATAAACAACATTGGCTTCATAGCTTTCCAGATAAAAGAAACAGAAAGCTTTGATAATATGATAACAACAGATACACATACAAATATCACGCCATAGCCAATCCATCCTGCAGGGAAAAAGATTGTAATCAGCAACAGCAGCATTGCCATGATCTTTGCACGAGGATCCAGCTTATGAATTGGTGAATCTAAAGGCAAGTAACGACCAAGTGTAAAATTACCCATCTTACTTTACCTCCTTTGCGATATAATCTGCCAGTTCTTTCATATTTACAACACTTTCAGGAATATCAAAACCTTTTTCATTCAACATTTCTTTCATGCGAACAATATATGGCGGCAAAATATTTAATTCTCTACACTTCTTTGGATCAGAGAAGAATTCACGTGCTGTACCATGAAGCTTTACCTGTCCTTTTTCCAAAACAACAACATCATCACAATACGTATACACATTCTCCATGTCATGTGTAACCATCAATACTGTCTTATGCATTTCTTTATTCAACTTAGAAAATAAAGCCATCATGGAAGCAGTACCAGCTGGATCCAGACCAGCTGTTGGCTCATCCAGAACAAGAACCTTAGGATCCATCGCAAGAATACCCGCAATCGCAACTCTTCTTTTCTGTCCGCCAGATAATTCAAGAGGACTCTTTTCAAAGTAAGATTCATCCATACCAGCAAGCTTCAAAGCTTCTTTTGCACGTTTCGTTGCTTCTTCCTCATTACATCCGAAATTCTTAGGTCCAAATGCAACGTCCTTAATAATTGTTTCTTCAAACAATTGATATTCAGGAAACTGGAACACAAGTCCAACTTCACCTCTGAGCGCCTTTAATTTCTTTGCTTTTTCACCAGCTTTGATATCACGATCTAAAATATGAACAATTCCAGCATCTGGTAATAAAAGTGCATTCAAATGTTGCACTAAAGTACTCTTTCCAGAACCAGTCTGACCAATAATTGCGGTCATTTTTCCTTCTGTAATTTCTAGATTGATATTTCTTAAAGCCTGGTATTCATATGGTGTACCAGCACTATACGTATGACTTACATTTTCGAACGCAATCGGCATAGCTCATTCACCATTCCTTCCATTGTGATACATCTATCTACTGTTACTCCTCTTTTCTTCAATTCATCAGCTATTTTCAAAGAAAATGGAATATCCAGCTTCATTTCTTTTAATTTCTTTTCCTGCTGGAACACTTCTTGTGGTGTGCCTGTCAATACAACTTTTCCCTGATCTAATGCAACCACATAATCAGAGCTGGCTACTTCATCAATATCATGTGTAATTGATAAAATTGTCAAAGAACTTTCCTTATGCAATTTCATAATTACTTTTTTGATTTCATCTTTTCCATCTGGATCAAGCATACTTGTCGCTTCATCGAAGATTAAAAGTTTTGGTTTCATCGCTAATACTCCAGCAATCGCAACGCGCTGTTTCTGGCCGCCACTTAAATGTGTAGGCTCCTGATCCATAAAATCACTCATCTTAACAAGCGCAGCATTTGTATCAATGATCTCATCCATCATAGATGGTTCAACACAATGATTTTCCAAACCAAATGCAATATCATCACGCACAGTCGCACCAATAAACTGATTATCTGGATTTTGAAAAACAATACCAATACGAGAACGAATCTTTGCCAGATTTTCATTGTTCAATGCAATACCGTCAATCGTAATCGTTCCACTCGCACTCTCAAGCAGGCCCATGATCAATTTCGCAATTGTAGATTTACCACTGCCATTATGCCCAACAATTGTTGTATAACTACCCTCTTCAACTGAAAAAGAGACGTTGTCAATCGTCTTTCCCTCTTCTTCATATGAAAAGTTTAAATCTTTCACTTCTAGAATTGCCATATACGCCTCTTTTTTATTGATTTAAGTTGACTAAAAGTTCAACTAAACTTCTAATGCGATCACACTTTGCATCACGATGTAATCTCTTACGATCTAACAATACCGAATGAATTCCAGCATCATTTGCTTCCATAACATTTGTTTCAAGATCACAAGATACATATAATACTTCTTCATTTTTATAAGAAGTCATCTCAGATGCCTTTGCATAAAATGCAGGAGATGGTTTACTTACCCCAACATTTTCAGCACTCAAAATTCCAAATGGATGAAGATTATTTCTTCTAGTAACGACATGAATATAATCTTCTGAATGATTTGTAAGAATGTATACAGGTAATGTACATTTCGCAAAAAATTCTTTCACATCATCATGAATTGGTGCATACATCCAGAAATTCTGTAAAAGTGTATGAATCTGTTTACGATCTTTCTTCAAGTTGTAATTGTCAATTGCAGATGTAATGATCTTGTCTTCCATTTCATCCATTGTCATGAAATTCTCACCTTGAGATACAGCTTCTAAAGCTGTCAATTCTTCTTTATAAAATGCAACTACTTCTTCTTCTGTTTTAAAATTACTATTTTTAATAACTTCACTAATCAGTTCTGAATAATCCTGACCTTTTGCGGCTATCATTCCACTCGCAAAATCTAATATAATTGCTTTAATCATAATCACCTTCCAAAAACTCGCACATTATACCATAATTATGCCTTTTTCGATAGTATAATATATCTAAGAAAAACAGTACATATTCAACGGAGGAACAAAATGAATATCCAACAATTTCAGCACGATCGATTCGGTTTATTCTTGCATTGGGGACTATATGCAATCCCCGCTAGAGGAGAATGGGTAAGAAATAATGAAGAAATGAAAGAAGAAGACTATATTCCATATGCCTCAGAATTCAATCCAGATTTATTCGACCCAAAACAATGGGCAAAAGATGCAAAAGAAGCAGGCATGAAATATGCAGTCATGACCGCAAAACACCATGATGGTTATTGCCTTTTCAACACGAAAACAACAACATGGAAATCAGACAGAGACTATATCAAAGAGTTCTTGGAAGCTTTCCGCAATGAAGGATTAAAAGCAGGACTTTATTATTCATTACTAGACTGGCATCACCCAGACTATCCACACTATCAAGATTTACATCATCCAATGAGAAATCATCCTGAATGTTCAAATGAAAACAGAGATTTTTCAAGATATCTAGACTACATGCATACACAAATCAAAGAATTACTAACGGAATATGGAAAGCTGGATATTATGTGGTTTGATTTTTCTTATGGGAATATGAGAAAAGATACATGGGATGCCAATAAGATTGTTTCCATGGCAAGAGAATACCAGCCTGATATGATTATTGACAATCGTCTAGAAGGAGATGGCATTTATCAAGGAACGATCAGAGAAGAACATCCTAGTTTTACTGCAGGTGACTTTACTTCTCCTGAACAAATGATTCCACCAACAGGTATTACAAATGTCAAAGGTGATCCAATCCCTTGGGAAGCATGTCTAACTATGAATGAACACTGGGGATATTGTTCCAAAGATACAAATTACAAATCAGCAAAACTCATCATCAGAACACTCGTTGAATGCGTCAGCAAATCCGGCAATCTGATCTGCAATGTTGGCCCAGATGCAAGAGGCTGTTTCCCATCACAATCCAGAAAAATTCTTCATGAAATTGGAGAATGGATGAAATACAATCAAGCTTCAATCTATGGATGTAAAAAATGTGACCTAGAAAAACCAGAATGGGGAAGATATACGCAAAAAGGAAATATCATCTATGCACACGTATTAGATGAAAGTGTCTTCGATATTCCAGTACACATTCCAAAGGATAAAATCTTGAAAGTCAGAAGATTGTCAGATGGATCAGAAATCAAGATTCAAACACCATGGAATGCAGAAAGCTATCCAGAATACACATTCTTAAACATCGATACATTAGCACACCAATGTCCAGATCCAATTGATACTGTCATTGAAATCACATTAAAATGAGTAAAAAAATATCTAGCCACAGTAAGACCAAATAAAAAATGTCAACGCAATATGAAACCTAAATCATCTGTTCCATTCAACACATAAGCATCATAGCGTCACACTGATGATATTTCATATTCGAGTCGCAGGAAAATTTTTCTAAAGTGAATCATTTTTCCTTTTTGTTATGTTTGAAAGCCATCAATTCTAATTGAAATGTGATAGAACCCCTGGATGCAGCTCTACATCCAGGGGTTACATGACAAATATTTTAATAACTTCTTATTTGACTTAACTTACTGACATTGCAAATAATAGTTTTCCTTTTATGTACCACTATTACTTCCATTCTTTTTTAAGCTCGTGCACTCTATAACGAATGTAAATCCATTGTTGATTCTGAATGAGATAGTCAGGAGATTTTTCAATAAAATCTTCCCAGCTTGTACATCCACTATTGATCACTTTATAAAATTCTGAATCAAAGTAATCTCCATCAACAGAATGTATCTGATTATCATGGATAATGCGTAATTCTTTATTCTCATTTAACAGCTTTTCCCCATTCTTTTTGAATGCTGACAAACCAACAGGCAACATTTTTTTCATAGAAAGATAGTAATTTACCTTCCTATCTAAATCAGAAAAAATATCGATGTTAAGATCTGTTAAATCCAAACGTGGTAAAAAACAAACATAAGTCGGAATCTGTTCTTTTAGCATTGTACAGGTAATTTCTAAACCAACAATATTATTTACAGTATTAGATATCCAGAATCGGATTTCTTTCGCGTTTTCAAGTGAATCAAAATAATTATCTATATCACATTCCCATCCAGCAATGATATCTTTCATAAGTGGCCATTGGCTGGAGTAGTATTTTTTCAAATTTTCTATCATATGTTCTTTTGTAAATGGTTTTAATAAACCATATTCAAAATGAATCGGACAATCCACAACATGAAAATCTAAAATGCCTTTTTCTCTGTATCCATGTTCAACCAATTCTTTATAGTTGTAATCAAAGCAAATATCAATTATTCTTTTCATTTGATAACTACATCCTCAGATTGTATATTTTTACCACTATTGAATACTTCACCATCAACTAAGTGTTTCAGATGCTCAATCATATTTTATAATTGTTATTTTATTTCAGAAATATATTTTTCAATCGTAGCTTCATCGATACCCCCATTGTAAGCTGTAATACCATAAGAATATTCACCATCTACCCATGAAATTGCAGAATATTTATCCCCATTTCCGCGTTCTTTCACATCTTTTCCATCAATCGTAACTTTCTGAATATTCGTATATGAGTTATCATCTGTTGTCAGAATATCTTTTCCACAGAATTTTGCCTTATCAATACGGATAACATCCTCACCATTATCATCATGAAATGTCACTTCAGAAATTTGATATGAGAAAGCTCGATAAGATACATTTGTATATGTTTGTTCCAGTTCTTCAGGAACTTCTAAATCAAATCCCGCAACACCTTTTGCCTGCAGTTTATTTTCCAGATCAATCCAGACCTGCTTTTGTGATTGTCCAAATGGCGATTGTGAAACAACAATGCACGCATCATCGTTCTTTCCTTTTCCAAATACCATATACATAACCACAAACACCATCGCCAGCAATAAAATAATTTTCATAAAATTACCATCTGCCGGCTTTTTTTCGGATGGTTTATTTTCTTCTTCAATGATTTCTTTTTCTTCCATGCTTCACCTCTTGTTGTTCTATTGTACCAAACAAAAAGATACAATTCATCATTGTATCTTATCGAATATCATATTTTTCGTATACACCTTGTAATGCATTTGTCTGATTTGCAACATTCAAGATATCTGAAATGATTGCACCAGGCTGTGTAAAGAACTTACGTGTTGCGACAACCTTGTCATCCTGTGTTGTTGTCTCATATCCACTCAGTCCCATGATTTCTTCAAATGCTTTTCTTTCTTCAGCAATCGCAAAACGAACATGATGCATTACAGTAACAAGTGAATCCTCTTCATAGCTGCTGTTAAATTCATCATTTTTATTTAAAATCTTCTCAATAAAATCCAAATCCAGATATGGATACACAGAAGCAACTTCTTTTACTTCATCGCTCTTTTCTTCAAAAGATGGATTGACTTTCTTCTCATCTACATCACCATCTTCAATCTTAATGAAGTGAATTTCATCATCATCTTCGTTCTCTTGTGCTTTCTTGGATTTCTTTAATGTATACGCTGCTAAAGCGGATGCTGCTGCTAAAGCAATAGCTGAAAAAGCTAATATTGACTTACGAGACATAATTTTTTCTCCTTTATATTCCAATATTGTAACACATTCATGCTTCATCAGATATTCCATTATTTCAACAGCGTTACTTGCCGCACCTTTTCGAATCTGGTCACCACAGCACCAGATAACAAGTCCATTCTCATTTGTCAGATCTTCTCTGATTCTGCCAACATATACAAGATCCTGATCTGTTGTCAATAAAGGTGTAGGAACACCTTTGTATAAAACATCCCCTTCAAATGCATCAATTGCTTTTTCAGCTTCTGCAATAGAAATATGATTCTCACAAACAACCGTTGCAGAAATTGAATGTGAACGATATACGGGAACTCTCACACATGTACATGTCACTTTCAATTCAGGCAAATGCAGAATCTTTCTTCCTTCATTCTGCATTTTCATTTCTTCTGTTGTATAGCCATTCTCCAGCATACTTCCAATATCCGCAATCACGTTATAGGCAATCTGTGAAGGGAATGTGTGTACTTCAACTTCTTCATGATTTCGAATTGCTTCACATTGATTTTCCAGCTCTTCAATCCCATGCATTCCAGCACCGCTGACTGCCTGGTATGTACAAGCATTGATTGACTTGATCTTAGACAGTCTGCAAATGGGAGCCAATGCCATCAATGTAATGATCGTAGAGCAGTTAGGATTCGCAATCGTTCCATGATGCCTCAATGCATCTTCACCATTAATTTGTGGAACAACTAAAGGAACATCTTCTTCCATGCGGAATGCAGAACTATTATCAATATATACCGCACCCGCCTTTTCAATCATAGGACGATATTCTTTACTCAATGCATTACTAACTGCACCAAGCACATAATCCAAACCATCAAAACAGCCCTCCACAACTTCCTGAATTGTAATTTCTTGATTCAGATATGAAATTTTCTTGCCGGCAGATCTAGAAGAAGCAAACAAGCGCAATTCTTCAACATCAATTTTTCTTTCTTCCAGACAAGTGATCATTTGTCTGCCAACAGCACCTGTCGCACCAACAATACCTATTCTCATTGTTTCTTCTCCTCCGCAACAAACTTTTCATATATTGCTTTAATTGACTTCTCAAAATCATTATCCGAAACACCAATCATAATTGTTAACTCATAAGATGATTGAGAAATTGTACGAATATTGATCTTGTTTCTGCCAAATTCACTCAATAACTGACCAGAAATACCAGCACGTTGCTTCATTTCTCTGCCAACGACCGCAATCATTGCCTGATGATCTTCCACACGAATATCTTCTGGATGTACTGTTTCCTTCAATTCCCCAATAATTTCATACAGACAATGGTTAATCAAATGCGTCTGTACAACAATACTGTACGTATCCACTGTTACAGGGACAGCTTCAATCGAAACATTATACTTCTCAAAGATCTGTAATACTTTTCTTAAAAAACCAATTTCAGCACTGCTATGTGCTTTCGTCAAAGAAATAACCGTATAGTTTTTTCTGCCCGTAATTCCTGTAATTGCATGTGGCGGATCTACTTTATCCATTTCACTGCAGTCTTCCATAATCATTGTTCCTGGATGATCCGGTTCATTGGTATTACGAATATTGATTGGAATATTCTTTTCTCTCACAGGGAAAACAGAATCATCATGCAGAACATTTGCTCCCATGTAACTCATTTCTCTCAGTTCTGAATATGTAATTCTTGAAATTGAAATTGGATTTGGAATAATTCTAGGATCAACAACCATGAACCCAGATACATCCGTCCAGTTTTCATAAACATCTGCATCTACAATATTTGCAAGTACTGCACCTGTGATATCAGAACCTCCACGACTCATGACTTTGATTGTGCCATTTGGCGTTGCACCATAGAAACCAGGAATCAGAATTTTTTCACTGCCTTGTACATACTGCATCAGTTTTTCACTTGTACGTTTCATATCAATTGTTCCATCATAATGAAACATGATAACATCTGCCGCATCAACAAATTTAGCACCCAAATATTCTGCTAAAAGCTTTCCAGTTAAATACTCACCACGAGAAACAAGATAATCAGGAGAATCATCATTTTGAATGATTTTACGAATCCTGAAAAACTCTTCATCTAGATTCACATGCAAATGCAGCTCTTCCTGAATACTTTTATATTTTTTCACGATCATATCAAACAGGCTTTCATAAGAAACACCATATTTAATATGTGCCTGAATCAAATACAGAAGATCTGTAACTTTATGATCTTCGTGACTCTCTTTTCCACATGCGCTTGTAACAATGAACTTTCTAGAAGGATCACTATCAATAATATGTTTCACTTTAGCAAATTGCTTCGCATTCGCAACAGATGAACCACCAAATTTTGTAACCTTGATCATGCTTCCACCTCCGCAATAAATGCTTCTTTATCATTTGCTTTTTTCATACGATCTAATACTTCTAATAAACGAACTTTCTTTGTAACTTCGCCATCCATAATATCCTGAAAAACTTCCATATTTTTAGAACGAATATAGTAAATGCCTTCAACATTTTCATTATTGATCATTCCATCTTCAAATTGCATTTCCATACTCTGTGATTTTTCAATATCAATAATGTCCTGCACAACTGCATGTGCTGTCGGTAAAGAACCCGCACCTTGTCCAATATAAACCGCTTTCCCAAGTGTTTTCGAATTCGATGCAATCGCATTAAAATTCAAAGGAATAAAAGCAAATACATCATCTTTTTTCACAAGCATTGGCATTACAGAACTAGATACAACATCACCATTTCTTTCTGCACGTCCAATCATCTTTACAACATATCCATTTTCTTTGCAGTACTTCAAATCACTCGCATCAATATAGCGAATTCCAAACATCGGAATATCTTCTAAATTAACACGTTTTCCAAATGCTTTTAAAATACTGATCATTGTCTTATAGCGAATGTCATATCCATCAATATCATCTGTTGGATCTTTTTCTGCATATCCTAAATCCTGTGCTTCTTTTAACATAGAGACAAAATCCTGATTCTCATGGTACATACGTGAAAGAATATAGTTTGTTGTGCCATTAAAAATACCTTTCAAAGAATCAATTGTATCAACTCTTTTGCAACGATCAATATTCGCAATCCACGGAATTCCACCGCCACAAGTCGCTTCATAATGCAGGCTCACATGATTTCTTTCTGCACATTCCTGAAGTTCTAAAATAGAGGAAGCAAACATTTTTTTATTTGAAGTTACAAAATGCTTTCCGTGCTCTAACGCTTCCAAAGCATATTTACGTGCTGGCTCAATACCACCCATACATTCCACTACAACATCAATAGAAGGATCCAGAAGAATGTCATTTACATCTGTTGTCATTCTTACGTCTGTAATTTCCGATGTATCTTTCACAAGAATTCTTGTAATTTCTAGATTTTTTGTTTCGTCTGTTAATTTTTCATCAATGATTTTTCTAACACCACTTCCAACAACACCATGTCCAAGTAATCCAATCTTCATATTTCCTCCATTCAGTGTACCCAATTCAAAAACACTTGTATTAAGAATGCGAACATAGTATCATATCAACGTGTTTATTACAAGGAGCGAATCGTATGAAATATGTAAGCAGCAGAAATAAAAATGAAATTGTTGAAAGTCATAACGCAATTATTCAAGGTCTAGCAAAAGATGGTGGTCTTTTCACACCAGAAAACATTAACATTCATATCAATGTAGATGAGTTAACAAATTTGTCATACCAGCAGATTGCCACAAAAGTCATTCATGCTTTTTTAGACGACTTTACAGAAGAAGAAATTTCTTCCTCCGTAAATCAGGCATATGACAATAAATTTGATACAGAAGAAATCGTTCCACTGCATAAAATAGAAGATGCATACTTAATGGAACTTTATCATGGTCCTACAAGTGCATTCAAAGATATTGCTTTGACATTGCTTCCGCATTTATTGATCCAGTCCTACAACAAAGAAAATCGTCATGATACGATTTCCATTTTAACTGCTACTTCAGGCGATACAGGAAAAGCTGCATTAAGCGGATTTGCAGATGTAAAACATACCGCAATTACAGTCTTCTATCCAGAAGTTGGCGTTTCTCAAGTACAGAAGAAACAAATGCAGACTGCCACTGGAGATAACGTTGAAGTCATCGCGGTCAAAGGAAACTTTGACGATTGTCAAAGAATGGTTAAAGAAGCAACACAAGATCCACAAGTACTTGCATCTTTACATAACGCAACAATTTCCTCTGCCAACTCTATCAATGTAGGTAGATTAATTCCACAAGTTGTCTATTACTATTCCTCTTACTGTAAACTTGTAAAAGACGGTGCAATCCAGTGCGGAGATCCTGTAAATTTTGTCGTTCCTACAGGAAACTTTGGCGATATCTTAGCTGGTTATCTAGCATATCGTACGGGGCTGCCAGTAAATCAGCTAATCTGTGCTTCTAATTCAAATAATGTTTTAACAGATTTCTTGAATACAGGTACATATTCCATTCATCGTCCATTCATTCCAACAATGTCACCTTCCATGGACATTCTGATTTCAAGCAATCTTGAAAGATTATTATTCATCATGAGTGATAATGATGATTCTTTTGTTGCTAACATGATGAAAGAATTAAACGAACAAGGATCATATACTATTCCATCAAAGATTCAGGAAAAGATTTCTTCTATTTTTAAGGGTTACTGGACAAGTGAAGAAGACTGTGCAAAGACGATACATGATCTCTATAAAAAAGAACATGTATTGATTGATCCACATACTGCAGTTGGCCTGCATGCATATAGACAATATCAGACACAAACAAAAGACACAACACCAGCAATCGTTTTATCGACTGCCTCTCCATATAAATTCTGTAAAGATGTATACCAGGCAGTTTCAAGCAATTGCATTGAAGATGATTTTGAAGCAATGGATGCTTTACATACATATACACAAACAGCTATTCCATCCAATCTTGCATGTTTAAAAGATCTTCCTGTACGCTTTACACGCAGCATTGAAAAAGAAGACGGCATGAAAGTCATCGCAGAAAGAATGAAGGAGATTAGCAATGATTACAATTAAAACACCCGCAACAAGTGCAAATGTCGGACCTGGATTTGACTGTTTTGGCTTAGCATTTAATTTATACAACACTTTTGAAGTTGAACTTTCTGATCAGAACATCCTTGAAAATGTTGAAGAGCGTTTCAACAATCCAGATAATATTTTCTTAAAAGCGTATCATCTTGGATGTGAAGCCATTGGTATTCATGATCATATTCACGCAATTTTTCATACAGAAATTCCTGTCAGTCGTGGGCTCGGATCAAGCGCTTCTTTGATCTGTGGTGGATTATTTGCCTGCAGTGCATTACATAACAATGCATTGTCAAAAGATCAGATTTTTCAATTCGCAAGTCAGCTGGAAGGACATCCAGATAATGCTGCACCATGTATTTATGGTGGTTTTACAGCTTCTTTGGCATTTGATCATCATTTTTTTACACAGCACTTAACATTGAATAATACATGGAAATATACACTGTTTGTTCCTGATTTTGAAGTTTCTACGCAAAAAGCGCGTGCAATCTTACCAGACAGCTATGATAGAAAAACTACCGCTTCCAATGGAGCACACGCAGCTCTACTAGTTGAAGCATTACGCAATGGAGATATGGATTTATTAAAAATCAGTGCAGTTGATGCAATCCATGAACCATACCGTAAACAATTAATCCATGAATTTGATGATGTTAAAAACATTGTTTCTAAATATGGTGTATTTCTAATCAGTGGTTCTGGCTCAACATGTTTATTGATTTCAAAAGATCCTGTTTCTCAAGTTGATAAGGATGCCATTAACGGTTTAAAATGTAATTGGAAAATTTTTGAAAGAACCATTGCGAAAAATGGCTCGGAGGTTTTATGAAAAAAGATTTTTTAATTGTATCAAGAAAAATATTACCAGATTACTTAGATAAAGTAATTTATGCAAGAAATCTTTTAACAAATCATGAAGCTTCCACAATTACAGAAGCTGTACAAAAAGCAGGCATTTCAAGAAATACATATTATAAATATAAAGATTATGTTTACGAAAGTGCAGACGATACGACAGAAAGAAAAGCAGTTCTTTCTCTGATTTTAAAAAATGAGAGTGGTACACTCTCATCTGTTCTTAAAACATTATCTGATCTCAATACATCGATTTTAACAATTTCCCAGGCAATACCTATCGCAAATAAAGCAAACGTACTTTTATCTTTAGATATTTCTAAGATGGCATGTGATATCCAGGAAATGACTGATACACTCAAACATTTATCCGGTGTCAGAAACGTTCATTTAGATGCCATTGAGTAATTTACATGTATTCCATCTTTATGGAATACTTTTTCATTAAAGTGGTATGATTGACATGGAGGTTACTCATGAAACACTTAACAAAATTATTCATTATCGCACCACTTCTTTTATGCGCCTGTAGTAAAAATACCGTCAAACGGAAAAGCAATGTTGAAAGAATCTCTGTTACAGATCCAGCAACAGAAACAATGGAACCTGAAGTAAATACAGAAACAGCATCACTCACAATCACTTCATCTGATTTAATTGATGGTGAATGGAACAGTGATATCACTTCTTCCTGTGGATCCAATCGAACACCAGAACTCAGCTGGAATGCAATTGATGGTGCAGAAGAATATGTTATTTACATGATCGACACATCCGCAAATAATTGGTTACATTGGAGAGTCAGTGGTCTTACAGATACACACCTGGATCCAGGCAGCCAGGCAGGAGAATATGTTGGACCATATCCACCAAGCGGAACACATACGTATATCATTAAAGTCTATGCACTATCTGCACCACCACTCTCATTACCAGGTAATTTTGATGCGACAAATGAAGACGATCTTTCATTCATTGATGAAGGACTCGCAAACATCATTACTTCCGCAGAAATCTCTGGAACTTTCACCGCACAGTAAAATGAGGATGATCACACCCTCATTTTTTCATTTCATTTTCAATCCATAGCATCAATAAATTAACAATTTTTTCTTGTTGAATATCTGTTAAAGGAATACCTTTTTCAACATGATACCATCGATTCAAACACCCTCTACAACAGCACGCACACGCATGCATTGCGATAAACACAGGATGGCCTTTCATTGGTGTTTGCTTTCCATCATTTTTTGGATAGCTATCTGCCAGTTTATTTCTCACAAAATCACATGCATGCCTGCGAATCACATCCATCCCTTTTTCTTCCACATACAATTTATCTTTTTCTTTCAGATGAAAAGAAGAACGAAATTTTGATTGAGATAATTTATATAGCGCTTCTATCCTTGTCTGCATAAAACTATTTTATGCTTTTTTTGTAAGCGTCAAATAAATACCGTCTACAAAAATATCTCCAGTCTAGGATAATCATATCCAGAAGGGAGATATTTTATGATC
>QQXM01000157.1 GCA_014610835.1 Erysipelotrichaceae bacterium 7770_A6
GTAGCTCTACATCCAGGGTTTACATGACAAATATTTTATTTTAATGACTTCTTATTTGCCTTAACTTAATGACATTGCTGCCAATACAGTCTCCTTATGGTTTTACTTATCATGTTCCTGTGGCTGTTCAGCAGCCAGATTTTCTATTGCATACAGTGGCAAATTCAAAAGCCAGTCTTCTTTTTTATAATCTGACATTGAAGTGCGAATGGAAAGTTCAGGTTCAAACCTTTCTTTATATGTTTTAAGACTTTTAGCCCTGAGGTTCGTTTCAGCTTTCACTTCAACAGGAATGACTTGTTCACCTGTATCTACAACAAAATCAACCTCACATGTCCCCCTGTCATTGGTATAGTAATAGACGCCCAGATCTTCAGTCGTTTTAAGTTGCTGACAAACATACTGCTCCGTAAGAGCACCTTTAAACTCAACAAAAAGAGAATCACCATCCAACAATGTACGCTGATGAAGACCTGTCTGACACCCAAGTAGTCCTACATCCAGCGAAAACAGTTTAAATGCTTTCAGATCTTCATACGCTTTCAAAGGTATACATGCGGAATTCACACGGCTGACCTTATGAATCAGGCCACAGTCAGACAGCCACATAATCGCAGTTTCATAATCTTTTGCTCTGCTTCCCTCACGAACAAGACCATAAACAAATTTCTTGTTTTCTTTTGCGAGCTGCGATGGAATACTATTCCAAACCATTCGTATCCTTGGAACAATTTCATTAGGAGCATGTTTAGAGAAATCCTGTTCATAAGCCTCCAGAATTTTTTTCTGAATTTCACGTACTTCATTAAAATCTTTATTTTCGACAAAGCTTTGCACTGCTTCAGGCATACCGCCCACAAAATAGTAGTATTTTAACGATTCAATATATGTTTGTTTAAAACTTGTTATCATTTCATAGTCACGTTTATTCAAAAGCTCAACAAAACGTTCCTTACCTGTTGCCATCAAAAATTCACTGAATGACAGAGGATACAGTTTTAAAAAGTCTACTTTACCCACCGGAAAAGACGTTCCTTGATGTAAAGCAATTCCCAAAAGGGACCCTGCACATACAATATGATATTGTGGTGCATTTTCGCAAAAATATTTAAGAGAAGTCAGTGCTCTGGGCACTTCCTGAACTTCATCAAAAATCATAAGAGTATTATCCGGATTGATTTTATGACCACAGTATAGTTCAAGGCCCATAATCAGACGATCTATATTTAAATCTGAAGCAAATAAATCTGCCATTTTTGAGTTCGAATCAAAATTTATATACACAGTCTTTGAATAAGCCTGATTTCCAAACTCTTTCATAAGCCATGTTTTTCCCACCTGTCTTGCGCCTTCAATAATTAATGGTTTACGACGTTTACTTTCTTTCCATCTGTATAACTTTTCAATTGCAGCACGATACATAAAGCACCTCCACATTTTCAACTAATAGTAATATATCATATTTATGCAAAATATACAGTGAACATATGGTTTATTACACATATTTTACAGCGAACATTTGGAGTTTTTAACATTTTTTATAGTGAACAAGTAATTTCTGCTTCATAATTTCAAATACCAAAAGCTCTATTTTTATTATATTTCAAGGATTATTCGTAAGCATCAAATAAATACCGTCTAGATAAAGAAAAAGAGGATATGTACTATAGAAGTGTTCTTAATGAACAAATAGTATATATCCAGCTCCGCTTTCATCTAGACACTCCTTTGTTCTTGAATTTTGCATATGTTTCTAGCATCTGCTTTCCGATGGCTTCCGGGTCATAATTGTTTGCTTCGCAAATCATTCTCAAACCATCCGGTGTAAGTATTCTTCCGTATGTCCTGTCTTCACACAGTTTATTATAATCTTCCAACTGTTTCTTTGTAATTGTTGGCATATACAAAACCTCCGTATAAAAAATAAGCCGGTACGAGACCGTCACCTCAAGGGCTATGCAACATTAAATTGTATTAAATAGCGAGTCTTACTTTCACAAATTGTTTCTTTTGGAGTTGGTTTCATCAGTTCAACCATCATTCGAATAATATGTCTTGGTGCTCTAAATTGACCATTTCTTCCAGCTATAGAAATCTTAGATAATAAATATTCATATACATCACCACGAATACCGATTTCTGTTGATTGTCCCATTAATGCATAAATTTCATCTACTGAATCAACATCTTTAGATAATACCAATGGTGTAGGTAATTTAAATATAGCATCATCCATGTATTTCGAATACGCACTATTCTTATCAGAATGTAGATTCTTAATAAATGGGAATACCCATTCTTGTATTGTTTCATACATTTTGCTTGCTGGAAAATCTCTAAATGTAGACCACTTCAACTGTTGACCATCAATAGTTCTTTCACCAATTTTAACCTGATTCGAAAAAATACTCTTAAATGGCAAGCCAAGCATTGCGCATTCTTTTGCATTTTTATTATCCGTATCATCCAAATCATGAATGAACATCAAATAAGTTATTTGTTCAATTACTTCAAGTGGATTCGTTAATCCACCTGCTGCGAACACATCCCATAAACTATCGATTTTGTTTTTTAATTCTCCTGTAATCATTATTCTTTCTCCTCATTCCACACGTACGAAGTATATCTTCCACCACTTAATTTAATAATTTCATTATTTTTCAGCAATTCAGTCAAAGTTCTTTGAATTGTAGTATCACTTATATCTGGACATTTCTCCATAATTTGACTCTTTGTGATTTTGCCTATGTGTTTTCTTATAACTTCACGAATTCTTTCCGGTTTACTCATTCCAGATTCAATCAATGTCTGAACTCTACTAGAAAATTCTTTATATGCCGCAATAATTACTCCAAGATAATATTCTACAAATGGCTCATAATCATTTTCATTTTCATGCCATCTATATGAACTAGCTTGTAATTGTTCGTAATAAGTATCTTTTGATTTTTCAATCAATTTTTCTATACTTATATATTTACCAACTATATATCCAGATTTATACAAAAGAAGTAATGTAAGTAGTCTACTCATTCTTCCATTTCCATCATTAAACGGGTGAATACACAAGAAATCCAATATAAACATTGGCATTAGTATCAATGGATCAATTCCATCATTAATGGCATCGTTGTATGCATTGCACATATTAAGCATAGCTTCTGGTGTAGCCCAAGCCTCAATAGGCTGAAATCTTGTTTTTTGATTCCCACTAGAATCAACTTCTGCAATTACATTATTTGTAGTCTTAAATTTGCCACCAAAGCTCATGCCATTATACTTATATAAGTCTCCATGTAATTGAAGAAAATAATTCGCATTAACAGGAATATATTCATAATTCTCATGAATCGTATTTAACACATCACGATAACCCGCTATTTCCTTCTCATTTCTACTTTTTGGCATTGTCTTATCCATAACAAGTTTCTTCAAACGGTCATCTGTCGTAATAATGCCTTCAATCTTATTTGAAGCTTCGGTACTTTGGATTTTAGCTATTTCTAACAGTTCAGTCAATTTATCAGAATTAGATTCGATAAATAAATTTTGTTCCCCTTTATATTCATGAATGGAAGTCAAAAGTGAAACGATGTTTGGAGTTAAAAGTTTCTTCCAACTTTCTTTATATTCAAATTGTCTCATTGTGCCCTCCCTTTAACATTATTATAATTTCAATTTGGTCATCCTTCAATTCAATTTAGTCATTTTTCTAAAAAAGACTAAATTGAAACGATTATGACTTAATTAAAATTGCATACAAATTCGGATTTGTAGATTTAAATTCTGGAACAATAGTAAAATACTGCCAAACCTTTTCATCAAGACCATTCTTTGCAAATTCTTCACGAAGAATTGCATCAGATTCACATACTGCTTCTAAGCAATCACGTGTAATTGCTCCAGGACAGCGAACACCAAGTCCAGGTCTTGGGAATGGCTGACGATACACCATATCATGAGGCAAGCCAAGTGTTTCACCAACAACGCGCACTTCATCTTTGAAAAAAATTCTAACTAGCTCTACAAGTTCAAATTCCATATCTTCAGGAAGACCACCAGCATTATGATGTGCCTTAATATCCTCTTCTGATTCAAGACTATCTGGCCAGATTGTACCCTGTGCTAAATATTCAATTCCTTCAAGCTTTCTTGCTTCTTCCGCAAATACTTCAATGAATTCTCCACCAATGATTTTTCTCTTAGTTTCTGGATCTGCAACGCCAGATAATTTATCAAGAAAACGATCTGTAGCATCAATATAGATTAAATTTGCATTCATTTGATTACGGAATACTTCAATCACTGTTCAGGTTCACCCTTACGAAGTAAACCATGGTTCACATGAACACAAACCAGCTACTGACCGATTGCTTTAATTAAAAGTGCCGCAACAACAGATGAATCAACACCACCAGATAAAGCAAGAAGAACTTTCTTATCTCCTACCTGTTCTTTAATTAATGCAATCTGCTCGTCGATAAAAGCTTGTACGAGTTCCGGTGTTGTAATTCTTTCCATATATGCCGGACGTCTAATTTCAGTGACATTCATTGAAAAACTCCTCCTTATATTTTTTCTTTTCAACTTGTTGACTTTTCAACAAATAGTTCATATAATCAACCTTGTTGTTTTTCACAACTGAATAACAAAAAGCAGGAGATTATATGAAACTACTGAAAAGATTATTGATTATTTTTATGAGCATTATCATTCTGGCTGTTGCTGAAATCTATGCCATCTGGCATAACGAAATCACTACTCTATCATCTATTACTACAATCATTGATCAAGATTTATCACATGATGATGGATATACATATGAAATGACTGTATCTGGTGATTATTACTTTGATGAATTCTTAGAACAAGGTGGTGCAAGCAATGATGACGAATTAATTCAATTCGTCACAGACAACATCACAAAAGGTTTAATTCCAATGACAATTAAGCCAAAAGATATCGCATGTTCATCATTTACTGCATGGACGCAAGACAATCAATTTGTATTTGGAAGAAATTATGATTTTTCGCAAACAAATACCGCTATTGTTCATACAAATCCAAAAGGAAGACATGCATCTATTTCAACAATTGATCTGCAATTTCTAGGCATTAAAGAAGAAACAGGGATTACAGGCATCAAAGATAAAGCATTACTGCTGGCTGCACCATATATTCCATTAGATGGTATCAATGATGCTGGTGTTGCATGTGGTATTTATATGACATACCAGGGAGAACCAACAACACCTACAGATCAGAATACAGATCGGCCAGATATCACTTCAACAACACTGCTCCGTTTAATTCTAGATTATGCAGATAATGTTGAGGAAGCAATTGCATTAGCTTCAAAATATGATATGCATGACTCCGTAGGCACTTCATATCACTATATGGTAGCAGATAAAGAAGGCAACAGCGCAATCTTAGAATGGGCAGGTACAACTGATGATACAGATAATGATGGCAGCAAACGTGAATTCAAAGTCACAAAGAACACACAGCCATACCAGGTCGTTACGAATTTCATCGTTCAGCCAGATTATTATCCAACACTAGATGAAGCAAAAGGATATGACCGTTATCAATTTTTATCAGATAAGTTAAGTCCAACAAACGGAATCATTGAAAATGAACAAACAGCAATGGATTTGTTGCAAGGCGTAGGAAGAAGAACATGGGTCGTTGAAGGAGACCAGACAAAAGGAACAACGGTTCATAGCGCAGTGTATAACTTAACAGATTTAACAAGCTACTGGATTGCAAATGAACATTGGAACAGTCCAGAACATACATTCCACTACAGTTTACAAAAGTAGCACAAAAAATCAGGATATCAAACTCCTGATTTTTTTATATAACATTCCTTTTCAATCAATTCTTCCTGTAAAGTTTTATCTATTGCTAAAGTAGAAACAACTTGCTCACCATATATCAATGGCTGATCACCACCTGTAACACTCACATAATACAGTTTTCCATCTAATTTTATATATGCTTTATAAAACGAGCCAAGAGAATAGAGATTATCTCCCTCAAACCATGCATCTGAAGCCTGTACAAAGAATTCTACTCCAGATGGAAAGGTTCCATATATTTCAGTAAAGTCCAATATATGATTTGCGTACATTTTTTCAAATTCATCAATGATTTCTTGTGTATAATCACCATAGTTCCAAATACCGATTTCCGTCATATCGTCATAGCATCGATAAATTTTAGCTGCTATTTGTTGGGATCCATCTTTCAATACTCGAATACCAATATCGTTTTCTTTATGATAGAACTTATCTGAAGAAGGCATAGAATATGTCAATTCACCTATATGTTGTATGTCTTGAACAAGTTCTCCTCTGGATTTCTTAACACGAAAATATGAAAATCCAAAGAATAGTGCAACAAATACACATACACAAACTGCCACAACCGCAATACGAGAGAATCTTTTATGTGCAAGTACAAGATTTTCATTCACACGTGACAACTGCTCAACAATAACTTCATTCTCCAAAATACGTTCTGCATTTCCATCCATCAATTCTGAAACAGATACATCAAAAATAACAGATAACTGCTTTAAAAGATTTGCATCAGGAACTGATTGTCCTGTTTCCCACTTAGAAATTGTTTGACGCGTCACATGCAATTTACTTGCCAGTTCTTCTTGAGAATACCCTTTATTTTTTCTTATGATCTTTATATTATCTTGCAGCATGCCATCTCACCTCTCTTCCTATATTCATTGTATAGTTTTCACTAGTTCTTACCAGCAACGAATTTTAACATTGAATGAAAACAAACGTATATACAGTTATAAATTCAATACATTTCATTGATTCCCTCCTCATACTGGAATGAAATATTAGTAAGAGGAGGAAATCTCTCATCAAAATATAACAAATACATAAAAAGCTAGATGATATTTTCTAGCTTTTATTTACTTCTCACCATTCCATTCAGCCATGAATTCTTCAAGAAACACTTCCATAACTTCCTGTCTATGTTCTGCCATTTTCTTTCCAGTATCTGTATTCATCATATCTTTTAATAACAGTAATTTCTCATAAAAATGATTAATGCTTGTAGAGTCCTGTTTCTTCAGATATTCTTCTTTATTCATTCCTATTACTGGCTTCACATCTGGATCATATATCTTTCTTCCTCTACTGCCACCATATGCAAATGCTCTGGCAATTCCTATTGCTCCAATGGCATCCAGTCGATCTGCATCCTGTACGCATTTACCTTCCATACTTTCAGGCACAACAGAATCTGTTCCTGCAAATGAAACTTCCTCAATGATCTTGCATACTTTTTCTATTATTTCAGGCTTCACTTTGTTTTCTATCATAAAATCAACAGCATTTTTCTTGGTAGAATGTGTTTGCGGTGAGAGTTTAATATCATCCACATCATGTAATAAAGCAGCTAATTGAACAATTAGAATATCTGCTTTTTCTTGTTTTGCAATCCTGGTTGCCAATTGATATACACGAATTGTATGGGTATCATCATGACCACTGCTGTCCTTTGAAAAGAATTCTTTGATATATTCTATTGCTTTATCAATCATTTTTATCTCCTGTACTATTATTCTATAATTCTAATTATAAAAAAAACTCTTTGCAAAAGGCTTTTCGTTAAGGCACCAAATACAAAATACGTTTTCAAAATGTTTTCAGTACCATTTGAGATATTAAAAAAAGCCCTTGAATAAAGGACTTTTTCAACTTTTGATACTATTCAAACTCTAAAATAAATGTTGTACAGTAACTATTTTTGCTTACGTTTTGCTGTATTTCACTACATAGCGTAACTATTTTTGCTTACTGTGTATTTATTCTACAACTCTAGTGGTAGCAAAATGGTAGCAGGAGTAGTATCCCTTCCTCTTCGTTTTTAATAATAGTCGCCAGACTTATTAGATTCTCTATGTTCAACATAATCTGTTAAATTTCGTTTTAATTCATTCTTAATCATGTTTCTTGTCATTGTGTTACAAAGTCAGAATAATTTTAAATTTGTAACACTTATGACAATGTAACATCCACCTTGTTTAACAGCCACTCTTCGATATTAAAGTGAATGATTCCATCTTTAGTCCATATCAGTATCCATCCTAATCATTTAAACTTTTCCTATCGCCAGGCTCTCATATGCATACTCAGCTAATCCTTTGTTAATGCTAAACATTCAATTGCTAAAGTATATTCTCTATCCGTTAAATCAATCATTTTCTTTTGCTTTATTGTCATATTATCGTAGATATCAATTACTTTTAATAAACTATCTTTTCTAATTTGATTTCTTTCTTCTTTAAGAAAGGTTGTGCCGTTTAAACACATGATTAAACAGCCTAATTCATATTCATAATTGACCATAAGATTCACTATTGAGCAAAAATAGGAAAAGCAGCATTCAAAGCATTCGTAATTTGTTTACGGGTCATTGGATAAGATTTAGAAATATATTTAGCTACTTTATCCATCATCTACTTCCCTGTATTTCTATGATTGAATCTGTATTCCTGTTCTCCAAAAAATAATGACAAATCTGTCTTTCGTACACCATGGTAAATGCCAATGATATTGTTCTTGATGTCTCCAACAATAGTAATCAGCCAATAAAGTCTATGACCATTCTTAGAATAATCTATCTTCTCATTTACTACTGTGATTCTATCTTTCATGATATTGAATGTTGTTTTACCATCTGTGTTTAATGTTCTGTCTTTTGATAGAACAAGTGACTGTGACAGAAAGGCATTTGTAGTTTCACTGTCATCTTTTGGTACTGCTCTCAATTTGTTGAACTGTGGGTAGTTACTGTTTCTGCTTGCTGACAGAGCTATGAAAAAAGGCTGTTGTACGGAACAACAGCCTAAAAAACTTCATTTTTTAAAAATATAAATCTTATTATCTTCTTGATAAAAAAGTTCATTATTTCTCATTTTTAACAATATAACAATAAAAAAATATATATCACTTACCGACATTGCTAAGCTTGAAAAACCGAAAAAAATAAGAAAAGTCATAAGAATCAATTTTTTTATAATGAATGATAAAAAAATAGGAATAATTGCCAAGACAAGCGTCGGAGATATTAACATTATTAGAGTTCTACACTTACTCATCTTCGCATCACTTTCAACAGACATTATCGGTTGTAAGTTCTTCATTTTGAATATTATTTTTTTTCTACTTTTTTTCGGATATGATAGCAAATGTATATATTCATGTACAATACTAAAAGGAAAAGCAGAAACAAGCACAGCTCCAAATGCAGAAAAAAACAAACCTATATCATTAATATAAAATCTTTTAATCTTTAAAAAAAATACCAATAGTAGCAATATACATAACTCAATGATCAACATACTAATATTTTCTGTTTTTTTGTTTATTTTAAGTATTTTAAAATTTTTATTATCATAAAACTTTTCTGCCATACACATAAATCCTCTCTACTCATCTATACGAACTTGGAGCAGCGATTCGAATAAACGCTGGAATGCAGCCAGTTAACTAGCACTGCTCTGGACAAGTAGTAAAATATGAAAAAGACACTAATGATACTAAAACAGTCGAAATGATAATGTTAGAAATAGAACATCTAGGTTCTGGATTTCCATCATTACCACCAACAATTGATAATTCATTCAATTCTTCAACACTAACTTTCTCTTTTGTATTCTTTTCCATGATTTTTTCCTTGTTTTCATCATGAACGTATTCTCTAGTACTATTCTACAATTCTATGAGTATTTAATCTATCTAAAGACATAAATTTTGTCGTAATTTCGCAGATTTGTAAACATTCACACTTTTTATTCCGATTACATGTGTAAAATGTATTTTTTTTTGCAGATTGCGACCAAATCACTTGTTGACAGATTAATCATAGAATAAAAAAACAAACATTATTATATATAAGGGATAACTCAAGACTTCTCGAATGAGAAAACATTACTCTGAACAAGACTGGTACATAATGTTCACAGCTGAGAAAAACAAACAAAATGGAATTCAGGCATAAATAAGCTTTAACTGCAACATCGGATAAAGTCTGCCACTTTCAAGTATCTTCCTGTAGTGAGTGCAGCCGCATTTTTCGCAGTAGTAACCGTTAGGATACTTGGCACGAAGGAAGAATTCTTCACGTGCCTGATCATTGTTTGCATACTTTCTGGTAAATTCAATCATAGATGGTTTTTTTATCTTTATATTTAGACATATACTTTTACCTCGCAGATAAAGTGTATATCCAGCAATATGATTTTACTGTGTCAAAAAACGTACTCTAAAGAGAGTTCTGAACTTTTTTGAATCAAATGGTCAATTATGTTCATATTTATCTAATTATATTTCGTCTTTCTAACTTCTTCTTTCTCTCTAATTCTTTGTTGTAATCAATACATCTTTGCGAATGATCTTTGATGTATTCTAGACTTTTAATATCATTTCTTAACTCTTTAATTTCTGGTGTTAATCGTTTTGCTGAATCTGATAATTTTGCTTTTTCAATCAAATTATTTTCTATATAAGATTTTGAATACAGTTGTTTTCTTTGATTTTGAAGTTCATTTAATTGAATATTTAGGTCATTGATTTTTGAATCTAGTTCCTCAAAAGTTTTAATATTATTCTTTGCAACAAACGTTGTAGCGTTTGTAATTAAATCGAGTTTTCTGCATTCTTTTCTCATTTCTTTTGAAAGTTTAACTTTTGTAGCTGCATAATTCGGAAGAATGCCAATCAATATTTGAAACTTCACGACATCCTTTAAAAAGCCATTCAGTTTATGTTCCTTATACATTTGATACAAAGTATTCGCATCTTTTTGTTTATAAGTAATCTTCAACTTCACAAATGTTGTTTCACACTTCTTAATTCTTTTATCAATTGAATCTAAAGAATACTTTTGGCCTAGTAATGCCAATGGGATAGCTTTGGAAAAGTTTGGATGCAAGATACAAGGCAAATCTTCAATTTTAGCAAATTCATAGCCTTCAAGTTTCATATCTTTTATAAACGAATCAAAATCATAATTTCGTTTAACTGCATCACTTATATCTTTTTTGATTTCTCTTATATAAGATCTAGCTTGATAATATTCATTTCTAGATTGGCTTTTGCCTTTTGGTTCATCAATAATACTTAAACCATATTCTTTACAAACTTCATCAGATATTTCTCTTAACTTATAAATATCTACCATCGAGTTGTGATATCTTTTTCCATCAACAATCGATATTGGATTGATTACAATATGATTATGCAAATGTTCTTTATCAAGATGCGTACATACGACAAATTGATATCGATCACCAAACAATTTTTCTGCTGTCTTTACACCAATCTCGTGAACTATATCTGCATTTCCTTCACCTGGTTTAAACGATTGTATGGCATGATATGCTATGATTTTTGAATTATCATGAAATGATTCTTTCACATTCATCATAGAAGTAAACGGATCATTGCTAGAACAATTTATACAAGTCATATACTTTTGATTTTCTGTTGCACTATCTCTAGAAACATAATTCCCTAATTTATCAATCGTCTTCTCTTCATTTGACACATATTCAAGAACATGATCCAACCGATTCTTTACTGCCCATATCTTAGTTGTTGCCATTACCAGCGCCCTTAATTTGATGATTTAGGTTTGTTAAAACAGCATTTACCATTCTTTGATTTTCTAATACTTCATTTTCTAAAATTGGATTTTTTGAATTCAAAATTCTAGAAATCTGATTTAAATTATTTCCAACATGATTGATTTCATTAATAAGTTTATAAAAATCTAAATCTAGTTTTTCACTAATTCTTTTATTTAAAATACATGAAAGAATATATTCCTGTTTTGATAATCCGCTTTTTGAAATCTTTATCAAAACTTTTTCATATTCTTCATCATTTAAACGACAAGTCATTCGATGATTTCGTTTCCTCGTCACCATGGTGACATCTCCTTTCTGCATGTGGGTGACCATATGCGTTGCTTGCTAATACATTATTCATAAAAGTTAGTGACGAAGTGACGGACAATAGGATATACCCAATCCATCGTCACTCCGTCACTAATCAAATAGGATCATCTCCCAAATACTGTAATTTCATCTTCCTAGCTTTATTGGTTCTAGGAAGGATTTCATAAGTGATATTAGAATCTTTTAATATCTCTATATTCTTTCTCATAAGCATAGATAAGCCTTTACCACGAATGTTTAATTTAAGCTCAGAACATAGCTGGTCATGAGAACCTTCATAAGACTTCTTATCTACAATGAAGTTGATTACCTTGCTTAAATTTTCATCTAACGCTTCATCATATTCAGATTCTGCTATCTCAAACGTACACTTATCTGTTTGCACTAAAGTGATCTCATCATCTGGAATATCTTTTCCTTGAATCGTAAGTTGTCTAGTCTTTGATATATGATTTCTTTTATACATAACTAGAATACAATCAGCACCCGCTGTTAGACCTCTTGATCCATAGATGGAATCAAATGGAAGTGCTGGATTAATTTCTTTTCTAAGATGGGTAACAAGTACAATAGATAAGCCATATAAAAGTCCTAGCTTATGGTATTCGGCAATCTCTTTATATTCTGATTCATAATTACGATCACCACTTTTTCTGATCTTGGCAAAAGTATCTATAATAATAGCTTTAAAATTCATTTTCTTTCTAAACTCTTCTTCAATACATGCCTTTAAATCAAAGTTCTCACCACTCGCAAAGAAACGAATAATCAAATTTTCATTAGGTTCTACACCCATTCTTTTTAAACGGTGTGAAAAAGAATATTTATGATCTTCAAACGCTAGATACAAGACAGGCCCTTGTTTTACTTTTCTACCAAAGAAATCTTTTCCATTGGTAATTGCATCCGCAAGTTGTAAACAAAAGAACGTTTTACCTGTCTTTTGTGGCGCACCTAGTAAAGCAACACCAGGAGTCAACATATCCTCTACAATAGACGGAATATTTTCTAATTTTTCATCCATGAGTTGTTTTACAGTGAATCTTCCATTTAATGGCTGTTTATCAGGCATTGCTATTATTTGTTTTTGATATCTAAGTACACTTTGAAAAATGTTATTCACTTCATCTTCTTCAAGTGGTGGTTTACACTTCTTTTGGTTCTCCACTGCTAATGCAGCATAGATAGAATCATCTTCCATTCCTTTTGATTGCATAAAGCAACCTAACCGAAAAAGATAGTCATTCCTTTGCCCTTCATTGATTCCTTCTTGTGCCACAGTAGCTGGTTCTTTCTTTTCTTTAGGCTATATTAGCAAAATGGTGAACATATTTTAATATTGTACGAATATACGGACAGTAACAACAATTAAGCAGCATTAT
>QQXM01000158.1 GCA_014610835.1 Erysipelotrichaceae bacterium 7770_A6
TTAACAGTAGTTACGTTACCTTTTTGATCATTAAATGTGATTGTAAAGATGTTCTTTACAGGTTCACTTGGTTCTGTTGGCTCTGTTGGTTCTTCCTGAAGCTTCCATAACTGTGTTCCATAGAAAATGCCGCAAGTACACCTGCTTTATCTTCTGCAGAAGCATTTTGCTGCACTTTTTCAAGAATTGCCTGCATGATGATTCCCTGGTGTTCATTTTTGCCATAATCACCATTTTGCTAATACAGCCAAAATAATAACGAGAGAAAATTATCTTAATAGAATCATTGAACTGAATGGCACGCCTGACATCAAAATCATCACAGGAATTCACCAATCTGCTAAGTGCAGATTTAGGAATGAAAGTGGGAATCCTCGGCCATTCAATGACCGAGATGAAAGCTAGTGCCATTAAGTTAAACATTGATGATCATTGGTAATCTCTACAGAGAACAGTAAAACCAGGAATAGAACAGTCATAATGTCAGATTGCAATTCCTTTTTAATTTTGAATATGAAAAAAGCAGTCAATCACATCAGAAAAAATATAATGTTGTTGTATCAAAATAATAATTCTTTCTTTTTTACCTTGTAATAGAATAAACCAGTGAAATCCGCTAAAACCCATCCAATAGGAACAGACCACCAGATACCACATACCCCAACAATAGAAGAAAGAATATATGCAAGTACAACACGTGTACCTAAAGAAATAACAGTAAGTACAACACTCATTCCAGGTCTGCCTAGTGCGCGATACAATCCATAAAGCAAAAATAAACAACCAATACCACAATAAAATGCTCCTTCAATGCGGAGATAGCGTACACCTTCTTGAATGATTTCAATTTCATTTGCATCCACAAAAATAGACATGAGTGGTTTTGCAAAGATAAAGACGAAAGCAGATATGACAATACAGAAAGCCATAGAGATGCATACTGCACTTTTTAAACCAGAACGGATACGATCATTCTTTCTTGCACCATAGTTTTGTGCAATGAATGTTGAAAAGGCATTACCAAAATCCTGGACAGGCATATAGGCAAATGCATCAATCTTTACACCAGCCGCAAATGCAGCCATCACAATTGGCCCAAAACTGTTGACAAGCCCTTGTACCATAAGAATCCCAAGATTCATTACGGACTGTTGAACACATGTGAGTGTAGAGAAGGAGATGATTTCATGAATTTTTTCTTTTTTTAGACAGTGGATATTCCATATCGAACATACCTGTGAAAAATGGGTAAGTGTATAAATCGCAATACCAAACCCTGAAACGTATTGTGCAATGACTGTTGCTTCTGCTGCGCCGCCAACACCTAAATGCAATCTAATCACAAACCAGAGATCAAGAATGATATTCAATATTGCAGAAACAGCCAGAAACCATAATGGGACAACTGAATTACCAATTGCACGCAGGTAAGAAGAAAAATAGTTGTATAGAAAAACGGCAGGAATGCCAAGAAAGATGATAAACAAATAGGAACGCATATCACTCCACACTTCTAGTGGAACCTGAAGAAATGTTCGAAGACTATCCAAGCATAAAAATGACAAGATATTTAAAAGTACAGTCACAAAGGCAATGAAGAAAAATGAAGCGCAGAGATTTTCACGAAGTGCTTTTTCATTGCCTTCTCCAAAGCGCATGGAAAATAGAGCACCACTTCCCATGCATAATCCAAGAATGATGGAAGTTAGAAAAGTCATCAATGTAAAAGAGGAACCAACAGCCGCAAGAGCATTTCTTCCAAGGAATTGCCCAACAATCAAAGTATCCGCAATGTTATAGCATTGTTGCAGCAAGTCTCCCAAAATCATTGGGATGGCAAATAAAAGCATAGATTTGATGATGGATCCTTTTGTTAAATCTTGATTCATGATAAGCCTCCGTTTCGTAAGCTTAAAGTTACATATCGAAATTATTATAGATACAACAATGACACTCGTCAATGTATCGTTTACTTTTCGAAATCCTGGTGCTATTATCAACGCAAAGATGAAGTTTTATGGAGAAACACTATGTTTTTAGATGGGTTAGATAAATTGGATCAAGAGATTGTAAGCTTGCTGATAGAGAATGCACGTATTTCCTATTCTGATATTGGTGAAAAAATCGGTATTTCAAGAGTGGCGGTAAAAGCAAGAATACAAGCATTGGAACAGCGTGGAATCATTGAAGAATATACAACAATTGTCAATCCACAGAAGATTAGTGGAGCAGTTTCCTGTTATTTTGAAATTGAAACAACACCGAATCACTTGGCAAAGGTTACAGAACGATTGAATGCGAATGATACGGTGACACAGATTTATCGTGTCACGGGAAAAGATAAACTGCATGTGCATGCTGTTACTTCTTCTGCAGAAGAAATGGAAGAATTTTTACATACAGTTATTGATCCATTGCCTGGTGTGATCAGCTGCAGCTGTAATATGATTTTGTCACGTATCAAAGATGTGAAAGGATTACGACTATAGAAAGAAATCATATTCTTTGCTTCAGATATGCAAAAAAACTCCAGTTTCTGGAGTTTTTTAAAACATTCTTGTATCACATGTAAATATATGATTTTTATCATCTAATGTATACGTAATTGTTAAAGTGGATCCATGCATAAAAGTATGGATATTTTCTGCCTGGGATAAGTGACGATAATATCTGTATTGTTCGATTTGCTGTTCTGTATAATTTGATGGATTATCACTTGTAAGAAATACTCCTCCAAGCAGTGCATTGAGTGTTGCTAAAAGATCTTTCTGTTCTGCATTGAGCTTGGTATTTTCATCTCTCAAGAAAAATACATCTGGATCATTTAAGAATGCACGGTTGTTTAATGATCGACGGAAAATTGTATTTGCTAGCGATTGCTTTGTTGAAGTACGTTCTCGATGAAACAAACGCATATACCATACATCATTCCAGTCTAAAGAGACATCACATCCAATACGGTTATATTCAAACAATCCAAATGTTGTACATGTTGGTACACCACATCCAAGAATTGGATGATTTCCACAAAGTTCACGTAAGAAATGAATGCCTTGGTACATTTTCTGGCTGCGTGTCTTCGTCTCTGTTGGAAATGGAGCACCTGCATATAAGAAATCCAGTTTTACAAAATCAAACTTCCATTCCTCAAACACAAGATGAAATACATCTTTTAAATACTGGATTACTTGGGGATGATCAATATCTAAAGCATATGCACCATCCCAGTTGCATCCAGTAAACCAAGGGGAACCATTGTGTTTTAAAAGCCAGTCTGGATGAAGCTTCACAAGATCTGAATGAACGGATGCTAAGAAAGGGGAAAGCCATAAGCCTGCTAGAAATCCATTGTTATGAATTTGATCCACTTCATAGCGCAATCCTTCAGGAAACTTCTTCTTGTCCACGCTTAGCCAGTCACCGGTACAAGTCTGCCAGCCATCATCAATTTGAAACAAATCACCTTTCTGTAGAATCTTTTTGCATCCATCTAAATCTTCCGCAATTGTTTTAGAAGATATATTTTCATAATGGTTATACCAGCTGGAATATCCATAAAGTTTTTTTGTTTCTAATGGCTGTATATGCATTCGATCAAACCAGGCATCAAATACTTCTTCTTCACTGCCTGTTGTATCGAGAATATCAAAACATGTGTATAAGCCATCCACAGGATAATCTTTACAATCTCTTTCAATGGTTAATGTTCCATGATCATAGTGGAGGATCGTATATGCCTGTTCTTCATCACAAGAAGCAAGTAAATGGTATGTATTCTCATGACGAATATACATGTATGTGAATCCATGAAAGATACCTGATTCTTTTGCATATTCTACAAAATGATAGTCTCCATATCGATCAAAATGATATTTGTTTAAAAGAAACGAAGGAATGTGATCAACACCTTTCTGTTTGTCACGAATCTGCATCTCTTTGTTATATGTCCATGTCTGATAGCCATTGAAGAATAAAACATCATTTTTATCCAAATCTAATTGTGTTTCTGCTTTGATACATTGGATTTTTCCATGGAGTTCTCTTTGAAGCCTGGAAAGCGAATCTACTTCTTCCTGGATCATTTTTTGATCAACTTTAACTGTGAGTTTCCATTTCATGTTTTTCTCTCAACTTTTCTGCGATTTCCTGTGCTTTGTCATCTGTTAATATAAACTTCTTTTTGAATACAATCAAAGCAATACATAATCCAAGAATTGGAAGTAATGTCATAAGACAGCGCAGGCCTGTAATTGTGGAAGCACTTTGAACTGCAGGGATACCATCTTCACTGTTTCCAGCTAGACCGATCATATCAAGACCAATCCCTGTTAAAAATACAGCGAGACCACTTGCAGCTTTTACCACAAATGTCTGCATGGAAAAGATGACAGATTCTTCTCTTCTGCCGGTTTTCATTTCTCCATAATCAACAGAAGTAGATAAGAAAACTGTTGTAAGCACACTTAACATTCCATTCGCACTGAATACAAGTGCACCAATCAAGCAAAGTACGACCATGTTATGTGCAAGGTTCATAAACGAAGCAAACAGTAATAAAGCATAGCCAAGAATTGCCATACATAAAGATGTTTTGAAAATTGTTGTATTAGATAGTTTATTACGCAATACAGGATATAAAACTATCATTCCAAGAATCTGCGTTGCTCCACCAATGGTTGTGAATAATGTATAGTTGTTTTTCCATAATTCTGTACCAAGATCATATTTAAAGAAATAGAGAATTAAATTACTTGTGATGTATAAAGCACTGTTAATCAGCACAATTGTGATGACCGTTAACATTGCCTGATCATTGTGGAATAAAGCAGAGAACATATCTTTGATGGATGTTGTTTCCATTTTCTTTTCACTTTTCTTTTCTTTGATTGAAAAGAAGAGAATTGCTTCTGTAAGTACAAAAATCAAAGCAACAAGCATAGAGAAGCAGCGGAAACCTTTCACTTCACTGCCACCTCCTAAAAAGGCAACACATAATACAGTTCCCACTTGAATCAGTGCAGAACCAATACCAGCGCATGTTCTGCCAACAACCGATAACTGTTCACGATCTTTTGGCTGTTCAGTGACTGCTGGAATCATTGACCAGTATGGAATATCCATCATTGTATACGTAACACCCCATAGAATATAGATGATTGCGAAGTATACCATGAGTCCTGTTTTTGATAAATCTGGAGCGCTGAATAATGCATATAAGACAAATGCATTTAATACAGTTCCAGATAAGATCCATGGTCTGAATTTTCCATATTTTGTATTTGTTTTTGCGACAAGAACACCCATGAACGGATCATTGATGGCATCAAATACACGTGCAATCATTAAAATCAAACCTACAAATGTTGCCTGTAATCCTAAAATATCCTGATAGTAATACATAACGTAGGAAGAAGATAAGGCATAGACCATATCTTTTCCAACAGCACCTAGACCATAGGCAGCCTTTTCTTTGAAACTGAATTTTTTCATACAATATTATCCTCGAATTTGTATATGCAATGTAACAGGTTCTAATCCTGGTGAAGAAATCGTAATCATTTCATGAGAAGAAACAGCTTTGGAACGAATGAATGTTCCACACATTCCTCCTTCACTGACAATGTGTTCTCCTCCAATGATTTCTAGATTGTTAGAAGCCTGGATTGTGATTGGCAATTGTGCATAGGAAGCTACAGAATCATGATCATCTAAGATACGGATACGAATCGATGCCATATCATATGTATCACTTTCTTCTAAGACAGTAGAAGAAATCTTTGCTTCAATATGAAGGAAAGAGCCTGGACATTTTGTTTTAGAAGCAATGACGGTACCATTTTTGATGGCATCAAATCTCCATTGTGTTGCTTCATCTCCCCAGTTACTGACATACTTTCCATAAAGATCAACCCCATCCTGGAATGTAAGGTGATATTTCATCATAGCCTTAGCAAATTGTAATTTATTTTTCAGTGGTAAATTTGCCAGACCATAGTCTCTAGCAGCCAATAGACAACTACGAATATCTTTTGTCTGTTGTTTTGACATGTGTTCTTGTGTTTCTAATAGATCACCAATCGTATCGTCAATGAGAATTGGACCATGCTTTAATGATGCAAATGGTGTTGTGGAAAATTCTTTGACAAATACATCATTTTTATATAAACGGATAGAATCTCCATTTGTGAAGCAATAGAATGATGCAATCTGCCCTGCAGGATAATCACCAATATCCATGGTTGTGCCAACTTCTAATACAGGCGTATTTTCCTGCTGAGAACTATAGACATAACTGGCAAGCTTTGGATTACGAAAGCTGTCCATAACACCGTGATAACAAATCTTATCTCCACTGCCAAAATCCTTATGTGTTGCGTAATCAAACATGCACCAGCTAAACATACCTGCGTGCTGTTTATCTTGGATTGCATCATTCATTACTCTTGCATGACGTAATGCATGTTCCTGTCGCTTGCTGATGGGATCAAATGATTTTGTTGGAAACATATGTCCATTGCATTCAGAAATCAATAATGGTTTTTTTGTATCTGGCGTGACGTCCTTCTTCTTTTTGCATCCTGGATTTGTTCCGTTATGAGAAAAATCATTGTAACTGTAAATATCTTCTAGAAAAGAGCTCTTTTCTATGTAGCGAACACCGCTTGTTGGACGTGTTGGATCAAGAGAATGTGCAAGTGCATTTGTTCTTGTGTAGAGTTCATCATCATCCTGACTTTCATTGACTCTGACACCCCACATGAAGATAGAAGGATGATTGCGGTATTGTGTTATCATTTCTTCAACGTTATTGATGCAGATATCTCTCCAGTGCTGACTGGAAGATACATATTGCCATCCTGGAATTTCAGTGAAGACTAAGATACCTCTTCGATCACATTCGTTAATAAATGCATGAGATTGTGGATAATGTGATGTTCTTACCGCATTGACACCTAACTCTTCATCTAAGATACGTGCATCTTCTTTTTGTAAGGAATCTGATACCGCATAACCAACATATGGGAATGACTGGTGTCGATTCAAACCACGAATGAATACGGGCTTATGATTGACGAGAATGTTATTCTCATCCCAAGTAATTGTTCTAAGACCAAATGGTGTATCAGAAACATCAATGCATGTATTACCTTTATATAGTTCTAAGTGAAATGTATAAAGATATGCGTGATGTACATTCCATAGAATTGGAGAAGGAATGAATTGTGTCATTGTATCCAGGCAGGAATCATATTCTTTTTGTACAACACAGATATGTTCCTGATCAAAGATCTGCGCTTTGACATGCATATCTGATGTATCTCCATCATACGTTATCGTAGAAGTAATACTTGTTAAGTCACTGCGTGGCTGTACAAAGACATCTTTGATGTATGTAGATTCTTTTTCGTCTAGCCATACATGACGATAGATACCGCCATATGTCAGATAATCAATCATAAATCCAAATGGAGGAATCGAAGCATCTTCTGTCGTATTTAATTTGACAGAGACAAGATTATCACCTTTATGCAATGCACTTGTAATTTCAACACGGAAAGCAGTATATCCACATTCATGGTGCATTAACTGCATCCCATTCACATATACCGTAGCGATATGTGCTGCACCATCAAACTGTAAGAAATATCTTTTGCTTAAATCTTGAATATTCAAGTGTCTTCGATATCCACAAATCATTTGATAGGAATCAACATCAATGTAGTGGAGAGGACATTCCTTTACTGTGTGTGGAATACGAATCTCTTCATATTCGTTTGGTATATATAAATTAGCTCATCCAGCTGAGTCAAATCTATATACATCTCCTTTCTCTTCCGGCTTAGTATCGGCCCG
>QQXM01000020.1 GCA_014610835.1 Erysipelotrichaceae bacterium 7770_A6
ACGGTGAATCGAGCACGTTGCCAGGTCTTTGCTTTTTTTTTATTTGTCTGTACAATACCTTGTATGAATATCAGAAGTTTATATATGAAGATAGTGAAAGCTATCTTTTTTTGTTATAAAATAGTGATATGAAAACTATGGTTTATGCGGGTACCTATACCGCGAAATCCTCACAGGGGATTTACAGCTTTTCATTTGAAGATGGAAGGCTATCTTCTTCACAATTATTTTGTGAAATCAAAAATCCAAAGTACTTAACGAAAAATGATAATTGTTTAATTACTGTTGCTGATTTTGATTATGAGAGTGGTGTTGCTTTAATCAATGCGGAAGGAGATATTAAAAGTAAAATTGCATTTGAAAAAAGAACCTCTTGTTTCATTACATCTGAAGATGATGATATTTATACTGCTAATTATCATACTGGTGTTGTTACACATTTAAAACTTGTGCAAGATGAATTGAAGTTTATGAATTCTATTCAGATCCAGGATGGTGCAGGATGCCATCAGATACTTGTTTTTCATGATCGTATTCTTGTCCCTTGTCTATTTTTGGACCGTGTATTTATCTTTGATCGTTCTTTAAAAAAAATTGGATCCATTCATTTCAATGCAAATACTGGTCCTAGACATGGAGTATTTTCAAAAGATGGGAAGTATCTATATTTAGTATCAGAACTATCCAATGAACTATTTGTTATAGAAACAAATGAATGGAATATTATTCATCAAATTCCTGTTTTAATGAGTCAGGAAATTCATGTCAGAGATACAGCAGCAATTCGCTTAAGCGATGATGAAAAGTTTATATATGTTTCTACAAGAACGAAAGACGTCATCTCTGTGATTGAGTTAGAAGATCATAAGCCAACAGTAATTCAAACTGTGAGCTGTGGTGGAAAGCATCCACGAGATTTTATTTTATTAGATCATTATCTGTTGTGTGCTAATAAGAATACGAATGAAGTAGTTAGCTTTAAAATCAATGATGACGGCACACTAGGGAAGATTGTAGACAGAATTGAAGTGCCAGAAGTTGTTGCTCTAATTCAGCAATAAATTTCACAGCTTTGAAGCATGTTCAGTAACATTTAGTATGTATACTTCATGCTTCTTTTTTTCAGATGCAGCCACTGTACTATTACAAAAAAGACAGAGGTCAGGAAAACATGAATGGTATCCTTGAAAACTATTGTGGAGTGATACAGTTAGATGGATATCAGGTATATTCAAAATTCTATTCTGCAGATTGCAATGGCAAGAAAGAAATTTCTGCTTGCGGATACAATAGAAGCTGTACAGGCAACTTCTATGTGGTTCGGTTTAATTGTTTCAGCAAGAATGAACCGCCTGGATGCATAGAAGTATCTGATCTATGTACTGGAGCAGCTGTCTGCCTCAGAAACGATAACAGAAGAACTGGTTGAAATATGTCTGTCATATTCAGACCAATTACCAGCATCTCTTAGAATGTAAAAAAACAGTACAAATACTATTTGCTCATTAAGAACACTTTTATAGTACATATCCCGTTTTTCTTTATCTAGATAGTATTTATTTGATACTTATCAATATCATCTGATTGACGGTGTCAGTCAATGATGTATCTTCATCAACTATATGATGGTTTCCAAACATTATATGCTGTTAACGTATTTCATAGTTTTTCATTATCTCGTGGTCTTCTTTGATTCGCTATTCGCGGCAAATTTTTTTTGATAAAAAAAGATCGTCAATTGACGATCTTTAGAAGTGGAGCTAAGGGGAATCGAACCCCTGACCCCCTGCTTGCAAAGCAGGTGCTCTCCCAGCTGAGCTATAACCCCAGGATGCAATATGAGAATAAATGGTGGGCCTGAATGGACTTGAACCAACGACCTCACCCTTATCAGGGGTGCGCTCTAACCACCTGAGCTACAGGCCCATATCTTTCTCAACAGTGCTTAAATATAATATCAAGACATAGGTAATATGTCAATAAAAACTTTTCAAAAATTCAAAAAAAAATCGTCAATCGACGATCTTTAGAAGTGGAGCTAAGGGGAATCGAACCCCTGACCCCCTGCTTGCAAAGCAGGTGCTCTCCCAGCTGAGCTATAACCCCAGGATGCAATATGAGAATAAATGGTGGGCCTGAATGGACTTGAACCAACGACCTCACCCTTATCAGGGGTGCGCTCTAACCACCTGAGCTACAGGCCCATATCTTTCTCAACAGTGCTTAAATATAATACCAAGACATAAGATATGTGTCAACAAGAAATATTAGAAAAATTCAAAAATTTTTCAAAAAACTTTATTGAGTATGATAATAAAGCATGTTACAGTATCACAGTTAAGTTGAGGTATATTATGCAAGGATTTGTTGCTTGGTGGGCTGCACATGTTGCCTTACCACATTGGTTAAGTGTATTTATCGTTTCAATGATTCCTCTGATTGAAG
This sequence comes from Erysipelotrichaceae bacterium 7770_A6, assembly GCA_014610835.1. GTDB lineage: Bacteria > Bacillota_I > Bacilli_A > Erysipelotrichales > Erysipelotrichaceae > Bulleidia. The sequence continues at coordinate 2,446 of QQXM01000020.1, forward strand.
AGCGTGGAGGTCTCATATTAGCAAAATTATTAAATATGCCATTATGGACTGGAGTATTCTGGTGTGTTATTGGCAATATCATTCCAATTCCATTTATTCTTTTATTGATTAAAACAATATTACATTGGATGAGTGATCATCATATGAGTAAAATTACTGACTGGATTATGGAAAAAGCTAATAAGAATCGACCAAAGATTGAAAAATATGGATTCTGGGGTTTGATGCTTTTTGTCGGGATTCCTCTTCCTGGTACAGGTGCATGGACAGGTGCTTTAGTTGCTTCTGTATTTGATATGGATTTAAAAAAATCTTCCTTATCAATTTTACTAGGTATTTTCTTAGCAGCTGTAATTATGACATTTGTATCATATGGAATGATTGGCGCTGTTGTTTCTTAACTTCCTTTTCACAAGGAAGTTTTTTTATGTTTTAATGGAATGGGGTGATGAATATGAAATATAGTGCTTTGATTTGTGCTGCAGGCAGTGGTACAAGAATGAAACTTGGCTATAATAAGGTTTATGCAAAATTAAATGACGGACAAATGATCATAGATAAAACAATAAATGTTTTTCTAAATGATATAGATTGTGAAGAAATTATTGTTGTAAGTGATCCAGATGTATTTTTAGAAATGCATAATGGTGTGATAGATCAAAGAATAACCCTTGTACAGGGAGGCAGCACACGCCAAGAATCAGTTTATCATGGATTAGTTAAAGTAAAAAATTCATATGTAATGATTCATGATGGAGCAAGACCATTTTTGAATCAAGATCTTTTAGACAGTATTAAAAATACATTGACAACAGAAGATGCTTGTTTATTGATGGTTCCTTGTAAAGATACAATCAAAAAAGTAATTGATGGATATGTAGAAACGACATATGACCGCAGTACATTGATGGCAGCACAAACACCACAGGCATTTAAAACAAATTTGATTTTATCTTGTACAAAAAAAGCAATGGAAGAAAACTATACTGGTACAGATGATGCATCATTAGTTGAAAAATATAGTGATGTTAAAGTGAAAGCTGTGGAAGGCAGTTACGCTAATATTAAAATCACAACAATTGAAGACTTAAAAGGATGATGAAAATCATTCTTTTTTTTGGAATTTATAAAAAACATGTGAATAGTAATAGTAGGAGGCTGTTATGAAATGTAAACGATGTTTGAATGAAGATCCAGAATGGTTTTATTTGGGAAGTAAAGGCTGGTATTGTCGAAAATGCATCTCTTTTGGAAGAATTTTGATTGAAGAAGATTTAGAAGCAGAGCATGCATTGGAAATTCAAGATAGTGCTGAAGAGTATACTTTAAAATATCCTCTAACAAAACAACAGGTGAAAATAGCAGCAGAAGTCATAAAAAATATTAAAACGAAAGATGTACTTGTAAAAGCGGTATGTGGCGCTGGAAAAACAGAAATTGTGGTTCCAGTGATTTCTGAATATCTTTCAAAAAAGAAAAAAGTGTGTTTTACAATTCCTAGAAGGCAAGTTGTATTGGAAGTTGCTGAAAGATTACAGTCATATTTTAAAAATGCTAAAGTTGTTGCGGTTTGTGGTGGACACACACAAGTGCTGGATGGAGATTTGATTATATGTACAGCACATCAGTTATATCGCTATTATCAACGTTTTGATTTGTTAATATTAGATGAAAGTGATGCATTTCCGTATCATGGCAATGAATTACTTCATTCTATAGCTCTTACAAGTTGCAGAGGAAATATAGTGTACTTAACAGCTACACCAGATAAAGAATTGATCAAAAGACGTGAAGAAGGCAGTTTACTATGTCTTGAATTGAATGTTCGACCACATGGGAAACCAATGCCTGTTCCAAAAAGTTTTGTATTACCAGAATTAATTTGTATTTTCGTTATGCTTTACTGGCTGAAATGCCATGATAATCATCCACGAATCGTGTTTGTTTCAACAATAAAGAAAGCTTTGTGGATTGGAAAATTAATTTGTTTATTTATGCCTGCATATGTTTGCACTTCAAAAACTGAAAATCGTGATGAAGTGATAGAAAAATTCAGAGTTGAAGGAAATGGAATTATGATATCCACAACTGTTTTAGAAAGAGGTGTGACATTTCCGCATACTGATGTTTGTGTTTTAGATGCCAATAGCGGTGTATTTGATGAAGCAAGTCTGATCCAGATGGCTGGAAGAGCAGGAAGAGACTTTCAAGATCCAACAGGGAATGTTTTATTCCTGTGCAATGAAATGAGTGAAGTAGTAAAAAAATGTATTTCATCAATAAGGAAGGCTAATGAATCATGTATTGTTTGATGTGTGGAAAATTAATAGAAGAAGGAAACTGGAAAGATGTGTTATTTTCAGAAGATCCCTTATGTCAAGAATGCAGGCAGCAATGGAATAAAAAGAAGATTCATTTTCATTTAGATGGTGTGAATGTAAATACAGATTATGTATACAACGCTGCATTTTCAAGTGCTTTGATTCAGTTTAAAGAGTGCGGGGATGAAGCATTAAAAGATGTTTTTCTATATGAAGTGAAAAAGAAAATACAAAGAAAATATAAAGGATACACAATTTGTTTTATGCCAAGTGCTTTAGAAAAACAAAAACTAAGAGGATTTAATCATCTAGAAGAAATGTATTCCTGTTTACATATGCCGATGATAGATCCGTTTATGAAAACATCATCAGAGTCTCAAAAACAACTTCCAGGATATCTTAGAAGAAATATGGTACATGAAATAGCATTGAAGAGTGGAATAGTATTGCCTAAAAAATGTTTGCTTGTAGATGATACAATCACAACAGGGTCAACATTAAAAGGCGCTTTACATTGTCTGAATCAACAAGTGAAGGATATCGAAATCTATTGTGTAAGCGCAAATGAGACATGGATATAAGTGTACATTGCTATTTTAAAGACTTGACGATATAATTATTTAGCTATTTTATACGTAAAAAACGGAGGTATTTATGGCAAATTTCTTATCAAAGATTTTTAACGAGGACGCTCGTAAGATTAAACAAATTGAAAAAAGAATCCAACCAGTATTGGATAAAGAAGAAGAATATAAAAATAAATCCGATGAAGAATTAAAGGCAATGACACCTGCACTCAAAGAAAGACTTGCCAATGGAGAAACATTAGATGATATCTATGTAGATGCATTTGCTACAGCACGTGAAGCAGCTAGAAGAGTCATTGGTGAATTCCCTTATCCTGTTCAGCTGATGGGTGCTACTGTTATGCAAGGTGGCGATATTGCTGAAATGAAAACAGGTGAAGGTAAAACACTAACATCTGTTATGGCTGTATATTTGAATGCACTTGAAGGAAAAGGAGTTCATGTTGTTACAGTTAATGAATATCTTTCAGAACGTGATGCCAACTGGATGGGACAAATTTATCGTTTCTTAGGACTTACAGTTGGTGTTAACTTGAGACAATTGACAAAATTTCAGAAGAAGCAGGCATATGCATGTGATATTACATATACAACAAACTCTGAACTTGGATTTGACTACTTAAGAGACAACATGGTTACAAATATCAATGACCGTGTTCTTAGAGGTTTGAATTTTGCATTGGTCGATGAAGTCGACTCTATCTTGATTGATGAATCAAGAACACCATTAATTATTTCTGGCGGACAGAAGCAAACTGCAAACCTTTATTTACAGGCAGATCGTTTTGCTAAGAAGTTAAATAAAGAAGAAGATTATGAAATTGATGCAAGAAGCAAGACAGTTACATTAACTGAAACTGGTGTTTCTAAAGCTGAGAGAATCTTCAAAGTAGAAAACTTATATGACATCTCTCATACACAGTTATTGCATCATATTAACCAGGCACTGAAGGCAAACTTCATTATGATCAGAGATATTGACTATGTCGTTGATGACGAAAATGATGAAATCGTTATTGTCGATCCAAACACTGGTCGTTTAATGAAGGGTAGACAGTGGTCTGATGGTTTACACCAGGCAGTAGAAGCTAAAGAAGGTATTTCTATCAAACAGGAAACAACAACACTAGCTACAATTACTTATCAGAACTTCTTCCGTCTATATAACAAGCTTTCTGGTATGACAGGTACAGCAAAAACTGAAGAAGAAGAATTCCTTGAAATTTATAACATGTATGTTTATGAAATTCCAACAAACCGTCCAGTTGCTCGTATTGATTATCCAGATGCTGTTTATGGAACAAAGAAAGCTAAGTTTAAAGCTCTTGTTGATGAAGTTGTTGAAAAACACGCTACAGGTCAGCCAATTCTTGTTGGTACAATTGCAGTTGAAACTTCTGAATTAATTTCTAAATATCTAACTGAAAGAAAGATTCCTCACAACGTATTGAATGCAAAGAACCATGCACGTGAAGCTGAAATTATTTCACATGCTGGTCAGAAGGGTGCAGTCACAATTGCAACAAACATGGCTGGTCGTGGTACGGATATTAAGCTTGGTGAAGGTGTTAGAGAACTTGGAGGATTATGTGTATTAGGTTCTGAAAGACATGAATCTAGACGTATTGATAACCAGTTAAGAGGTCGTGCAGGTAGACAAGGTGACCCTGGTATGAGCAGATTCTTCGTTTCTGTTCAAGATGATCTGATGATTCGTTTCGGTTCTGAAAGAATGGAAGGTATCTTTGCTTCTTTAGGTGATGAAGCTGTAGAATCTAAGACAATTACAAAGGCTATTTCATCTGCACAAAGAAGAGTTGAAGGTGTTAACTACGATGCTCGCAAACAATTGCTTCAATATGATGACGTCATGAGACAACAAAGAGAAACAATGTATGAACAAAGAGATTTCATCCTTGAAAATGATGATGTTCATGAAGTTGTTCAGCAGATGTTTAAGAGAGTTATTTCTGATAGAGTTTCTGCTTGTACAAATTTTGATACAAAGAGTCAGGATGTTGATGCAGAAGCATTGATCAAGGGATTAAATGAAATTGGATTTAAGGATCTTGTCAATGTTGAAGAACTTTCTGGTAAAAACCGTGAAGATATTTCTTCCTATGTATATGAAAAGGCATGGGAATATTATGAACAGAAAGTTGAACCAGTCAAAGATAAGATCAGAAGTGTTGAAAAAGAAGTTAGCTTAAGAACAATTGACCGTGCATGGAGCAACCACATTGATACAATGGATAAGCTAAGAAATGGTATTGGACTAAGAGGTTATGCACAATCTAATCCTTTACAGGCTTATGTTCAGGAAGGCTATCAGTTATTCGAAGATATGATGGCAACAATTTCTCAAGAAATTGTATCCTTCTGTATGAATGTACGCGTTGTTCCAGTAAATGAAGCCAACAAGGAGGCCTAATGGAACTTTATGAAATGAAGCAATCTCTTTCTAAGAATCAGAATAAATTGAAATCTATGGGTATTTCATTGGATCTTGATTCTAAGAGAAAGCAGATTGAAGAGAATAATCAGAAGATGCAGGAAGCAGATTTCTGGAATGATCAGAAAGCTGCACAGAAACTAATCAAAAATAACAATCAAATGAAGCAGCTTGTTGATAGTTATGATGAATTGACAATGATTTTATCTGATTTAAATGAATCCGTGAATGAATTAAGTTCAACATTTGATGAAGATATGAATGAACTTGTACAAGAAGAATTTCTGGAAGCATCAAAAAAGTTTGAAGAATTTGAAATTCAGGTATTGTTGTCTGGACCATATGATAACCATAATGCAATTCTTGAAATTCATCCAGGTGCTGGTGGAACAGAAGCTATGGACTGGGCTGGAATGCTCTATCGTATGTACATGAGATATTGTGAGCGTAGAGGATTCAAGATTACACTTCTTGACTATCAGGAAGGTGAAGAAGCTGGTTTGAAATCTTGTTCTGTACAGATTGAAGGACCAATGGCATATGGATATTTAAAAGCTGAAAATGGAGTACATCGCTTAGTTCGTATTTCTCCATTTGACTCAAATGCTAGAAGACATACATCTTTCGCATCTGTTGAAATCGTTCCTCAGTTTGAAGATGATATGGATATTGAAATCGATGAAAAAGATCTTGATGTGATTACAATGCGTTCTTCCGGTGCAGGTGGTCAGCATATTAATAAAACAGACTCTGCAGTACGTATGACACATAAGCCAACTGGCATTACAGTATTCTGTCAGACACAGCGTTCTCAATTGCAGAATAGAGAAGCATGTTTGAATCAGTTGAAAAGTAAGTTACTTCAGTTGAAGATTCGTGAACAGGAAGAAAGAATGGCTTCTATTAAGGGTGAAGTAAAAGCAAATGAATGGGGCTCACAGATTCGTTCCTATGTATTTGCTCCTTATACGATGGTAAAAGATCTTAGAACTGGATATGAAGTAGGAAATATTCAATCTGTTATGGATGGTGATCTCGATGGATTTGTTGATTCTTACTTGAGAAGCCAGATTACAAGTGATTCCAATGAATAAGACAATTGAAGTTACAATTGAACAAACAGAAGACAGACTTGCTTTAAAGGCTGTTTTAAGTAAAAGTGTTGGTTTAAGTAGAAGAGAAATTTCTAGATTGAAGTTTACAAACGGAATTCTATTAAACGGAGAAAATTGCAGAATTACTGAAATTGTTCATACAGGAGATATTGTTACTTTAACATTTACAGAAAAAGATCTTCCACATGTTATTCGCATGACAGGCAAACCAGAAATCTTATACGAAGATGAAGATCTTGTAATTGTGAATAAACCTGCAGGAATGGTTTGTCATCCATCTCATGAGCATCTGGATGATGATATGGGAACCGTTTTGCAGAACTATTATGGCAGTCATTTTACTGTACGTGCAATCGGTAGATTGGATAAAGATGTATCTGGTCTGATGGTGTATGCAAAAAATCAGCCAGCGGCATCTAGATTGAGTGCCCAAAGAAGTAAAGAAGAATTGCATAAGGTATATCATGCAATTGTTGAAGGTATCTTAGAAAAAAAGAAGGGTACACTAGTATACTCTTTGATTCGCCAAGAAGGAACAAAGCAAAGACTGATTTCAAAAGATGGTCAAAAATGTATTACACATTATAAAGTCTTAAAAGAATTTGATACATATTCCTTTGTGGAAATCTCTATTGAGACAGGTAGAACACATCAAATTAGAGCAGGAATGGCAAATGCAGGCCATCCTTTGTGTGGGGATGTACTGTATGGTGGAAGTACAAATCTGATTTCTAGACCTGCTTTACATTGTGCAGTATTAGATTTAAAGCAGCCATTCAAAAATACTCCAATTCATATTGAGCTTGAAGAAGCTGAAGATATGAAGAAATTATTGAAATAGACAGGCGCTCCAATTTTGGAGCGCCTTTTTACTTACCATTTTGTATAAATGATCTGGAATGATTTTCTTTCAAGATCTAGGGAACCTGTGAACTTGATTTCATGATCAGTGAATAGATCAATACCACTTTCACATCCTGCATCAAAATAAACAGTCGCAGGATCATTGTCGATATTCATACAGAAAATGAGCTGACCATTTTCATCACATCGTTTAAATACAATCTGTTTATTTTGAATGTATAGCTGTGTATAATCACCGTATGTAAATGTTGAAATCGAAGTATGGAATGTATTGAGCTTCTGAATTGTATCTGTTAATGCATTCCATTCAGCTTTTTCAAAACATGGTCTAAGATCATCGTCGGAATTATTTGTTTTCTTTCCTTCACAGCCCCATTCACTTCCATAATAGATGCAAGGAATGCCAGGCATTGCTTCCATTAATGCATAAATCAGTGGAAGATCTTCTTTGTCTTCTAGAATGGAAGCAATACGATCAACATCATGGTTATCTACAAAGCTTAATAAATGCTTTTCCGTATATAAACACCATGGGTCTTTACCAAACTGTCGGTTCAATGAATATCCAATTTCAAACAGGTTTTTACTGTTAAATGAAGAGTAGAGACCCTTTCTGCATTCATAGTTTGTTACGGAATCTAATAAATGATCATTCATAATGGCGTTATAATCACCACCAATCATTTCTCCAAGAAAGAAGAAATCGGGATGTGAAGCACGCACATGATCACAAAGTTCATGCATGAAATTACGATCTACCATATATGCTACATCTAAACGTAATCCACTGATATGAAACTGTTCAATCCATGTATCAACACACTGTATTAAATAATTTCTAACATCAGGATTATACATATTTAATTTCACAAGTTCCTGATGACCTTCCCATCCTTCATACCAGAAGCCATCTTCATGATTTGTATCATCGAAATTGATATGAAACCAGTCTTTATATGGGGAATCCCATTTCTTTTCAATGACATCCTGGAAGTATGGAAAACCTCTTCCGACATGGTTGAATACACCATCTAAGATGATTGAAATGCCATTATTGTTAAGTTCGGTACATACTTTTTGAAAATCTTCGTTCGTTCCTAAACGGCAATCAATTTTTGTATAGTTTCTTGTATCATATCCGTGACGATCACTTTCAAATACAGGATTGAATAAGATTGAAGTGATTCCTGCTTTTTTGAAATGTTGGATCCAGTCAATCACTTTTAAAATGCGATGGGATAAAATACCATCATTTTCTTTTGGTGCTCCACAGAAACCAAGCGGATAGATTTGATAAACAACTTGATTAAAATCCATAAATTATAATTCTCCTTCTAAATACTTGTGGATCATTTCAGAAGTAATACTTGCATCATCTTTTGGATCTACATATGTATCGTTGCGAGTTACCCATTGTGCAATCTTTAATTCATGATCTTCTAGTGTGATCTTTTGATTCCCATGCGCTTTTGCAACATATGTAAAAATCAAAGAAGAGGAGAATCCCCATGGCTGATCTTTGTAGAATGTTAAATCAGTGATATCTAATCCTGTTTCTTCTTTTGCTTCACGAATTGCGGCTTCTTCACTTGTTTCACCAATTTCAATGAATCCCGCAACAAGTGCAAATTTGGAATATGATGCATGTGCATACTTTGTAACAAGTAATTCATCTTGATCGTTTTTGATGGCAACGATGACTACGGGATTGATTCTTGGATAAACAAGATTGCCACAATTTGGACAACGCATTGCACGTTCTTTTGTATCTTCGATCATTTTTGAAGCACATCTTCCGCAAAAAACATTATTACGATACCAGTCATACAAGTGCCAGCCTGTGATTGCCGCAAATGCATATTCTTTTGGCTGATAAGAACGCATTGTCTGTATATCCAGAGATATTGGATGCATGAACATGAGATCACATAGATAAAAGTTAGTATCATCAATTTTAAATAGATAACGATACTGTATATCTTGAGAAATATCTTCATAGTGAAAGAATGACATACCGTTTTTTAGAAGAATATTTCTTCCATCATATGATAAAAGAATATCTCCTTTTTTTGGAAGTTCTGGTTCGTAGTGATTATAGAAATGATGTGGTTGACTCGTTTGATACATAATACTGTCTTATTTGACCCTCAATAATATAATTATACAGAAAAAAATCTTTAAATTATAGACTATTCTTATAGAAAATATGATCTATATTATAAGTACAAACAAGAAGGACTTCTAAAAAGAAAAAGGAGGAATTCATATGAAGGAGATCCTACTCGAATATTAAGTAAGTTCTTCTAGATGTAATGCAGGAACATCCAGAAGAACAACAATCATTAGAACCATTGATTTTCACAAATAATGGAAGATCAAAAAAAGAACTGTAACAGAAAATAGAAAGTAGAAAAGTCTGCATAAGAGTTAGACCAATGGACAGTCTAAACTGAAAAACTGAATAGATTCCTGATTCAGGAAAACTCCTGATGACAATTAGATTACAGTATCTAAAGAAAAGCTTTTGATAGCTGAAGAAAAAGAAAATAATAAGAGAAAATGCTACTTGCCACATAATAAGGTGAGTAGCTTTTTTAATTTATAAAAAACATTGACACCATATGTGGTATCAATTATTATTTGGGTAGGAGGTTGAAGATGTCGAAATGGGAAAAGATATTAATGCGTATACAGAAATTATCAAACGATCTCCGATTTCAAGAATTGCGTAGAGTATTGGAAAGCTATGGATATGAAATGAGAGCACCAAAAAATGGAAACAGTCATTATACATTCAGAAAGAAAGGATGTATGCCTATTACAATTCCAAAACATGAACCAATAAAAAAAGTATATGTTGAAATGGTGCGACAAGTTGTAGAAAGTGAGGAAATGAAACATGAAAACGATAGATGATTATATGAAAAAAGCTTATCGTATGGAAATTGTTGAAGATAAGGATGAAGGCGGTTTTATTGTTACCTATCCTGATTTGCCTGGATGCATTAGTTGTGGCGAGACAATTGAAAGTGCAGTGGCAAATGCAATTGATGCAAAGGAAGTATGGCTTGAAGCTGCAATAGAAGAAGGTATTGAGATAAATGAACCAGATTCTTTAGATGATTATTCAGGGCAATTTAAATTGAGAATTCCAAAAAGTCTTCATAAATCGCTTGCAGAACATTCTCAAAGAGAAGGAATAAGTATGAATCAGTATTGCGTCTATCTTCTTTCTAAAAATGATGTATTATATTCAAAATGAAGCTACTTACTGAATGAGATAGTGAGTAGCTTTTTTTATGAAAAGGTTTTTACTGTCTAAAAAAACGAACATTAAAATCTTTGGATTTGTGCGATAATAGTGTCAAGAAAAAAAGATTTTCATATCATTTATAATGATGAAATCGTGGGGAAATAAAATGGCAATTTATCAAAATCAAGTATTAGAATCTTCCTATTTAACCGCACCTAATTATGTAACCTATAGAAGTATTATGCGCGTTATGTTTCTTGAAAGTGAACAAATGAATAATCATTTATATAAAGAAGAAATATTTCAGAAATTAAAAGAGGATTCAGAATTTCAAGATTATAGTTTGGAAGATATGAGGCAAGATTTAGATCAATTAGTAACATGGGGTAATTTAATTGCAATCCAAGATCCTGGAACTGTCCATACAATTGCAGAATATAAAAATAGACAATATCGCTATTCTATGAGTGAAAGAGCGATTGAAGTGGAAAGAATGACAATTCGTCTGGAAAATCTTGAAATTGAAACAAGTAGCTTATCTACTGGATATTTCCAGAGAATTGAAGATGCATTGAAAAATGCAGAAAAAGTTAATTCACTTTCATTACAAGAAATTAATGAATGGTGGCATTTATTACAAGATGATTTTAAAAACCTGGATTTAAATTATAAAAGTTATTTAAGGGAATTTTATTCTGCAGATACAATGACATTGATGAAATCTGTTGAATTTATTTTGCATAAAGATAAATTGATTCAATATCTTCAGACTTTTATTAGACAGATGCAATTAAAATCTAAGAGAATTAAAAGTCAAATTTCGACGATACAAATTTTATTTGAAACAAGTTTAATGAATAAAATTGTAAAGAGTGAAATGGCTATTCCCCATCTAGGAAATAAAGTTCAAAATGAAGAATTATTGAAAGAATCCATTCAAAAGAAATGGATATCATTTGAAAAATGGTTTATTGCGATTGATGGACATAAAGCTGAGTGTGAAAGAATATTAGATATAACAAATGAAATTATTCGATCCGTCATTGAAAATGCAAATATGATTGTGCAATTATCTAACTATGGAGTGAGTAGAAAAGATGATTATAAACAATTTATCCAAATGTTTGGAAATTGTAGCAACATTAATGATGCACATTGTTTATCTGCACATGTGTTCGGAATTCAAAATGTTGAACATTTTAGAATGTATCAATCTATTGATACAGAAGATATCAAAAAAAGTGCGTATATACAAGAATGTGATGTTGTTCAATTGCAATCTCATTCAAGAAATTATCGTGAAAAAAGGCAAAGACAAGGTGTGGTGCGTCGAACAATGGATAAAATAATAGCTCTTCAAGAGTATGAAGAAGCAGCAAATAAAAAGAAAAGTCAAGTATATCAGTATATTAAGAATAATCGATTGTGTATTGAAGAAATTCATGATGTTATTTCTCCTGATTTAAGAATTTCAATTCTACAATGGATTTCACTTGCTAATATGAATACTTCAAAAACTGGCAATACGGAATTTGGTGAAAAATATATTTTAAGAAGAGAAAAAGGAAATTGTGTTTTACATTGTGAAGATGGTGATATTACGATGCCAAGATATATATTGGAGTTTGAAAAATGAACGGATTAGAAATGTTACTTGGACAATATTGGATTATCAGAAATGAAAACAAAGAGCAGTATTATCAAGTGAAAAAAGAGTTATCTGACAAGAATACACTTAAATTTATTCAAGAAGTACTTGGCTGGAAATTAATTCATACAGAACAATTGATAAAAATAGAAAAATGTCCAGCACATGCAAAAGCATTTATGGGAATTCAAGAGTTTACAGAAGTGCGAGATTATTGCTTTTTATGTGCACTATTAATGTTTTTAGAAGATAAAGAAGAGAGCAGCCAATTTTTGCTATCGGAATTAATCCACTATATTGAAATGGTGATGAAAGAATATATGGAAGTAGATTGGACCGTATACAATCAAAGAAAATCATTGGTACGTGTTCTTCAATATGCTGAAAAAATGTATATGTTGAAGAACTATGAAGGAAATGTAAGCAATTATTCAAATGAAGCTAGTAGTGAGGTTCTGTATGAAAATACAGGAGTATCAAGGTATTTTGCTACTAATTTTTCATCATCAATAAAAAATATGAATGATTGGAAAGATTTTGAAAACGAAAATAACAATGCCCAAAAAATTGAGAAAACTTCACAAACTGTATTTCAAGATTTGATTACATCACCTGCAATGTACTGGAATGATGATAATGGAAAAGAAGCTATGTATGTTAAATCAAAAAGGCAATTTATTCAAAGAGAAGTGATGCACTATTTAAAAGCTTCTTTATTAGTAAATTCTCATAATGCATCTATTGTTTATGTGGATGCGCAACCAGTTGGCGATTTTCATCCAAGAACAAATATGATTAGTGAAATCGTATTACTGGTTTCTCAATGGATTCATGAAGCAGCTATGGATAAAAGAAAGATGAGTTTGAATGAAGATGAAACAATCATTATTTCTAAAGAGAGATTTCAAGATATCCTTTTAAAAGTGAAGATGGAATACCAGGAACTTTGGACAAAAGAGTATAGAGAAATCCAAAATGAAAAATTTGTTTCGATTGTTAAAGAATATATGAAGAAATGGATGATGATTGATGAAAATGATGAAGAAATTGTTATATATCCAGCATGTGTGCTGACTGGTGGTAACTATACAAAAGACGTGGAGGAAAAAATACATGAGTGAAAGATGGAAAATGAATCGAATTGGGTTTGTGAATTTTTGGCTATATGTGGACGAAGATTTTGAATTAGAAGATGGAAAACTACTTTTAAGAGGTCAAAATGGTTCTGGTAAATCAATCACAACACAAAGTTTTATTCCATTTATTTTAGATGGTGATCGCTCTCCTTCACGTTTGGATCCATTTGGTACGGGAAGCAGAACGATGGATTATTATTTTTTGGGAGATAATGAAAAAGAAGAATCTACAGGCTATTTATATTTAGAGTTTAAAAAAGGAAATGAATATAGAACGATTGCAATTGGACAAAATGCGCATAAAGGTCGTTCAATGACATTTTGGGGATTTGTATTACTGGATGGAAGAAGAATAGGAAAAGATTTGAAATTATATAGAGAATCTGGGGATAACATTGTAATTCCTTTGTCAAAACAAGAAATGAAAAAGGCATTATCTGAAGATACTCCATTTACTACTTCTCCAAAAGAATATAAATCTTTTGTAAACGAGTATTTATTCGGCTTTGACAGAATTGAACAATATGATCAATATATAAAATTATTGATCAAGGTAAGAGCTCCGAAATTATCAAATACATTCAAGCCAACTAGAATGTATGAAATCTTGAATGAATCGTTACAAGTATTGAGTGATGATGATCTTCGTCCTATGGTTGATGCAATGGAAAAGATGGATTACATACAAGAGCAATTAGAAGCGTTGAAGAGAGCGTATGCAGATGCAAATACGATTATGAAAGAATATGACCACTACAATCGTTATATGATTTCCAAAAAAGCACATAATTATTTGGAAGCGTTAAAAATAGCAAAAACTAGTGAAAAAGACTATGATGATATTCTGCATGAAGTGGAACAGTGGAAAAAAGATCAATTAGAAAAGAAAAAAGAATTAGAAGATTTAAAAATAGAAGAAGATTTTGTTCAAAAGCAAATTGAGCAATGTATTGATCCAGAAATTGAAAATCTTGATATAAAATATCAAAATACAAAAAAAGAATTGGAAGAATACACTGAAAACACAGAGAATAAAAATAAACAAATTCAACAGAAAAATGATTCAGTTTTTGAAGCAGAAACTGAAATAAAAAGATACAAAAATCTTGAAGAATATTCTCAGAAACAAATGAATGACACTATCAGCTGTCTGGAAGAATTACATGATGAAATCAAAGATGATTTTCACGTATCTTTAAAAGAACAACTTTCAACAAATCAAACATTTGATGATCAACTATATTTTTCAAAGTTGGATACATTAAAAAACAGTGTTAAGCAAGGTCAAAATTTATTGAGAAAATCAAATGATTTAGAGAAAAAATATGCATCAGATAAAGAAGAAAATGATCAAAACAGAAAACTATATGAAGATACAGAATTTCAAATTGAACAATTCACTAATGATAAAGAAAAGGTGCAAGATGCATTATTGCTAGATATCTCCAAATTGTCAGAAAATCGTTTCTGGCATTTGGACGATATCACAATGAAGTCAGCTTCAAAAGTAATTGAAGAATATGAAGTACCATCAGATGCAACAAAATTGATAGAAATTTTATATAATGATTACTCTAACAAGCAAGAAAAGAAAAAATATTATTTTGCACAATTGAAGGCACAAGAAAAACAATTGTTTTCTGAATATAATCAAAAGAAAGAAGAATATCGTAAAGTTGAAAGCCAAAAAGAAGTGGAACCTATTCGTGATGAAGATGCGATTGCTTCTAGAGAAAAATTGAAACAAGCAGAAATACATGCATTTCCTTTTTATCAGACAGTAGAATTTTCCGATTCATTGTCTGAGAGTGAACAGGCTATTTTGGAACAACAATTACATAAAGCTGGTTTATTAGATGCTTTAGTTGTATCTAAACATGATTATCTTCGTATTCAAAATGAATTTCCACAATTGTTAGATGCTTTGATTTATGAAGATAGTTTTGGAATAAATGTTTTTCATGATCTTACAATCGAAGAAAATCTTCCAGATGAAGTAAAGCAATCTGTAAAAAACATACTATCTAATATAACAAATGATGGTGGGAAACTTGTTTTAAAAAAAGATGGATACTATCGTCATGGGATGATTGAAGGCCATGTAAAAAAAGACAGTAGTGAATATATTGGAGTCAACGCCAGAAAAAGAAAAAAGGAACAATTATTATTCAATATTGAACAACAAATCAATGAAATAAAGCAACTTTTAGATGACAAAAGAGCAGAAATGGATTCTGAACAAAATGATTTACTTGAAATGCAGAAAGAATATTTATTGATTCCTGATACAAAAGAATTGAATTCCATATTAGATTGTATTCATAAGCTAGAAGTACAATTGCAGGTTTTACGAGAAAAACAAGATACATTGGATGAAAAAATGAATCGTTCATACCAACTGTTTAAGGAAGCAGAACGAGAAATGTTATCTATCTGTAAAATGTTACCATATGCTAGAAATATAGATACTTATGAAGATATTTTAAATGCAATAGATTCTTATAAAGAATATGTTCACGCTCTTTCACAAACACTTCTTCAAAAAGAAAGCTATGTGGACCAAATAGAAATACAGCAATCAATGAGAGATACAGCTCTGTGCGAAATTGATGATTTGTACCTTGAAAGAGATAAATATAAATCCAAAGCAGAATCCTGTGAAAAACAATTATCTCAAATTCAAGAATTGATGAATAATCCAGAAATCATTGAAAATGCTCGTAAGGTTAAAGCACTGAGAGAACAAGAAAAAACATTGCAAGAACGAATTCAAAATTTAAATAGTGATCTTGCAATTCTAGAACATGATCTAAATAAATCTAAAGATACAATTGTTCAAAAAGAAAATGATAAGAATGAAAAACAAAAGTTTCTCGCTATTGTACAACAATATTATCAGGAAGAAACAGAATTGAAATTTGTTATTCAAGATCAGAAACAATCTCTTGAACAATCTGCAAAACAGGCAATAGCACAGGAAGAAAAGAATTTTATCATGAAACCATCGACAGAAATGGATGGAAGATTACGTGAAATTTCACAACGAAATACAAGCAATCTTGTGAACTATAATGTAACAATTACCCCTGTATTTGCGGAAGAACAAGAGCAGAAATCAGATCGAAGAAGACTTATTGTAGAAGGTATTATTAGTGGTCAAAAACTAGGACTGGGAGAATTCATAGAAGAGTTAAGTCAGAAAATAGAAAGCCAAAATGAATTAATACGTGAAAATGACAGGAAGATATTTGAAGAAATACTATCTCAAACGATTTCTGAAAAACTAACGGATCGTATTGAAGAAAGTCGTACATGGGTAAAAGAAATGTCGCGTTTGATGAAAAAAATGGATACCTCAATGGGATTAACATTTTCATTGGAGTGGAAAGAAAAGGCACCTGAAGATATCGATGAAATGGATGTTAAAGACCTTGAGAAGATTTTAATTCGCGACAAGCAATTGATTACTACAGACGATATAACACGTGTATCTAAACATTTTCGAAGTATAATTCAAAGAGAAAAACAACAATTAGAAATGAATAATTTGATTGTTAATTATATGGAGCTTGTTAGAAATGCTTTAGATTATCGTAAATGGTATACATTCAGAATGAGCTATACAAGAAAAAATGAATCAAAGAAAGATCTAACCAATGCTGCATTTAATAGATTTTCCGGTGGTGAAAAAGCAATGGCAATGTATGTTCCATTGTTTGCTTCTGTCAATGCACAATATCAGAAGTGTAAAAAAGAAGATCATCCAAGGTTGATTGCATTAGATGAAGCTTTCGCAGGCGTAGATGAAATAAATATAGCAAGTATGTTTGAAATGGTGGAAGCATTAGATCTTGACTATATTATGAATTCGCAAGTATTGTGGGGATGTTATCCAACCGTTCAGAGGTTGCACATTAGTGAGTTATTAAGACCACTCAATGCTAATTTTGTTACTGTAGTCAATTATTTGTGGAATGGAAAAGAGAAAGTTTTAAATGGAAGGTAGTAAGAAATGTGCAGAATATCTTTTGACGAAAAATGTTGAAAGATGTATGAATGAGATTAAAAAGCGATGGGTTTCTTATGGCCGATTTACAGGGAAAATAACGATTTTAGATGCTACAAAAGAAGAAATCAATGATTTGACTAGAATTACAGGTATTCGTTTTGAGCGTGATAAGATTAAATTATCTGTAAAAGACTTTGAAAACTCTTTGAAGGAAAGTGATTTTGCACCATTAGATTTAAAAGAAGTTATAGATTGCTACTTTGGTTATACGATCATAACGAAAAATGATTTGCAGAGAAATAAAGAAGATGAAGAAAATCGATTTCAATCGAATCTATATACAATTCTGAAAGAAAATAATGCTCATGAAATTTTATATGAATGGGTTGATCATCTATTTTTAAATAAAGAATCAGGATATAGAATTCTTGTTCGATTAAAAAAAGAAAAACAAGAAAAAGTGTTTGATATATTTAAAAATGTTATTTTTGGTGCGAAACTTGTATTAGAAAATCAAACAAACGTTCCTATTGCTGTATTTGCATCTCGCATTAGTGGAAATCCTCATTTTTTAGATAAAGGAAGTGAATCTGCAAACCTGTTTGTTTCTTTTTTGACATATATTTTTCATGTTGGGCAAATAAAAAGCACACAAGACTGGTATACATTGATGGAAAAAGCCGGCTTAAGTAAAGATGAAATCGCAGGATGCGTAGCAATTTATAATGTGCATCTAAATAGAAATGATGGATTTCATCAAGGATGTGAAGCATGTTATGCGTATGAACAGCCATTTATGGCTTCATATGCCAATATTATGGATGTAAATGCAATTACAACAGATGATAATAAAGTTTATGTAGTAGAGAATGAAATGGTCTTTTCGTATCTCCTGAAAGAAATTAGAAACAAACATGTCGCTATCATTTGCACTTCTGGACAATTGTCAACTACTGCACAAAAAATCATTTCTTTACTTGCTGAAAGTAACAATCAAATCTATTACAGTGGAGATTGTGATCCAGAAGGTTTGATGATTTGTGATAAATTATTTCAAAAGTATCCAAATCAGTTGCATGTTTGGAGAATGCATCCAAAAGATTATCAAAATAGCATATCTCAAGAAACTATATCTGAAGCTAGATTGAGACAATTAGAGAATTTAGAAAATGTTGTTTTAAAACAGACGGCTCTTCAAATGCAAGAAATGAGAAAAAGTGGATATCAAGAAAATATATTAGAGTATTTCCTGGATGATTTAAAATACGACAAATAATGTTATAAACCAAGGACGCTTCCTTAAATGGAAATGACTTGGTTTTTTACAACTGCAATATCAAAGTGTATAATTGTAAATCAAAAAGAGGTTTTTATGGGGAATTTAATACATTCGTTAGATACATTCCTTTGGGGATGGCCACTCATTTTAGTTTTGATTGGTACACATATATTCATGACGATTCGCACTGGATTTATTCAAAAGGAAATATTAAAAGCTATTAAATTATCAGTTACAGATGATGATGGAGAAAATGGAGAAATCTCACAATTCGGTGCTTTAACAACCGCATTATCTTCCACGATTGGAACAGGAAATATCATTGGCGTTGGAACTGCGATAGCTTTGGGCGGTCCGGGAGCAGTTTTATGGATGTGGGTCACTGGTATCTTTGGAATGGCAACAAAGTATTCTGAAACTTTGATTGCATTGAAGTATCGTGTGAAAAGTGAAAATGGAAGCATGATTGGCGGCGCAATGTATGCCTTAGATCGTGGCTTGCATATGAAATGGCTTGGAATCATATTTGCTGGTTTAACTGCAGTGTGTGGTTTAGGTATTGGATGCATGGTGCAGTCGAATGGCGTCGCAGAAAATCTGAATCAGAATTTTGGAATTCCATCGATTGTTGCCGCAATTGTATTAACAGTTGTTGTTGCTCTTGTCATTCTTGGAGGAATTCAAAGTATTTCTAAAGTTTCTGAAAAACTAGTGCCTTTTATGGCAGGTTTTTATGTGATTGGATGTTTCGTTATTCTTATTATGAATATTCAATATATTCCTCAAACAATCGCAACAATTGTAAAAGGAGCATTTGATCCAAATGCAATTGGTGGTGGATTTGTTGGAACAACAATCAGTGTATGTTGCAGATATGGATTTGCTAGAGGATTATTTTCAAATGAATCTGGTATGGGAAGTGCACCACTGATTGCGTCTGCCGCAAAAACAAGAAATCCAAAAAGACAGGCACTTGTTTCAATGACAGGTACATTCTGGGATACAGTAGTTATCTGTCTGTTAACTGGACTGGTTCTTGTTTCCTGTATTCTTCGCTATCCAGGTATTGATGCATTAAGTGGAAATGGTGCATTACTAACTTCACAGGCTTTTTCAACAATACCAGTCATTGGGATGCCAATTCTTGTGCTGGGCTTGATTACGTTTGCCTTTTCAACGATTCTTGGATGGTATTATTATGGCGAAAGATGTGCTGTGTATTTATTTGGTGAAAAGGCAATCAAGCCATATAAAGTTATCTGGGTCGTTTGTGTATTTATTGGTGCAGTCACTTCGATTGATGTGATTTGGGATTTTGCAGATTTGATGAATGGTTTAATGGCAATTCCAAATATTGTTGCGGTACTTTTATTAAGCAGAATCGTTGTAGAAGAAACAAAGAAATATGCAGGAAAACATATTGATGATGTAGATGCAGCTGAAGTTGAAGTATTGAAAAACGCAGATAAAGGTGTCATAGGGTAAGAAGATTCTATTGTGTGTAGAATCTTTTTCTTTTCGTGATTATAATAGTCACGTGAGGTATAAATAATGACAGTACAAGAAAGAATTGAACAACTAAGAAAATTAATGCAGGAAAGAGGCATTGATGTTTATTACATGCCAAATGCAGATGATCATCTATCTGATGAATATACGGCTGACTACTTTAAATGCAAGAGCTATATGTCTGGATTCTCTGGAGATTCTGGATGCACAATCATCACAAAGGATTTTGCGGGTCTATGGACAGATGGCAGATACTTTACACAGGCAGAAGATGAACTTGAAGGAACAGGTGTTGAATTAATGCGTATGGGACAGGAAGGTGTTCCTGCAGCAGTTACTTTTGCAATCGAGAATACACCAGAAAATGGTCTTTTAGGTTTTGATGGTTCTGTTGTTTCTAGTGGAGATGCATTGATGATTTCTGATGCATTGAAAAAGAAGAATGCAAAAATGCACGTTGATGAAGATCTTGTTGGTATGATCTGGAATGATCGCCCATCTCTTCCTATGGAAAAAGTCTATGTTCTTGATACAAAATATACAGGAACAGATGCAAAACAGCGTATTGAAATGGTACGTGAAGAAATGAAGAAAAAAGATGCAGATGTATTGATTCTGACTTTATTGGAAGATCCATGCTGGCTGTTGAATATTCGTGGAAATGATATTCCATGTACTCCAGTAACATATGCATTTGCTATGGTAACAAATGATGATGTTTTCTATTATGTTGATGAAGAAAAGATTGCTGATGTAAAAGATTATCTGACTGAAAATGGTGTTACATGCAAGGCTTACAATGCTTTGAGTGAAGATATTGCTTCTTTACATAACAAGACAATCTGGGTTCAGTTAAGTTCATTAAATGTTAAGCTATATACAAATATTGCTTCTGATAATGTGATTGTAAATGAAATTTCTCCAATTATGCATTTCAGATCTGTTAAGAATGAAACTGAAATTGAAGTGATGCATAATGCACAAGTAAAAGATGGCGTTGCCATGGTGAAGTTCATCAAGTGGATCAAAGAAACTGTTGGTGAAGATACAATGAGTGAAGTATCTGCCCAGAATAAGCTGTATGAATTACGTGAAGCACAGGAAGATTACATTGAACCATCCTTCACAACAATTTCAGCATATCAGGAAAATGGTGCAATGATGCACTATACTGCTACGGAAGAAAAATTCTCTTATGTTCATCCAAAGGGATTCCTGCTTGTAGATTCTGGTGGAACATACAAAGATGGAACAACAGATATCACACGTACAATCGCATGTGGTCCTTTAACAGATGAAGAAAAGATGTACTATACACTTGTTTTAAAGGGACATATTGATTTACAGGAAGCTGTATTCTTAAAGGGCTCAACAGGAAATAACCTGGATATTCTTGCACGTCGACCAATGTGGAATATTAACATTGATTACCAGTGTGGAACAGGTCATGGTGTAGGACATGTATTGGGTGTACATGAAGGTATCCATGGTATTCGCTGGGGCATGCCAACAGCTGCTAGACCATCCGTACCATTAGAAGATGGCATGATCGTTACAGATGAACCTGGTATTTATCTGCCACATAAATTAGGTATTCGTATTGAAAATGATCTTTTAGTTGTTAAGGATACCAAGAATTTCTATGGCCAGTGGTTGAAATTTGAAGCAATGACATACTGTCCATATGATCTTGATGCAATTGATGTAAACTATCTTGAAGATTGTGAAGTCAAGGCAATCAATGACTATCACAAGATGGTATATGAAAAGCTGTCTCCATTCTTGAATGAAGAAGAAAAAGCCTGGCTAAAGAATGAAACAAGAGAAATCGTAAAATGAAATGTGTCTCTTGGAATGTAAACGGATTGCGTGCATGCATGAAGAAAGGCTTCATGGATTTCTTTCAAGAGGTAGATGCTGATATCTTTGCGATACAGGAAACAAAGATGCAGCTAGAACAGCTGGAAGAAACGATGAAACCACAAGGGTATCATTTGTATATGAACAGTGCTGAGAAAAAAGGGTATTCTGGTACTCTGGTATATACAAAAAAAGAACCAATCCAATGTATTTATGGGATTGAAGGTGATGATACAAAAGAAGGCAGAGTCATTACACTTGAATATGAGGATTTCTACTTTGTATGTGCGTATGTTCCCAATTCAAAAGATGGCTTAACACGACTTCCATTCCGTGTTATGTGGGAAGATCTTTTAAGAAATCATTTGAAAAAACTGGATGAAAAGAAACCTGTGATTTACACAGGCGATCTAAATGTGGCCCATGAAGAAATTGATATTAAAAACCCACAGGCAAATCGTAAAAATGCTGGATTTTCTGATGAAGAAAGAAATAAAATGAGTGAACTGCTGGAAGCTGGATTTACAGATACATTTCGTTCACTCTACCCAGATACAGTAAAATATTCCTGGTGGTCATATCGTTTTAAGGCACGTGAAAGAAATGCGGGATGGCGTATTGACTATTTCTTTGTTTCTAATCGAATCCGTCAAAATGTAAAGGATGCAATGATTTATGATCAAATTCAAGGAAGTGATCATTGTCCTGTTGGATTAGATATATCACTTTTATGAAAAAGAGAGTAAAATAGAGCCATTAAAATTCTAGGAAGGGAGTTTTGGAATATGGATGTTAAATCTATGTGTGAAGGATACCGTGAGGAAATCATTAAAAGATTAGGTGAACTGGTATCTATTAATAGCGAACAGTCAGAAGCAGAAGCAGATGCACCATTTGGAAAAGGGCCAAAAGAAGCATTGCATGCTGCGTTGGATATGCTTGAAAAAGATGGACTAAAGACTGTGAACTTAGATAACTACATTGGATATGGTGAAATGGGTGAAGGAGATCAATTGATTGCAATTGTTGGTCATCTTGATGTTGTTCCTGCACGTCGTGAAGATGGATGGAATACAGATCCATATACAATGGTTGAAAAAGATGGCATTCTTTACGGAAGAGGTGTCTCTGATGATAAGGGTGGTGTTGTTGCCAGCATGATTGCAATGAAAGTCATCAAGGATATGAATATTCCAGTGAATAAGAGAATTCGTTTGATCATGGGATGTAATGAAGAAACAGGTTCTGCCTGCTTGAAATATTATGTTGATCATGATGAACAGCCAGATTATGGTTTTACACCAGATGGTGATTTTCCATGTATCAATGGAGAAAAGGGCATCATGGATGCACACTATGTATCCAGAAAAACAAATATTATTGATATTGATGGTGGTACTGCAGGAAACATCGTCTGCAGCAGCTGTTATATCGTTGTTGAAAAATGTTCTTTCTCTAAGAAAAAGCTGGAAGATTATTTCAACAATAACAACATTGAATTTGAAGTTGTAGATCAGGATGAAGCTGTAAAGATTACAGTACAAGGTGTAGCTGCACATGCCAGCACACCAACACTTGGAGTGAATGCAATTTCTTACCTGCTGACAGGCTTGAAAGAAGCTGGTTTCCAGGATCCATTTGTAGATTTCTACTGCAGTAGAATTGGTTTAAATACAAATGGGGAAGGCTTAGGTTTAAATCTCAAAGATGAATACAGTGATTTAACATTGAACTGTGGATATATTCATATGAATGATGGTGTTATCAGTGGTAATATTGATGTTCGTTTCCCAGTTACAATGACTGGCAAGCAGATTGTAAAAGCATGCAGTAAGTATCTGGAAGATGAAGGTGGAGAAATCATCGTTGATTCAACACATGATCCATTGTATTATTCTCCAGATTCACCACTCATTCAATCATTATGTGATGCATATACTGAAGTGACAGGTGATGAACGTGATCCACTTGTTATCGGTGGTGGTACATATGCAAAGGGTATCAATAATACTGTTGCCTTTGGATGTGCATTCCCTGATGTGGATTATAAGATTCATAATGCAAATGAATGGTGTCCAGTAGATGATCTTGTAAAGCAGGTTGAAATCTATGTTGCTGGAATCTTGAAGTTATTAGAACTTTAATGATAAGTGCTCTTTGTTGTAAAGGGCACTTTTTGTTTGTGATATAATATTGTCCATATGAAAAAGATAGCAATTGTATATGATTTTGATAAAACATTATGCACAAAAGATATGCAGGAATATTCTTTAATTCCATCTCTTGGTTATTCTAAGGCAAGTGATTTCTGGGATGAAGTTACTGAAGTTGCAGTTAGAAATGAAATGGATTCTATTTCTGCATATTTGTATTTATTAGCGAAAAAATTCCGGGAAGCTGGACAGCCATTAAGAAAAGAATATTTTTATGATAAAGGAAAAGATATTGTCTTGTTTGAGGGTGTGGATACATGGTTCAAAAGAATCAATGACTATGGTAGAAAAGCTGGATTTCTAGTAGAGCACTATATTATTTCTTCTGGAATGAGAGAAATCATTAAATCAACATCGATTGCAGATGAATTTAAAAGAATTTATGCATGTAGATACTATTATGATGAAACACATACAGCGACATGGCCTGCACAGGTTGTCAACTATACAGCGAAAACACAATATATCTTCCGTATCAATAAGCAGGTATTAGATGTGAATGATGATGCAGACTTAAATAAGTATGTTCCACAGACAGAACGTCCAATTCCATTTGAAAGAATGATTTATATTGCAGATGGCTTAACGGATGTTCCTTGCATGCGTCTTGTGAAGGAGTATGGTGGTAAATCTATTGCGGTATATTCCAGTAACAATGCAGTTGCAAAGTCACTCAAAGATGTTGGAAGAGTCAACTATATCGCAAAGGCTGATTATTCAAGTGGAAGTGAAATGGAACAGATCGTACAGAGTATTCTAGACCACATGAAAGCTGATGAAGTATTGAAAAAGTATGAGGAAAAGTGATGAAGCGTAATCAACTGATTGAAAATTTAAAAGATCCTATGATCATTATTCTGGCTGCATTGCTTATCTTTTTGACATGCGGTACTGCAATTTCTGGATGTAGAGGAAGGAAAACAGTGATTGCTTTAGATGCCGCGTTTGGTGGAGAAGATACTGGGTATCAAGGTATTATCAATGAAGCTGACTTTACAGAAAGCGTTGTTGAAAAGCTTGCGGTATTATTAACAGATGATGGTCATTTTGATGTTGTATTAACACATGATGCTTCTACTTCTGCGACTGTTGAAGATAGAGTGAATAAGATCAAACAGGATGGTGCAGATATTGTTTTGAGTATTCATGCAACCGGTACACCAGATGCAACAAGAAATGGGCAGCAGATCTATGCAGACATTCCAACAAAAACAACACACGATGCTTCTTTGAAATTGGCAAATTGCATCCATGATGCATTTACAAGTGATACATGGACACCTTCCGTCAATTATCTTTACTATCAGCCATTTGATGATGATTCATATCAGATTGAAACAGTAGCGAGTGATGACACGAATGATTATCAATTAGAAACATGGGATATGATGGAAAAGTGTGATGTTCCTGTTGTAATCTGTAATCAAATCTATGTAACAAATCAGACGGATATTGATACGTGGGCAAATGAAGCAGGATATCAAAAAGCTGCAGACGCTTACTATCAGGCAATAAAAAAATATTATGGAATTGAAAAGTAATGCGGAAAGATTTCTAGATGCGTATGCACAGCTGGAAACAAAAATGGCTTCACTTGCTAAAGGGACAAGATATGTTCCATTTTCACAACTATTATCTCGTTTAGCACCACACAATCGTATTATTGCAAATAATCAGGAAGAACTAAGAGAATATAGTGAACTTAGAAATGCATTAGTACATATGCGTGGTGTGAAGCAGGAAATCATTGCACAGCCTTGTGATTCTGTTGTAGAAAATATTGAAAGAATTGCACGTTTATTAGATATGGATGATTCAATACTGAATTTTGCACGTACACCTGTAAAAACAGTGAAAAAGTCAGATTCTATCAAACATGCATTTTCCTTAATGGAGCAGATGGATTCCAGTAAGATTCCAGTATATGAAGAAAATCGCTATGTCGGTTTATTAACAGCACCTATGATTGCAAAATATGCTTTATATCATCAGGAAGAAGGCTGCGTAAAAGATGCAATGATACATAGAGAGAATGAAAGAGTGCTGTTTCTTCCTAAGAATTCAAATATTCAGTTAGCAATTCATGGATTTGATAGAGCGGTAAGAGAAGGAAATTCATTACTTGCAATATTGATTACAGAACATGGAAAAACAAATGAAAAACCATTAGGAATCATTACATATGCAGATTTCCCAACAATTATGAAAGGTTAGATTGTTTGATATCTAATCTTTTTTTGTATCTATTTGTTTAAAATGAATCTACAATAAGAGTATGAATATTCCATTTTTTCATCGAAATCTTGATGAAGTATCATTACATTTGAATTATACGGAAGATGCATCTGATTCTACAAGTTGGGTAAAAGATGTTCATTTTTCAATTTGTAAAAAACATACAAATCAAAAAGTAGGTGAATGTGATCTTCGATTAGGAATGAATGATGAAATTTATTATGCAGGACAGGTTGGGTATCGTATCTATTATCCATTTC
Organism: Erysipelotrichaceae bacterium 7770_A6; assembly: GCA_014610835.1. Taxonomy (GTDB): domain Bacteria; phylum Bacillota_I; class Bacilli_A; order Erysipelotrichales; family Erysipelotrichaceae; genus Bulleidia. The sequence goes on from QQXM01000020.1 coordinate 29,187, forward strand.
GTGGAAACAGTTATGCATACAAAGCTTGTCTGCAGTTATTTGAAGTTGCAAAAAAAGAATATGGAATGAAAGAACTGATCATTACTTGTTCCCCAGATAATATTCCTTCTTTATGTACGCTGCAGCGTTTACATGGAACACTTTTAGAAACTGTTGATGTACCAGAAAGTCATTGGCTCTATCAAAGGGGAGAGACAGTAAAGTGTATTTATCAATATGAGCTATAAGAACAAATAATTATACAATTTATCACATTTGTTGACACTATTTACTCTTTTGAAATAGAAATGATAGAATATAAGGCATGCGAAGAATATTGAAGATCTTAACAAGCCGTCTATTTATTGTGGCACCACTTGTAATATTACAGTTTGTGTTTTTTGCACTGCTTTTTTATAGTGTTGCATATACAGAAAAAGCATTACCTTTTATTTCTTTGATTGCTATTTTATTTTGCATTTATATTATCAATCGTGAAGAAGATCCATCCTATAAAATTGCCTGGGTAGCAGTGATTCTTGGTGCTCCAGTCATTGGGATTCCATTGTATGTTTTAGCTGGAAATCGACATGTTCCAAAGAAACTGTATTATGGAACGATTCGGGCAAACAAGAAAATGGAACATCTCTTGCGGGAAAATGTAGATATAGATACCCATAATGATATTGATGCAGGTGCAAAAAGGATATTCCATTATGGAGTCAATCGACTTGGACTGCCAGTCTATAACCACACTTCTAGTGAGTATTATGCTTCAGGAGAAGAATGGTTTCCACATTATATTGAAGCTTTGAAAAACGCAAAACATTTTATCTTCATTGAAACGTTTATTATCGTACAAGGTTCTGTATGGGATGAAATTCTAGAAGTTTTAAAGCAAAAAGTAAAAGAAGGCGTAGAAGTAAAACTCATCTATGATGATTTTGGTTCCATTACACTTCCACATCACTATTCAAGACAGCTGAGAGAAATAGGCATTGAAGCACATCGATTCAATCATGTAAGAGCACGTTTTATCATTCAGATGAATAATCGAGATCATAGAAAAATTACTGTGATTGATAATCAGATTGCATTTATTGGCGGTGTGAATCTAGCAGATGAATATGTCAATCGCATTGTTCGTTATGGATACTGGAAAGATAGTGCCACGAAGATTGAAGGGGAAGCAGTATGGTCATATACAGTCATGTTTATGGGAATGCTTTCCTATGTTCGCAGCAAAGAGGAAGGAAAAGTTGATTATGAAAAGTATCATATTCCTTATTCTGTAAAAGAAAATTATGGATATTATCAGCCATGGTCTGATACGCCTACAGATAAAGAAAGCGTTGCATTAAACATGCATTTGAATATGGTAAAATATGCCCGTGATTATGTGTATATTGATACACCATATTTGATTTTGAATGAAACGATGAAACAAGAATTGATTTTAAGTGCGAAGAGTGGAGTTGATGTAAGAATCCTGACACCGCATATTCCCGATAAGAAAATTGTTTTTGAAATAACACGTGGTTTTTATAAGCAGCTTGTAGAAGCAGGTGTTAAGATTTATGAATTTACACCAGGATTTAATCACACAAAGAATTTTGTGGCGGATGATACTCTTGCAATTGTAGGCAGTGCAAATACAGATTATCGCAGTTATTTTCTGCATTATGAAAATGGTTGTTTAATGTATAAAACAAGTGAAATCAGAAAGATTAAACAGAACTTTTTAGATGCTTGTGAGAAATCACATTTAGTTACATTAGATGAAATTCATAAAACAAATGTCATTGTTCGAATGATTCGAGCAGTATTGAATCTTATGATTCCGTTGGTATAGGAGAAAAAGTTATGGAAAAGTTAGGACTTGTATTAGAAGGCGGCGGTATTCGTGGTGCGTATACTGCTGGTGCCCTGGAATGGCTGAAAGATAACAATGTAAAGTTTGATTATTATGTTGGTATTTCAAGCGGAGCTGCCTATCTATCTTTTTATCTGGAAGATCGTGTAGAAGTTGCACATAAAATGGCAACATATTATACATGTCAAAAGGATGTCGTTGGACTAAAAGCATTGTTACGCTGTGGACACTATGTTGATTATCAGCGTGTATTCGAAGAAGATATGAGAAAAAAAGAAGGTATGAATGTCGATAAAATCATTTCAGAAAACCTTCCTATGGAAGTTGGATGTTATGATCTAGCGCAGGGCAAAACAATTTACTTCAATGCAGAACAATTAGATCGAGAAATGAAGATTATTCGTGGTGCATGTGCGCTTCCAATTGCATCTGCAGTTGTTGATGTAAATGGCTATCGTTTGATGGATGGTGGCATTACAAAAATGATTCCAATTGAAAGAGCACTTGAACAGAACTGTACAAAATGTCTTGTTATTACAACGAAACCAAAAGATTATGTACGTAAACCATCTTCTAAGATTGTTTGCTGGTTAATGAAACTGATTTATAGAGAATGTCCTCAAATGGCAGAAGACTACAAAGTAAGACATTTAAATTACTACAAGCAAAGAAAAATCATAGATGATATGTGTGAAAAAGGCGATGCAATTAACATCTATCCTTCTAAAACACTGAAGGTATCTCGATGGAAAGGTGATCCTGCAACTTGTGAGGAATTGTATCAGTTAGGATATTCTGATATGGAGAAGCAGAAGGATCAAATCTTTGCATTATTACAGAATGGAGAATAGGACTGGAAACAGTCTTTTTTTCTTAAAAATGGATGTCAACAGTTGAATATAAAAATAAGCATGCTAAGCTATATGGCGGGTTGATACCCAAAGGAGAGAATGAAAATGAAAAAGATTGGAAAGCTCCTGTTGAGTGCAATGATGGCGATGAGTCTTGTTGCATGTTCTTCAGCAGGAAAAGGTGTATCAGGTGAATATACTGGTACAGCAAAAGGTCTTGGTGGTGATGTTAATGTTACATTAACACTTAAGGATTCTGTCATTACTGATGTTAAGGCAGAAGGAAAACAGGAAACAGAAGGAATCGGTACAAAAGCTCTTGAACAGTTGCCTGGTGAAATGGTTGAAGGAAATACAATCAATGTTGATGGTGTTTCTGGTGCAACTGTAACTTCTGATGCTATTAAGGAAGCAGCTAAGGAAGCTTTAAAGAGTGCTGGTCTCAATCCTGATGACTATGCAACAGCAAATGCTGGCAAGAAAGAAGAAGACGTTACAAAGGATGCAGATGTCGTTGTCGTTGGTGCTGGTGGTGCTGGTATGACAGCTGCAATCGTTGCTGCAAATGAAGGTAAAAATGTAGTTGTTGTAGAAAGTCAGTCTGCAGCTGGCGGAAACTCTGTTAGAGCAACAGGTGGAATGAACGCTGCTAAGACAACTTACCAAGATGAAAATACATTTGAAGAATCAGCTGGTGTTGAAAAGACATTAGCAGCAGCTGAAGCATATAAAGACAATAAAGACATTGCTGCATTAACAGAAACAGTTAAGAAGCAGTGGGATGAATATCAGAAGGATCCTAAAGGATACTTTGATTCAACTGAATTAATGGAATTAGATACAATGATCGGTGGTAAGGCTGTTAACAACTTTGATCTTGTTAAGACATTAGTTGAAAACAGTGCTGATTCTATCGAATGGTTATCCACAATTGGTGCTGATCTTAAGAATGTTGGTCAGTTCGGTGGAGCTTCTGTTAAGAGAATTCATAGACCAGTGAATGATCAGGGACAGGTTGTTTCTGTAGGTTCTTATTTGATTCCAATTCTTGAAAAGCAGGTTGAAAAAGAAGGTGTAGAAGTTCTTTATAACACAACAGCTAACAAAATCATTATGAAGGATGGTAAGGCTGCAGGTATTGAAGCTGAAGGTAAGACAGGTAACAAGGTTACTGTAAATGCTAAGGCTGTTGTACTTGCTACTGGTGGTTTCGGTGCTAACAACGATATGGTTGCTGAACAGAATCCTGATCTCAAGGGTTATATTACAACAAATGCTAATGGTGCACAGGGTCAAGGTATCACAATGGCTACTGCTGATGATGTAAATGCTGCTACAGTTGATATGAAGCAGATTCAGTTACACCCAACAGTACATGTTGAAGGAGATAATGCTGTATTAATTACAGAAGGTCTTCGTGGTGATGGTGCTATCTTAGTTAACCAGTCTGGTGAAAGATTTACAGATGAAGTTGGTACAAGAGACGTTGTAAGTGCTGCTGAAAATAGCCAGGAAGGTGGCTATGCTTGGTTGATCGTTGATCAGAAGATGGCTGATGCTTCTGCAGTTATCCAGGGCTATATTGACAAGGGATATGCTGAAAAGGGCGAAACATATGAAGAATTAGCTAAGGCTATGGAAATGGATGAAAAGACATTTGCTTCCACAATGGATGAATGGAACAAGTGTGTAGAAAGCAAGAAGGATGAAAAGTTCAACAGAACTACATTCGCTGATAAGTTAGATACAGCTCCATACTATGCAATTAAGGTTCAGCCAGGTGTTCACCATACAATGGGTGGTCTTGTAATTGATACAAATACAGAAGTATTAGATACAGACAATAATGTTATCCCTGGATTATTTGCTGCTGGTGAAGTTACTGGTGGTGTACACGGTGCTAACAGACTTGGTGGTAATGCAGTTGCTGACTTCGTAGTATTCGGTAGAATTGCTGGTACTCAGGCAGCTGACTACGTTGGCTAATTCATAGAATCATGTTGAAAACAGATGCTTGTGAAAGAGTGTCTGTTTTTTTTGTTGAGAAAATAAAAAAACAGACTATACTATTTCTAACAAATACTGCGAGGCTGAAAGAATCCCTGGACAGCTGATGATACGATATGTGGGGTCTGCTATTTTTGATAGCTGGGGGGCCCACGGCAGTATTGAGGAACATAGGATGACTTCTGTCATCCTTTTGTTTGTTAATAGTAAAAATGATGTAAAATACTATTTATTATTCAGGAGGTGATGTGAGTGAAAGGAAATATGGTGAATGGAAATCCATTGAAGTTGATTTTGAATTTTGCTTTGCCACTGTTGCTAGGTAATTTATTTCAACAAACATATAACATGGTGGACGCTGCTATTGTAGGACAGACATTAGGTTCTTCTTCTTTGGCTGCTGTTGGTGCAACTTCTTCTGTGCAGTTTCTAGTGTTGGGATTCTGTATGGGAACATGTGTTGGATTTGGTATTCCAGTTGCACAAAGATTTGGTGCAGAAGACTATGATGGTTTAAGGAAGTATGTGTATTGTGGTGGTATTTTATCCGCAGTCATTGCAGTTGTGATGGCTGTTGGAACAGTTGCATTATGTGCTTTAATTCTTGAATTATTACAAGTGCCAGCAGATATTTTTTCACAGTCATACAGTTATTTAGCAATCATATTTGCAGGAATTCCTTGTACAATCCTGTATAACTATTTATCTAGTATCTTACGTGCAATTGGCGACAGTAAAACACCATTCTATTTTTTAGCAATGTCTGCAGTATTAAATATCTTTTTGGATTTCTTCTGTATTGTTGTTTTGAAATGGGGCGTTGCAGGTGCTGCAATTGCTACGATATTCTCACAAGGCGTTTCTGGAATTCTTTGCTTATTATTAATTGTTAAAAAATTTCATATACTACACCCTCATAAAGAAGATCGTCATATGAATGGTAAAATTTCAAAAGATTTGATTGTTATGGGAATGCCAATGGGACTGCAGTTCTCTATTACTGCGATTGGTTCCATGGTTATGCAAAGTGCAAATAATGGCTTAGGAACAATCTATGTTTCAGGCTTTACTGCAGGAATGAAAATCAAGGCATTTATGATGTGTCCTTTCGATGCAATTGCTACAGCAGTTTCCACATTTGCTTCCCAGAACTATGGTGCCGGAAAGATGGATCGAGTTAAAAATGGTATTAGACAGGGTACGGCAATTGGCGTAGGCTATGGTGCAATTGCTGGTGTTATATTGTTCTTTTTTGGAAGAACATTGTCAATGTTATTTGTTTCAGCCAGTGAAGCAGCAGTACTGGATGCGAGTGCATTATATTTAAGAAGAATGGGTATTTTCTGGTGGACACTTGGAATCTTGAATGTTTTAAGAACATCTGTACAGGGGCTTGGATATGCTTCAAGAGCTGTCATGGCTGGAGGCGCAGAAATGTTCTGCAGATGCTTTGTAGCAATCTTATTAGTTCCAGTTTTCCATTATGATGCGATTACATTCTGTGATCAGGTTGCATGGGTTGGCGGATGCCTATACATCATTCCAGCTTGCATTTTAACTGTCAGACACCTGGAACAAGAAGTGAAATCCAGGGCAAACCTAGATCAGTTGCAAGCATAAAAAAAGGATTTTGAAGTTTGACTTCAGAATCCTTTTTTTAGAAGCTGCAAGTATCTGGATTAATATTTTCTGGTCCATAGTTTTTCATGGCATCTAAGAATTTCATATCTGTATCACTGATATCGAAATTAAATGCTTCAAAACATTGTCTTAATTCATCTTCATTCTTTCCGGAACATAATGAGATACAATCTTTTTCAAGATGATATCTTGTTGCAATTGCACGTGGGGTTGTGTGATACTTGTTTGCGAAAATTGCTAATTCGTTTGAATTAAGAATGACATCATTCATAGGAGGTAAAAATGCCTCTGTTTGAATGTTGTGTTCATTTGCACAATATAAATTGTCATTGAATGGGAATCCTGGATAGATTCTAGCCTGGTTTACCATTGGGGCAATTTCTGACTGTTCTAGACAGAATTCAATATGTCTAGCTTCATAGTTTGCAACACCAATTGCTCTAGCTTTTCCTTCTTTATAAATCGTTTCTAATGCTTTCCATGTTTCGATTGCAGTTTCTTCGTACGTATCACGATATTTTGAAGGATTTGGCCAGTTGATTAAGAAGAGGTCAACGTAATCTGTCTGTAATCTTTTTAGTGTATGATCAAATTCTCTTAAGGCCTGTTGATATCCATGATTATCATTATCTAGTTTCGCTGTGATAAAAAGTTCGCTTCGATTGACTTTGGAATCCTGGAAGGCCCTTCCAGCTGCTTTTTCTGTAATGCTTTCTGGAGAAATATCAAAATGTCTAAAACCGACATTGATTGCACTTAATATTCTTTCATAGTTGTTTTCACCATGATTTTTATCTACACGATATCCAAGAGTTGGAATCACAACGCCATTATGTAGTTGAATTTCTTTAGTATCAATTTGACTCATAGGTACCTCCGACTAGTATTATACGCCTATTATTTCCACTCGTTAAAAAACAAAAACAGCAAAATGTATATGTGTCCATAAAAATGGACAGTAAAAATAACGATGAATGCTAAAGTATTGGCGTACAAAGAAAGAAGGACACATATATGAACACAGAACAGAAAGTATGCATTAGAATTTGGAATCATGAAGTTGACGCTGATCAAATGACGGCAGAAGAATTGTATGAAAGTTTAATGAACTCTTTTGATGCAATTAAGCTTCCATCCTATTCCAAGTTGTAAATAGCATAAATAAAGCAAAATTCAAGGAAATATATAGGAAAATGCGTGCTGATAGCTATGGCAAATCGGTTATATACTTGTTATAATATTTGGTGGAATCTCTAGTTATATTTTCCTTTTAATAATAACCAGCCTTTCCTCTTGAACAATGATATAGGGAGACAATTGTATGGATATAAAAGAATGCTATGAAGCAATGCATGGCGATTATGAAGATATTTTTTCTCGCCTTAGAAATAACGCATTGATTATTAAACTTGTTAAGAAATTTGAATCTGATCAAAGCTATGCAGAATTAAAACAGGGCTTAGCTGACAAAGATGTTGAAAAAGCATTTCGTGCAGCACATACATTAAAAGGTATCTGTTTGAATCTTGGCTTTTCTCAGTTGACAGAAGATGTTGTTAATATTACAGAAATTTTAAGAGCTGGGAAACTTGAAGGTACAGATGAACTATTCTCAAAGATTCAGACAACTTATGAGAATACAGTTGCTGAAATTAAAAAATTGGACTAAGAGGAATCGAAAGATTCCTTTTTTGCATTAGTTTACAGGTATAATAAAAACATGTTGAAAATGAAGAATAAAGGATTTACATTAGCAGAATTACTTATTGTTGTAGCTATCATTGCAATACTTGTGGCAATTTCATTGCCATTGTTTTCATCACAGATTGCAAAAGCAAACCTATAGGCAGACCAGACACACGTATCTGCGGCAAAAGCAGTGCAGTAGCAGAATATTTAGATTCAGACAGCCATGATACAATCACTTTTTATTTTGATGCTGGAATTGTAATGGCAAATAAGAATAATAGTGAAGGTATTGCTGGATACGGAAAGAGTACAAAAGAACCATATAAAAATCAAACAGGTGCAAATGGTGTACCTGTGAGTGAAGATGGTTCAAAGAATATCATTCAAGTCATTGTTGGAAACAATGGAACTGTAATGTCTACGAGCTGGGTACCAGTGGGTACAAATTCAAACTCTCAAGGTGGTGGAAGTATTCAACCAACATCTGTACCTATACCTACACAAGAACCTGCACCTTCAGCAGCGCCAAATCCTAATGTACCAGATTGGGTAATCACTAATTGTAGTGGAAGCTGGCCAACAATACAAAACGACAACACAGTTAAGCCAAATTCTGTCGTGAAGGGCAATATTTATACATACGATGGTAATTATTATGTAGCATCTCAAGATCAAGCTATAGATAAAAATAATTATTGGAAACCTTCAGATAATAAGGGCAGGCTTGCAGTGAAGATTGATAATACGAATTCTGTATATACTGTTAACGATTTAATTCCAAATCCTGAAAATCCTACACAAAAGCATATAGATGTTAAACAGGGCGATATTTTTAAATATTCAGATACAGAAATCTATATTAGACAATATACGAGTGATTGGGTTAGTGAACTACATGTTGAAATGAGAGATTGGATCCGTGTCAATTTAAAATAATTTTCAACCATCTGCTGAATTCCTGGCAGGTGGTTTTCTTTATACTGAATATGGTAGAATATTGCTTATACGGAGGTATTTACGATGATCATAACACTTACTGTAATTATTCTTTGTATTGCGAATTATATACGTCTAGTACAAAAGCAAAAGAGTGAGACATATGACATAGCACTTGTAGAATGCGGTGCTCTACAAAAGCCATCCTATAACATTCAAAAAGAATTCTATAGATTCTTAACAGCGGGATTTGTTCACTTCTCAGTAGCACATCTACTCATTAACATGTATTGCTTATGGTCAATGGGATCAAGTATGGAAATGATGTTAGGACCAGTGAGATACTGTATCTTACTGTTTGGCTCTATCATCACAGGAAATATATTTGCATATCTTATGGGAGATGAGTATTCCATTTCTGGTGGCATGAGCAGTGGGATTTATGGGTTGCTTGCAGTGGATGTTACTTTGATATTTGCTACATATGGTATAGAAGGAATTATAGGAAATCCTTCATTGCTAACTGCATTATTATTGAACTTAGGAATGAATTTTATGCCGGGTGTTGGATGGAAGTCGCATCTTGGCGGTGCATGCTTTGGCGTGTTATTTGTATCATATTTATTCTATTTTTGAGTATTTCCTCAGGGAGATACTTTTTTTTGTAGAACGAATTAGAAAAATATTTAACAAAAAAATAATTGACAATGAATCTATTTTTCCGTTATCCTATTGCAGTACAAATCGTACAGAAATTGACCGCCTAGAAATAGGCTAAGGCTACACGGACGGCCGGGTCAAATGCCGAAGACTTGTTGAAGAAGCAAGAACCGTATTTAGGGAATACGTAAGGGTGTTTACCCTTATTGATTGAGTTAAAAGCTCAGTTTTGTAAAGTTATGTGTAATATATACCTTATAAAATGGTCAATAAGCTGGAATTTCTGTAACGGAAAGTATGCAGGTAGATTGTGAAGATAGGTGTGTATTGCGCATCTATCTTTTTTGTTTGTGAAAGGGGAATGAATTAAAAATGAAAAAGACATTGCAAGCAAGCCTTAGTGCAGTATTAGTGTTGAGTTTAGCTGGATGTAAATCTACAGCAGCTTCAGTATCTTCAACACAAAGTGCGCAAAACAACACTTTCTATCAAGATGCTATTGATGCATATGTGAATGAAATTGATATGGATTATGCATATGATTTCACAAAAACATTATCATTGGATCCATCACTACATGACAATTCACTTGGTTTTAGAACAAGTGGATCTGATGCGGAACATAGAACTGCAGATTATCTTGCAGAAAAAATGGAAGAAATTGGTTTAAAGAATGTAGAAAAGATTCCAGTCACAGTTGATAAGTGGCAGTACAATGATGCTTCTTTAACAATTGATGGTACAGATATTGACTTGATGCCTGTGTCTTATATGGTTAACGGTACTGATGAAAAGGGTATTACAGCTGAAATCGTTGATTGTGGAACTGGTTTTGCGGAAGATTATGAAGATAAAGATGTTAAAGGAAAGATTGCATTAGTTGGTGTTGACCAATATAACGAATCTTGGATTGGCGGATATATTTATGAAGCATATGAACATGGAGCAAAGGCTTTAGTTACATATGACTTAGATGGCTATGGCAGATACAGTGATGATGATCATCAGATTCAGGATGTATGTGCTGAAGATGTTATGCCAACAGCAATCATTACAATGAGTGAATACAAGCAAATCAAAAAGGCATTGGATGCAGGTCATAACAAAGCAAATTTAGTCATTGACAGTGTCATGGAAGAAGGCAAGGGAACAAGCTACGATGTTGTTGGCTATATTCCTGGCAAGTCTCATGATCAGCAGATTATTTTTGCAGGTCATTATGACATGTATTTCACAGGTTTTCAGGATGACTGCAGTGCTATTGGCACAATCATGACGATGGCTAAAACAATGATTGATAGTGGCTATGTTCCTGAAAATGACATTGTTGTAGTAGCACATGGTGCAGAAGAATGGGGTGCAACAGGTACAGAATTTGACTGGACAAGGGGTGCATATGAACTCATTAACAATGTTCATCCTGAATGGGCAAGCAAGACATTAGCAATGTTCAACTTTGAATTGGATGCATTTGATGATGGTGGTGATACATTCATGATCACAAGTGTTCCTGAATATGCAACTTTAGTAAAGAACTTAGTTGATGAAGGTGTATTGGATGGTGCTGTAAAAGACTATGAAAAGGGTATTTCTGCAGAAACATTTGATACAACAACAATGGAAGATGGTATTTCTTATAGAGGTGCAGGTGTGCCTTACTTCTTGAATACAACTGATACATGTTCTGGTTCTACAAGTGAAGATGGTGAATATACATGGTCACAGTTACACTATCATACAGAATCTGATAATACAGATACATATAGTGAAAAAGTCATGAAGGCAAACATTGCGGTATTTGGAAGTATTGCGATTGCAATCGATCAGCTTCCAGCAATGACATTAGATATGCAGGCTACAATTGATGATCTTTCTGAAAGCTTCAATGAAGACTTGGCAGAAGAAGCAGGCGTTTCTAAAGAAGACTGGGAAAATGCACTTTCAGTATTCCAGAAAGAAGTTGATGCATTGAATGCTGAAGGTAAAGATATCAATGAGAGATATGTAAAGGCTGTATCTTCTAAGGCTGATGTAGAAGCAATCCAGGAAGAAGGAAAAGCTTACAACAAGAAAGTATTAGAGTTATTTAAGTATGTTCAGGATAACTTTATTGGTATTGTTTTCTCTAGTGATGTTGTGATGAAGCATGTTGGCTATCAGAATAACATTGAATACATGGATGAAGTCATTGATGATTTAAACGATAACAAGATAAGTGATGCATTAGATGTTGCATATCAGTTAAATGGTCTATGTGAATATAATTACTATTTATTCTCACCAAATGCTGCAGCTAAGATTGATGCGCATGCTGATAAAGCTGTTGATAATAACAAATGGTGGGGAAATGACAAGGGATTCTATTTCACAAATACAAAAGAAGCTACTGCTTCCTTACTCAAAAGGGAAGATGGAGATGATGTGAGTGAAGAAATCAAAGTTTATGAAGATGCTAGAGCACAACAGTTAAACTACTACAAAGATTCTCTTGAAAAAGAAATCCAGGCAATGGAGAAGATTGGTAAATAAGGTTATAATCCTGACTTTAGGAGTTGAAGATATGGATAAGAAAAATAAAGGTTTTACATTGGCTGAATGACTGGTGGTTGTGGCAATTATAGCTGTACTTGTAGCTATTTCAATTCCTATCTTTACATCTCAATTACATAAAGCAGAGGTGACAACGAACCAGGCAAACCTTAGAGTTTACTATGCTGAGATTCAGACGGATTATCTTCAAAAAGATAAATATAACAGTTTAGTTCCAGAAAATGATGGTGGTGTAAATAAAAACCATATTATTAGACATTTAGATGGAACAACAACGGAATTGAAAGCTGGCTTCTATGCGGTAGCTAAATTATCATCTGGTGGCTATCAAATATCATATTATTGTGATGACTACATGAAAGATTTTCATAAAGAATGCATGATAGTTATTGGATGATTCATTTAAAATAATTTCATAAACTGAGGAAATGTATTATCGTTCCTCAGTTTTTTGATTGATAGGGATAATATTTATGTGTAAAATTGAGTAACGATTATTGATCAGAATCAACAGGAGATTGATGGAAAAAACAACTTCAAGCTGGTGATACTGCTTTATCTGGCATGAACTATCCATTCCCAACTGTTATTACACAAAAAGATGGTGAAAGTCTTGTGAATGTGCATTATGGTGTCTGGCCATTTGATGGTGCATATTGGAAAAATGGTTCTACAGTAATGAATTTGTTTAGTAATCTTGATCAACAAGGTGTTTCTGTAAAACAGTTCAAAATCTTGAAGAATCAAGATACTTCCATTGAGGAAACATTCCAGAAAAGAACGCTGCAGATCACAGGTAATACAGAATATATTGAAACGGTTCAGCCTGCAGATATTACTATAGATGCTGATGGCAATTATCTTGTGACGATTCGTGCAAAGAAAGCAGGTGCAGTAAAAATTACTGCCAGCTGGCCTGATCAAAATAGAACAAAAGAAGTTTATTTTACATTGAGTATTACAGATGAATTCTCTATTGATACAAATGTATATATAGAAGAAGATACAGGATACTATTATTATGAATAAAAACGTACTTACAAGATCACAAAAGATTCTTTCTTATGGCTTTACATTAACAGAGATGTTATGTACGGTTCTTTTAGTGTCGCTTGTGAGTACAATGCTTGTGACTGGTGTACTTATGGGAAGCAAGCAGTATAATCGCTCCATTCGTATTTCAGAGGCACAGCAATTAAACTTAACAATTGAAACAATTCTGGCAAATGAATTAAAGTATTCAAATAGAATTGAAGAAGAAAATGGACAAGTGAAAAAGATTTATTCTACAACATATGTTTTGTCTAATGATTTAACTGCGATTTCTATTTTGAAAAATGATAAAGATGAAGCAGTCAGTGATGGGAAATATGGACAATTGTCATTCACGGATGGAACTTCATACAATCGTGTTTTGCCCAAAGGGTCGTATGCAAAGGAATTAGGTGTCAAGATTACCTCATTGACATACGATCAAAATCAAAAATGTTTCCACGTAGCAATGGATATAGGTACAGATAAAATTGGATCTTTGATTAGTGAAAACTTTGTGGTCAGAGCGTTAAATCCAGTAACAATCAATGGAGGAAATGCATGAAAAGAAGAATGACATTGATTGATTTGCTTGCTTTGATCTTGATTGTATGTGAAATTGTATTTCTTTGTATCGAAGGATATGACTGGATGAATATTCATGTGCGTCGAGGAAATGATGCAAACTATGTAAATACGTGTGAAAGTGTAGCGAAAGTGAATCGCTTGAATGGAATTCATTGTTCAGTCGATGGTTGTTTAAATGCAAATGAAGACTGCGTACATCATCATTCCAATGGATATATCGATTATTTTGACAGCGTATCTAATTCAATTGTTGCGCATAAAACAAAAGGGTATAACAGTTGTAAAAATCCAGAAGTGCAAGGAAAAGAGTATTCTGGTAATGCAGGAGAAATGATATTGGAAGTAATTGTTAAAGATGGAACAATCAGTGTACAGTGGACAGGAGGGAAGCAATGAGTATATATGAAGATACATTTCTAGCTGTCTATTGTATTGTGATAGCGTTTATCTTAGGCAGTGTATTTGGGAGTTTCTTGAATTGTGTCAGTGATCGTATCATTGCACATGAAAAATGGTGGACTGGCAGAAGCAAGTGTGATGCATGTGGACATACATTAGGTGTTTTGGATCTTTTTCCTGTTTTTTCTTATCTATTATTGAAGGGAAAATGCAGATATTGCGGTACAAGGCTGTCAAAGACATATGTATGCAGTGAAGCATTGCTTGGAATACTGTTTGTTATCATGGTAGCGTTACACGGAACGTTAGATTTGATACTGCTTCGAGATTTAGGATTTGTGACAGTGTTGTATGGGTTGTCATTATCAGATTTAAAATCTTATGAGATTCCAGATGGATTTATTCTTTTTGGAATCGTATGGTGGATATTGTTCAGCTTCTCTTTACAAGGTCTTGTAAGTGGATTTGTCATTGCGGCAAGTGTCCTGATGATATCGCTCATTACAGAAAAAGTATTAAAAAAAGAAGCAATGGGTGGCGGAGATATTAAATTATTCTTCGTTGTTGGACTGTATTTAGGAATGCTTGGAAGCTTGTTTAATTTAATATTAGCTTGTTTGATTGGCCTGGTATTTGTTGTGGGAATGAAAAAGAATAAAATTCCTTTTGGACCATCCATCTCTATCGCAACATATATATTCTTGTTGTATGGGAATGAATTTATCAACTGGTATATGCATTTAATTGGAATGTGAGGAATAGAATATGAAGAAATCAATGTTAGGAATTGATGTTGGAACAGGATCAATCAAGCTTGTTACAAAGGATCAGTGTGTTTTGACTGATACGGCAGAGAATGTATTTGAAAATGATCACTTTATTGCTTTTGATGGAATGAGTGAAATTTTCAAGACAGCAGTGAAAGAACATGGCATTCGTAATAAAAAAGTATCTCTGATTCTTCCAGATGAAGATCTATATTTTTCTAGAACAACATTACCATTAATGAGTGAAAAGCAATTGAAAGTAAATCTTCCATATGAATTCTCTAAAATTGTTGGAAAAGATGCAGATCAATATATTTATGACTACTCTTTGATTTCAAGAAATGATCATGAAATGGATCTTCTAGATGTGAAAGAAACATGAAAAGCTATATTGAAGAACATAGTGATGCAAATCAAGGAGAAGTTGCGGTATATAACAATCTTGCAAATGAAATTGATGCATTAGCAAATATACTTCAGCTAACTGCTTCAAATGTTTCCATTCAGTGGGCAGAACCATATTTAACAGATACAATCGTTAGAAGAAATGCAGATATTACATGTACTGTTCCAAGTTATGTCATTGCGGAAAGTGTCATTGATCAAATTGTAAATCTACAATATAAATGTATTATTTCATCGTTATCCATCTCTGGCAGTGATACAATGAGCGTAAATACATCAGAAAGTGTTTCTGTCAGTATGACAATAACATTCTTTGAAACAATTGATGGTGCAGTCAATATAAACGGATTAACAGAAGCACAATGAGCAGGGGTTAATATATGAAAAATAAAAGATTAGGTAATCGGCTAATCTACAATCGTGTGGTTGCAGATTAGCTATTTTTGTGAATGAACAAAATAATAAGATATAATAAATGAGCCAAAGAAAGTTAATGTCTAAGCAGTTATTCAGAACTTTGTTTGGCGACAATCCTCACTGGATAACTGCTTAGACATGTTGAGGATTTTTTTATTATGTCTAAACAGATAAATCCATATCTGGATTTTGTGCTTGGTTTAGATGCAACACAGTTTGATTCACTGTGTGACGCTATAAACCAGCGAAAAGATAGAGAAAGATATGGTGCTACTTCTTTTGAAGAAGCTGCTCTTAATTATGGTCGAAAACCGATATGTCCAAAGTGTCTATCAGATAAGTATCATGAAGATGGCTACACTCCATCGCTGGCAAAGCGGTATAAGTGTGAAAACTGTGAATGCAGTTATACATTACTGTCTGATTCCATATTTAATTCTTCAAAAATATCATTCCACAAGTTGATGAGCTATATTCAGCTCATGAGTTTTAATGTACCTCTAGAATTGATATGTGAAGTATTGGATATAGCCAGCAATACTGCAGAACTATGGAGAAAAAAGATATTTTCAACTGTAAACAATTACCAGAATCATCTCAGGCTTTACAATCGTGTATGGATTGATGAAACGTACATAGAAGATTATCAAGTGCTGGAATCAGATAATTACGAAAAGCATCCAAGAGGACTGTCGAAAACTAAGATATGCATCGTAGTGGTTATTGATTCCAGTAAGAATATGCTGGCAATTATTTGTGGTCATGGAAAACCAAGTTCTAAAAGAGTATATGCAGCTTTGAAAAATCATATAAGACCAGGATCAACAATAATACATGATGGAGATAATTCGCATAAATATCTTATTGATGCACTCAGTCTGAAATCAGAAGTATATATAGCTAATACAAAAGACAGTGAATATATAAAGAATATGGCAATGATCAATAATATGTGCAGCTGGTTGAAAAGATATATCTGGAGGTTTATAGGAATGGAAGTAGAAAACTTACAATCTTATTTAAATTGGTTTATATATCTGCAGAGATGTAAAAGAGATAATGAAAAATGGCCGAAATCTAATAGAATTCTGCGCCATTTAGTTCTTGAGAGAGTTAGATTTAAGCGTAAATAAGCCATTTGTCAACCACACGATTGTAGATTAGCCGATTAGGTAAAATGCTCGTTGATGCGGGTATATTAAGTGAAAAGCGGATTGAAGAAGCAATTGCACTTCAAAAAAATTCATGCAAAAGATTAGGTACAATTTTATTAGAAAATCATTATATTAATGAAACACAATTGATTGAAGTATTGAGAATACAGTTAGGTATTGATTTCATTGATTTAAATAAAACAAAGATTGATCCATACATGGCTGGTGTTGTTTCAAAAGTCATTGCACAACAATATCGTGTTGTTGCGTTTCGAAAAGAAAAGAATGTGATTCTTTTAGCGATGGAAGATCCTCTGAATTTTAGAGCATTGGAAACAGTAAAACAGACTACTAAGTGTAAAGTTCGTCCATATATTGCATATTCTGAAGCAATTGACCGTGCTATTTCTGTATTGTATGAAAATGAAGGTGCGTCCATAGCGATTGCACAGATAGAAGCAGAAAAAGAATCAGAAATGACTGTAGAAGATCTTGCACAAAAGAAAGAACAAGATCAAAGCTCTTCAGAACCAACTGTAAAACTCGTAAACTCTATTTTAGAAAGAGAAATTGCTGAAAAGGCATCAGATATTCATATTGAATCAAGAGAAAATGATGTGCTTGTGCGTATTCGTGTTGATGGAAGACTCAATCGTATTCTGACGATTCCAAAATCTTTACAAGAATCAGTCATTTCTCGTTTGAAAGTCATGTCAGAAATGAATATTACAGAGCATCGTGTACCACAGGTTCTAAGAGAAATGAGTGGTGTAGGTGAAAAGAGTGGAGAACTTGTCGCAACATTGAAAACAATTGGTGATTATTATATAAATGAAACTGATTATGCGGTGAAATCTGCATTAGATAAGCTAGAACCAGCAATGCTTGTATTACTTGCGTTGTTTGGGAAATTTATTGTTGTAGCAATCTATTTACCAATGTTTACGATGTATAGTTTGATGTGAGGTGCAGTATGCCAGATTTAAAAAAGAATTATACAAAAGAGGAAGCGGCCGCTTTCGTGAAATCTTTGCGTCAAGTGTCGGAATTTGTACGTATCTTATCCAAAGATGAAATTGAAGGAAAACATCCTTTAACGGCTGATTTTAAGCAAAGCTATTGTTATCGTGCATTAAAAAAAGATAGTGCATGTGAAAATTGTATTTCTAAGATCGTCTTGGAAAATAAAAGTGATTCTACAAAGATTGAGTTTATTAATGGACAGTGCTATCAATTTTTTGCTCGATATATCATTGTAGAAGGGGTAGAATGCTCGATTGAGACTGCAGTTAAGATTAATGAAAAAGTATTAGTGGATTCCATTGGATATAAAGAGCTTGTTGAAAAATACTCAGCAACATATGCAAGCATGTATACAGCTCCTTTAACAGGTGTATATAATCGTGCATATTATGAAAAAGTAGAAAAGAATGTAAATACACCTGCAGGGATTGCGGTGATTGATATTGATGACTTCAAGTTATGTAATGATATCTACGGTCATAAAGCTGGAGATGTTGCTTTACAGACAGTAACGCAAATTATTCGAAATAATATTCGTAGTAATAATAAGATCATACGTATTGGTGGGGATGAAATCTTATTGATTCTGGATGGAATTCAAGAGGAAAGCTTTGAAAGAAAACTGGAAAGAATTCGCTCTCAAGTTCGTATGGCACGTGTGAAAGGCTATAATAAGCTGCAATTATCAATTTCTATCGGTGCGGTGGTTTCGATGACAGAGACAAGAGAGGTATCCGTTACGAAAGCTGATTGATTGATGTATATTGCCAAATCTTCTAAGAATCGTGTTGTTTCTGAATGGAATGAAAATAAACAGATAACTAGTTCCTTGAATGAAAGAGATGACAATAAACCTCTTGTTCTTGTTGTTGATGATTCTGACATGAATCGTTTCCTTCTTTCGCAAATCTTACTGGACGATTACAATGTAATAGAAGCATGTGATGGTGTAGAAGCAACGCAAATCATTCAAGATCATTTCAAAGAACTTTCTATTGTTTTACTGGATATTGTAATGCCTAGAATGGATGGATTTGGTGTTCTGGAATTTATGAATGCGAATGATTTGATTCAGGATTTACCAGTCATTATGATTTCCAGTATGGATGAAGACAGTGCAATTCGTCGCTGCTATGAGTTAGGCATTTCTGATTATGTTCGTCGTCCTTTCTCTGCAGATGTTGTTGGAAAACGTGTGTATAATATCGTTCGTTTGTATCAAAGACAAAGAAATCTACAAAGAGAAATCCGAGAACAGGTAGAAGAAAGAGAAAAGAATTCTAGAGTCGTTACATCAATTATTTCTCACGTTGTTGAAAATCGTAATGGTGAAAGTGGACCGCATGTGATCCATGTAGAACAAATAACAGAAATTATTTTGAATCGTTTAACAGAATTAACTGACATGTATAAACTTTCTAAAGAAGATAAAAAACAGATTTCTTTAGCGAGTGCATTACATGATATTGGTAAAATTGGAATTGATGAAAAGATTTTGAATAAACCTGGAAAGTTGACAGAGGAAGAGTATGAAATCATGAAGACACATACAACCATTGGTGCAATCATGATTCATCAGGTGCAGATGGAAGAGGATGATACTCTCATTCAGTTTGCATATGAAATCTGCAGATGGCATCATGAAAAGTGGGATGGTAGAGGATATCCAGATGGATTAAAGGGAAACTATATTCCAATTTCTGCACAGGTTGTATCAATTGCTGATGTGTATGATGCTTTGGTGTCAGAAAGAGTATATAAAAAAGCTTATTCTCATAAAAAGGCAATAGAAATGATCATCAATGGAGAATGTGGTGAATTCAATCCGTTGTTAATACAATGTTTGAAAGATTGTTCAGATCGTATTCAACTGGCTGAATCAAAAAATTCTCGAAACCGCGTTAGATAGTTTTTTTTAAGAAACCAAAGGTGAATAAAATGGAACAAGATCAGATACTTTTAGAAATGTTTAATCAAGGGAAAAGAGCAATGTACGTTGTGCATGTTCTTTTAGATAAACATTCTCAACCTGTAGACTGGGTCTTTGTTTATGTAAATCAAATAGCAATGGAGTTATCTGGTTTTACAAGAGAAGATTTATACGAGAAAAAGTATTCTGAAGTATTCCCAAATCAAAAGAATAAGTGGCTGAAAAAGTATTCTGAGGCAGCATGGGATGGAAAGACTGTTGAACTAGAGGAATTCTCTGATGAGCTTGGGGCAATGATTCATCTGAAAATTACGCCTACACATCAGAAAGGATATTGTCTCTGTTATATTTCGGATACAAAAGATGACTTGATGTCTGCTTTAGAATATAGAGAAGATATTAATACAGAACAAAGAAGAACTGCATTATTAAATGCACTTTGTATTGATTATACAGATGTATATTTGTGTGATTAAAAAAAAGACACATTAGAAATACTCAAACAGGGAAATTATTCGCATAATAGCTTGTTGAATTCCACTCTAGAAGAAAAAGATTTAAATTCATATACAAAAAGATTCCAGTATTATTTTAATAATCTGATTGTTAGTGATAGAAAACAAGATTTCTGGCAATATATGCGCCCAGAAGTTTTGATGTACGAATTACGGAAACAAGACAGTTTACAATACCGCTATCAGACAATTCCTAATCCAGCAGGAAAAGAGTATTTCAATATTAAAATTGTTCGTATGCATGTAGATGAAGAGCGATTTCAGGTAGTCATTGGAATTCAGCCAATTGATGAAATCGTTCAAAAGGAAAATGAATATCAAATGCAATTGGAATATGCTTTGAAACAGCAGGAAGCTAGAACAGAAGTTATACAGTCACTTGCATCTCAATATCAGGAAATGGTTGTATTAGATTTTAAAGAAGACAAGTATTCTGTCATTCATGGCCGGGAAAGTGGTTTTTATATTGCACAGCCAAAACAATCTTTACAAAACCTGCATAACATATTGTTTGATAGAAATTTGAATGATGAATTCAAAAAACAAGAAAAAGTAAAAGCATTTTTTGATCTTACAACGCTGCAGAATCGATTGCGTTATAAAAATTTCATCAATATGGAAGTGAAATCTAGAAATAATCACTGGTATCGTGCAACGTATATTTCTAAGAAACGTGATGATAATGGAAAAATTGTAGAAGTTTTGTTTGTTGTAAAAGATATTCATGAAGAAAAAAAGAAAGAATTAGAAGCAAAAGAAAAACTTGAAGAACAGGAGAAAGCCTTGCGTGATGCTTTACAGATGGCAGAAAATGCAAATAAAGCAAAAACAACATTCTTGAATAATATGTCTCATGATATCCGAACACCAATGAATGCAATCATTGGCTATACTGCTTTAGCAGCAACACATATAGATAACAAAGATGCATTAAATAACTATTTAACAAAAATCAATATTTCTTCAAAGCATTTATTGAGTTTGATCAATGATGTGCTAGATATGAGTAGAATTGAAAATGGTGCTGTAAATATTGAATGTCATGAAGTTCATATCCCAGATATACTCCATGACTTGACAACAATTATTCAAGGCAGTATTCATTCAAAACAGTTAGATCTTTGTATTGATACACAAGACATTGTTCATGAAGATGTCATTACAGATAAGCTGCGTTTAAACCAGATTTTATTGAATCTGACAGGGAATGCGATTAAATTCACGCAAGTCGGTGGTAGAATCAATATTCGCATCAAAGAAAACCCATGTGATGATCCAGGTTATGCATATTTTGAATTTACAGTAAAAGATAATGGGATTGACATGTCAGAGGAATTTATAAAACATGTATTTGATTCCTTTTCTAGAGAACGTTCTTCTACAAATAGCGGAATAGAAGGTACTGGACTTGGCATGGCAATCACAAAGCATCTTGTAAATATGCTGGGTGGAACGATTCATGTGAATTCGAAAGAAGGAGAAGGCAGTGAATTTGTTGTTTGTCTAACAATGAAGATCAACGATACTGCATCTACTTATGAAACGATTTCTTCTTTGGCTGGTGCAAGAGTTCTTGTGGTGGATGATGATATTGATACGTGTATGAGCGTTAGTAAAATGCTTAGAGATATTCAAATGCGTGCAGACTGGACAACCTCTGGCAAAGAAGCTGTGGTTCGTTCTCAAGAGGCGTATGAACAGTCTGAGCCATTTGAAGTATTTATTATTGACTGGCTGATGCCTGATATGAATGGAATTGAAACGGCTCGAAGAATTCGTTCCAGTATGAAAAATGAAGTTCCAATTATTATTTTGAGTGCATATGATTACTCTGATGTTGAACAGGAAGCTTTGGATGCAGGTGTAACCGCGTTTATTTCAAAACCATTATTTAAATCAGAATTGATTTCTGTATTAAAAAATCCAAAAACTGTAAGAAAACAATCAGTTGAAACACTTCACAGCTGTTATGAAGGAAAACATCTCTTGCTTGTGGAAGATAATGAATTGAATCGTGAAATTGCTGAAGAGATGTTAAAAAATGCTGGTTTTATTGTAGATAGTGTCAATGATGGAATAGATGCAGTAGAAAGAATGAAAGCTTTAGATGAAAATGCGTATGATCTTATTTTGATGGATATTCAAATGCCAAAGATGGATGGATATACTGCAACAAAAGAAATTCGACATCTTTCAAACCGAAGAAAAGCAAATATTCCAATTGTTGCGATGACAGCGAATGCCTTTGAAGAAGATAAGAAAAAATCAATGGCAGCTGGTATGAATGCACATTTATCAAAACCGGTAAATATCAAAAATCTAGTGGAAACATTGGATGGCATATTTAAAAATGATAAGTATCAATGAGAATGGATCTATGATTCATTCTTTTTGATAGAAAATAAAAAAGCATATGATCAAGAAACTGAATCATATGCTTTTATCATATGGTGGTTCCTGACGGGCTCGAACCGTCGACCCACTGATTAAGAGTCAGTTGCTCTACCAACTGAGCTAAGGAACCAATTGCTTATCTATTATAATCATTTTATTTTGAAAATGCAATAAAAAACTCATTCAATTTTGAATGAGTTTTTCTTTATGGTGGTTCCTGACGGGCTCGAACCGTCGACCCACTGATTAAGAGTCAGTTGCTCTACCAACTGAGCTAAGGAACCATGCTTTTTAACAGTGCTTAAATATAATACCAAGACACTGTGATTGTGTCAATAAAAAAATAAAAAAATTTCAAAAAAGAACTCACAATTATTTTGTGAGCTCTTGAAGTGCGTTTTCATATTCTTCTTCATCAATGCTTCCTGTAGCAATCATTTCTTTTACCCGGGAGTTTAGGAGTTGTAAAAAATATCGAATTTAAGATCGTGGCTTATTTACCACGTTTTTTTATGCTTATTTTTGTC